>VGJC01000006.1 GCA_016867635.1 Candidatus Aminicenantota bacterium | reverse complement strand
GTCCGGGAAGCGGCCCAGGCCGGGGGGTTCATCGTCCACACCATCGTCACGGACGCCGTCCGGGAAGCGATGGTCAACCTCGGCCGCGATCACAACGTCGAGACGATCGACCTGATGGGACCTCTTCTGGCGCGACTCACGGAAACCCTGGCCGCCTCCCCTTCCGAGAAGCCCGGCTTGTTCACCAAGCTCAACAAGTCCTATTTCCGCCGCATCGAGACCATGGAATTCGCCATCAAGCACGACGACGGGCAGCGCCTCGAGGACATCCGCAAGGCGGAGATCGTCCTGCTGGGCGTTTCCCGGACCTTCAAGACCCCGCTCAGCATCTATCTGGCTTTCAAAGGCTGGTTCGTGTCCAACGTCCCCGTCACACTCCACCAGGAGCCGCCGGCCAGCCTGTCGAAGCTCCCCCCCGGGAAGGTCTTCTGCCTGGACACGAACGCCCGGCAGCTGGCCGAGCTGCGCCGGGCGCGGTCCGAATACCTCCATGGCGCGGCCGGGGAATACGCCGACCCGGAACAGGTCCGGCTGGAGCTGATGAACGCCCGCCGTTTTTATTGCCAGCACCCCGGGTGGGCGGTCATCAACGTGACCAACAAGCCCATCGAGGAGCTGGCCACGGAGATCATCGCCATCCGCGGCAAGACGGGCAAGGCCAAGGCCGAAGAGTTTTTATAGGTCCTTCGACCGGCTGTGCCCCGTCATGGGCTCGGGTCGCCCGGGGCCGGCTTGAACCGGCGACGGCCGCTCCGAGACGGTCAGCGCGCCTTCAGGACGAGGGTCTCTCCCGGGCGCATCTCGGCCTCGAGCCGCCGCCCCTCGACACGGACCCGGTCCTTCCCCACCCCTGAGATCGCGTAGGAGGCCTCGCGGAACGGAGCTTCCAACCGCAGCAGCCCGCCCTTTTCGGCCGTCACTTCGACCTTCCGGACGGAACCTCCCCTCTTTTCGGCCGAGACGAGGAACGCGCCCCGGGCCCGGAGGGAGTCGAAGGCGATATCGTCCCAGTACGCGGGAACGGCCGGGAACACCCGGACGACGTCGGCATGGCTCTGGAGAAGCATCTCCTGGACGGCCGCCGCGAAGGCGAAGTTGCCTTCCAGGGTGAACGGCCTGTAAGTGAACTGGGAATGGCCCTTCCGGCACTGGTCACCGTTCACATGGAAGCTGTTGGGCAGGCAGAAGCATTCGGCGAAGACCCTCAACGCCCAGGCCGCCTTGGCGCCGTCCATGGCCCTGGCCGCGAGATTCCCGAGCCAGCTGTAGGAGTACCCGCACCACCAGTCGGGGTGCAGCCGGTCGAGCTCGTGGAGGGCCGCCCGGATCGTCCGGCGGTCGGCCTCTCCCCCGCTCGGGTCCACGAGGCCCAGAGGATGGATGGCCATGAGGTGGGAGAAGTGCCGGTGGGAGGCCTCGAGCGGATGGCCGGGCGCGACCAGAAGCCGTCCGTCGTCGGGGTCGAGGGCCAGGTCCGGCCATTCGTCGAGGATGCGCCTCCAACGCCCGGCCTCCTCCTCCAGCCCGAGCTCGGCGGCCATCTCGGAAGCCGCCCCGTACAGCCAGCGGATGAGGGCCAGGTCGAAGTTGGTCGTCTCCGTGAACCAGGCCTCGAGCCGGTTGTCGTGGATCTCCGGGCTCGAGCTCAACGGGAGCTTCCTCTTCCCGTCCGGCCGGCGCTCGGCCAGGCCGTCGAGGAACCCGGCCACGCCTTTGAGGTAGGGATAGGCCCGTCGCTCGAGAAAGTCCCTGTCCCGGCTGAACTTCCAATGGAGGTCGAAATGGTGGGCCAGCCAGGCCGAGACCGTCGGCCCGAGCGAATACTGGATCCAGCCTCCCATGGGCGAGCCGTCGAGCGTCGCGACGCCGGGGACGTTCAGGCCTTCGATCCCGAAGTAGCGCCTCGTATAATCCTCATTGCGGGGTTTGATGGCCCACAGCCAGTCGAGGAACGCCAGCCCGTCCTCGAGGCGGTTGCCGCTGTAGCAGGGCCAGTAGCTGAGCTGGGTGTTTAGGTCGTTGTGAAAATCCCCTTTCCAAGGCGGCAGGTTCCCGTCGTCGGCCGTCCAGACCGCCTGGAGGGTGATGGGCGGGGCCCCGCGGCGGGAGGCCGCGCCGAACTTGTAGGTTTCGAGATACCACTGTTTCTCGAGGACGGGGTCGGGAAGGCGGAGGGTCGACCTGGACCAGTACTCCTTCCACCAGGTCTTGTGCGAGGAAATATCGGCGGCCAGCGAGCGGCCGAGCGCTTCGGCCACAGAGTGGGGGGCGTAAGAGGACGGGCTGACGAACCCCGGCCCTTGCCCGTCCCAGTCGGGATAGGCGGAGCTCGCGCTCCAGGCTCCGACCAGGGTCCCGGCCGCCGGGCTCGTCCACTCGACGGCGACGTCGTAGCTCATCCCGCCCCACCCTTCCTGGTGGTAACGGATCGACGCGTCCCCGCCCGCGATCTCCGGGGCCGGATAGCCGAGGGCGGCCAGGGTCTTTCCGGTCAGGGCGTTACGGTCCGCATCGCCGGGCGGGACCTCCGCGGCGTAGGCCGGCGGCACGACCCGGGGCGCCAGGGGCCCCGGCAGCCCTTCGAACCTGAACCAGCCAACCGGCTCGGTGGCGTGGACGAAGGCCAGAAGCCGCGGGCCGCTCTCCCAGATCACCTCACAGAGGGCGTCCCGGACCGAGAGGCGAACGGACTCGACCGGCCCGAAAGCTCCGATATCGAACTCCAAGGCCGCGGCCGGGATCTTGGTCGGGGCCGGATCGCGATCGTAGGGAACGTCTCCCATCTCATGGACCGGCCCGTAGTCCTTCTTCAGGACCTGGCCCCGGACCCAGTCGAACCGGAACTCGGGGCGCGAGAACTCGGGAACGGGCCGCAGGTCCCAGAGGTCGGCCCGGTCGAGGGACAGGCGCAGGGCGTCGCCCTTTTTCCAGATCAGGGCCCCGACGATGCCGTTCCCCAGAGGGACGCCTTCGTCCCAGGTCCCGGCCAACGAGTCGAAGACAAGATCGTGCCGGGCGTTCGGCAGCGTGGCTTTATCGGCGGGGGGGGCGCACGAAGCCGCCAGGAAGATCGCCGTCAAGAGGGCCGGGATCGCTTTGGTTCTCTCGTCCATGCACAACGCCTTGATCGATGTCCTGTCCGCGGACCGGCCCCGGCCCGGGCTCACTCGCCTAAGCCGGCCACGAAGCCCGAGGCCCAGGCCCAAGCGAGGTTGTACCCGCCGCGGCCGCCCTGAACGTCCAGGATCTCCCCCGCGAAATATAGCCCCTTGCGGAGCTGCGAGCCGAGAGTCCGCGGCTTGACTTCCCGGGCGTCCACGCCGCCCGAAGTGAACTCGGCCTCGTTCCATCCTCGCGTCCCGGAGACGGCGAACCTTTTCGCTTTGAGCGCCGAAGCCAGGGCCCGGCACGCTTTCGCCGGGTCCGCTGTTTCGCCGCGAAGGCCGGCTTCCTTGAGGACCTGCGGGGCGACCAGCGAGAATTTATCGGGCAGGAGCCCGGCCGTGAGGTCCTTGGCCGCCCATCCCGCGTTCAATCTTCTGAGGCACTCCGCGGACAACCGTTCTTCCGGCATGAAGGGAACGAGGTCGACCAGGACGGCCGCGTCCCTCCTTCCCTCCCGGTTGACGGCCACCGACAGGCCCTCGCTGATGTCGATCACGGCCGTTCCCGACAACCCGTACTGCGTGAACAGGAGTTCTCCCTCGGCCGACCGGGTGACCCGGCCGCCGACCAGCCCGGTCGCCAGGACCCGGACCTTCTGTCCCTGGAGGAGATGGCACATGGGGTCCCTGACGACAAGAGGCACCGCGCTCGGGACGGGGAGGACGATCTTGTGCCCCATTCGCTCGGCGAGACCGTAGCAACCGCCGTTCGAGCCCAGGGCGGGGTAGGCCCTTCCTCCGCCGGCCAGGATGACGGCCCGAGCCTCGATCTTGCGCCCGCTCTCGGAAACGACGGAGAAACCCTTGGCGCCCGACGCCAGTGCGTCGGCGTCGAAACCCGTCAGGACGGCCACGCCAAGCCGGCCGATCTCGATCTCCAGGACCCTGAGGACCGATGAGGCCTGATTGGTGGCCGGAAAGACGCGCCCGGACTCGTCGCTGGTCATCTCCAGACCGAGGCCCTGGAAGAAGGCCCGGATGTCCTCGAGGCCGAACCGCTCCAGCACGGAAGCCACGAGGGCCGGCATGGTCGAGGTGAAATCCTCGGGCGACAGCCGCTCGTTGAGAAGGTTACAGCGGCCGCCCCCGGTCGCCAGGATCTTTTTCCCGGGGCGCGGCATCCTCTCGAGGACGGCGACCGAAGCCCCGCGCCGGGCGGCGCTCACGGCAGCCACGAGGCCCGCGGCCCCGCCGCCGACGACGGCGAGGTCATAGCGGTCAAGCATGGGCCGCTCGCCGACGCTCGCCGGGCGTCATTCCCCGAGGACCTGGAGGGCCCGTTCGATGTTCGAAACGTCCATGATGACCGAAACGGCGCTCCCCTTGCGGGCCAGCGTCCCGTAGCAGTACTCGATGTTGATGCCCTCGTCGCCGAGCTTGGTCGTCAGCTCGGCCAGGGCGCCGGGCCGGTTCTCGATGTCGACCTTGAGGACGTCGCGAAGCTCCGTCGTGTAGTTGAGCTTGCCCAGGAGCTTGACGGCCTTGTTGAGGTTCTGGACGCAGAACTTGGCGGTGTCGTGGAAGACGCCGATGGCCTCGATGTTGATGTCGTTCTCGGCCAGGAAGCTGCAAAGGTCCCCCAGCTGGGACGGTTTGTTCTCCAGGATGACGTAGATCTCCGTGACGCGCTCAGCCATGCTTGACCCCCTAGACGATTGGATTTTTCATGCCCCGACGCCTTATCTATAGCACTAACGCCCCGCCGTTGCAAGGCCCCGTTGGGAGGCCGCGAGGAGATGACGCAGCGGCGTCAGTCGAAGATCTTTCCGGGGTTCATGATGCCGCGGGGATCGAAGACCTTCTTGATCCCCCGCATGAGCTCGATCTGCCGCTCGTCGAGGACCAGCGACAGATACGGCTTCTTGACCAGGCCGATGCCGTGCTCGCCCGAGATGACCCCGCCGCGCTCCCGGCAATCGCGAAAGAGCTCCTCGCGGACCTGGTCGGCCTTGTCCCGCCATTCGCTCTCGGGGACGGGCACCATTTGTCCGCCCTCGTAGCGGGCCTTCATGATGTGCGTGTGGACATTGCCGTCGGCGGCGTGGCCGAAGGTCGGCAGCCACATCCCGTACCGGGCGGCAACTTCCCGGACCTTGCGGACATGTCCGGCGACCTCGGCCCGGGGCACGGCGATATCCAGGATCTCGACCGTCCCGGCCTTGATGGCGTCGTAGATCTTGGAGCGGATGGCCAGGACCTCCTCCTGCTTGCTCGGCGTGTCGGCGATGAAGATGTCGAGGGCCCCTTTCCCGACGCAGACCTCGGCCACGGCCTCCGACAGACGGTCCATTTCCTCCTCGGTCGCGGCGTCGAGGATGACCAGGAGATGGGTCGTGCCCAGCTTGGTCGGCCATTTCTTCCGGATATGGGCCTCGGTCAGGGTGATGGGCTCGATCTCGAGGAACTCGACGGCCAGCGGGACGACGCCCCTCTTCATGATCAGGGGAACGGTCTCGAGGGCCGGCTCGAGGGTTTCGAAGGGGACGACGATCGAGCGCATGGCCGAGGGCCGGGTGATGAGGTGGATCGTGGCCTTGGTGACGACGCCGAGCGTGCCCTCGGAGCCGATGAACAGATGCATGAGGTTATAGCCCGTGCTGCTCTTCTCGAGCTTGCCGCCGAGCCGGAGGATGTCGCCCGTCGGGGTGACGACCTCGAGGCCCCGGACATAGTTGCGGATCGTGCCGTACTTGACGGCCCGGCTGCCGCCGGCGTTGGTGGCCACCAGGCCGCCCATCATGGCGCTCTCGTCGCCGGGGTGGGGCGGGAAGTAGAGGCCCCCCTCCTCGACCGCTTTGGAAAACGCTGACAGACGAACGCCCGCTTCCGTGACCGCCATCTGGTTGTCGGCGTCGATCTCCAGGACCCGGTCCAGGCGCTCGAGGGACAGCACGAGCCCCCCGCAGACGGGCACGCAGCCGCCGCAGAGGCCGGTCGCGCCTCCTCGGGGGGTTACGGGCACGCCATGAGCGCCGGCGATCTTGATGACCTCGGCGACCTCCGCGGCGCTCCCCGGCTTGACGACGAGCTCGGGCTCGCAGGCGATCTCGCGCAGGGAGAATTCGTCGTGGCCGTAATCGCAGGACTTTTCCGGGTCGGAGAAGGCGTTCTCCCGCCCGACGACGGCCTCGATCGCGCCGCGTATCGCGTTGACGCCGGAGCCCTTGTCAGATCTCGCTTTCATAGACGTCCTTCCTGTGTCCGATCCTCAAGATGAGAACATCCGCGCCCAATATCGCGTAGATGACCCGGTATTCCCCGACCCGGAACTTGCGAAGCCCGGCGAATGGCCCTTTGAGGACCGGGTTGGATTCGGGGTTACTCGACAGCTTATTTTCGATCCGGTCGAGAACGCGCCGGGCTTCCGGCTTTGACAGCTTGCGGAGATCCCGATGGACCGATTTTTTATAGACGACACTATAGTCCAAGAGACTTCCTCAATTCCTTGCCGGAAACGACAGGATCGGTCTTGTCATGGAGACGATCGAGAGCCACCTGCAGGTCCGCATAATCTTCGATGTAGGACTCCAGGGCCTTTTGGATGATGAACGAACGCGGCCTCTCCGTCTCCCTGGCGATGCTGTCGAGCTTTTCGGCAAGGTCCTTGGGCAGCCTCACGGACATCGCTGTGCTCATTTGACACCTCCCGCTATTTATGTATTACATTGTAAACAATAGCGGGGGCGCTGTCAAGCCCGCGATTTTCGATCGAGGCGTCACGGAGCTGGCTCGGGACGCCGATCATGATCTGGGGGCGGCCCCGGAACTCCTCGACCAAGCCGGTCGCCTCGAGGGTCCGGCCCTTGAACTCGAGGGAGCCCGGCAGGCCCTTGAGGACCGCGGCCGGGATGACCGCCTCGAACCCGCCCCCTTCGGCCGCCAGGATGCGCAGGCGGCTGCGGTCGGAAGAGCGGGCGCACCGGAAGCGCACGGTGACGATCTCGCCCATCCGGGAACCGGCTTCGCCGGGTTCGATGACAGGGTAGGGCTCTTTTCGCCACAATCCGCGGCCGGCCCGCCGGGCTTCGGACTCCGCGGCCTTGAGTCTCTTCCTCAGGCTCTCGTCGAATGGGAATTTGAGGTACGCCCAAGCGAAGCCCTCCCGGACGAGGGTCTCGTTGAAGATCGTCCCGTCCTCCATCTCGACGAACGCCAGCAGGCGGCCGTAGGCGTCCTCGTTTTCCGGACCGGGGATCAGGCCGACCCGTTGCTGGATCAGCCGGGTATGGGTGAACCTTCTGGCGGCGAAGGCCAGGAAGCGGACCGCCTCGCGGTCGTCGTCGAGCTCCGGGCAATCCACGCCGATGAGCCGGACCTTTCTGTCCCCTCCCCCGTCGTTTAGCCGGACCCTGATCGTATCCCCGTCGTAGACGTAAACGACGGTGCCCCTGAGCGTCTCCGCGGCCGGTCCCGGCCCGGACTGGAAAGCAAGGGTCCGGACGGCGGCCGGGATCAGAAGAGCCGCCAGGACGATCGGAACGAGCTTTGGCTTTTTCACCATGACAGACCGCCGCGTCCCGGCCTGGCCTGGAGAGGGCTTCGCCCGTCCTCGCTCACCTCGCGAGCAGCTCCTTGACGGCCCGGGCGATGTGCCCGGCGCTTATCCCGTACCTCTCCAGCAGCTCGTCGGGTTTCCCCGAGCGCGGCAGCTCGCGGACGCAGAGGTGCCTCAACACGGCTCGCCCGGCCAGGGCCTGGGCCACGGCATCGCCGAGGCCGCCGCCCGGGAAGTGGTCTTCGACGACGATCGCCTTGCCGCCGGTTTCGGCGACCTCGCGCCGGATGGCCTCCCCGTCCAGCGGCTCGACCGAGTAGGCGTCGATGAGCCGGAAGCCGAGGCCCTCTTTGGCCAGCGCGTCCCAGGCTTTGAGGGCCTCGTGGACGGTGATCCCCGCGGCGATGACGGTGACCGCGTCGCTTTCGTTTTTGCGGAGGACCTTGGACCCGCCGGCCGGGAAGGGCTCGCCCGGGCCGTAGAGGATGGGCGTCGCCGGTCTCGTCGTCCGGATGTAGGCCATCCCCGCGTGGGCGGCCATGGTCGCCACACAGGCCTCGGCCGAGACCGCGTCGCTCGGGTAGAGGACGAGACACCCGGGGATGGGCCGGAACATGGCCAGGTCCTCCAGGCCCATCTGGGACGGGCCGTCCTCGCCGATGCTGACCCCGACGTGGGAGCCGCAGAGCTTGATGTTGGAGAAGGAGTAGGCGGCCATCCGGATTTGGTCGTGAGCCCGGGTCAGGAAGGCGGCGAAGCTGGCCATGAACGGCAGGTAGCCCTTGGCCGCCAGGCCCATGCCCACGCCGACCATGTTCTGCTCGGCGATGTAGGACTGCAGGGAGCGTTCGGGAAAGGCCTCGAAGAACTTGTCGGCGTAGGTCGAGTTCTTGACGTCGCCGTCGAGGACGACGACCGAGGGATTAACTTTGCCCAGGCTGAGCAGGGCGTTGCCGTAGGCCAGGCGGGTGGCCGTCTTCTCCTTGTAGACCGTCCTCGGGAAGTCGAGAGCGGCGGGCCTGCGGCGGGCCTTGAAGGGCCTCGGCTTGCGGATGAGCTTGCGGGCGTCGACGTCGGGAAGGCAGCCGATCTCCTCGATGGCCTTGGCCAGCTCGTCGGCTTTGAGGGGTTTGCCGTGCCAGCCGTCGCGGTTCTCGATAAAGGAGACGCCCTTGCCCTTGAACGTCTTGGCCAGGATCGCGGTCGGCCTGCCCTTCTTCCCGGCTTTCCCCAGGGCTTCGAGGATCTTGTCGACCTTGTGTCCGTCGACGACCGCCGCCTCCCAGCCGAAAGCCCTGAACTTGCGGGCCAGGGCCCCGAGGTCGTGCTGGTGCATGGTGGGATCGGACTGCCCGAGCCGGTTGACGTCGACGACGGCGCAAAGGTTCCGCAGGCGCCAATTCGCGGCGGAGGCGGCCGCTTCCCAGACCGCGCCTTCCGCGCACTCCCCGTCGCCCAACAGGACGAAGGTCCGGGCCGGGGACTTGTCGAGCCGCTGGGCCAGGGCCATGCCGACCCCGACCGAAAGCCCCTGGCCGAGCGACCCGGTGGCCGCCTTGACCCATTTCATGCGGGGTGTCGGGTGGCCTTCGAGGTCGCTCGAGATCTTCCTCAGGTCCATCAGGTCCTTCATCGGGATGACGCCCGCCTCGGCGTAGACCGCCCAGAGGAGCGGGGCGGCGTGCCCTTTGGACAGGACGAACTCGTCGTTGGCCGGGTCGCCGGGGTTCCGGGTGTTCCAGCGCATCTCGCCGAAGAACAGGCAGGCGGTCAGGTCGGCCGCCGAAAGGCAGGTGGTGGGATGTCCGGAGCCGGCGGTCGTGGTCATTCGCAGGGAATGGACGCGAAGCCGGCTCGCGATCTTGCGAAGGTCATCGGTCTTGGCCATCAGCTATCGCTCCTTCGTTGGGATGGGTGGGATCAGGTTCCAAGAGGGGGCATGATAGCACGAACGACGGGCGCGCGAAAGGGGGCCGGTGCGCCGCCTATTCGCCGATCCGGGCCAGCAGGCCTTTCTTCTTGACCGTCCTGAAAATGCGGTAAAAGATGGCGAAGACGGCGGCCAGATAGAGGATGTTGAGCCCCGTCGCCCAGAGGAGCTTTTGTAACGGGAAGCCGCCGCTGGTGATGACCTCCCGCATGCCTTCAAAAACGTAGGAAGACGGCACGCCGCGGGCCAGGACCCGGAGGAAGGGCGGCAGGACGGAGACCGGGTAGAAAACGGCCGACACCGGCTGGAAGAGGATGGCGATGCCCCAGGCCAGGATCTCGGCCTGCTGGCCGAATCTGAGGATCAGCGAGGTCGTGAAGATGCCGATCGACCAGCCCAGGGCGACGAGGTTGATGATGAACGGGATGAGAGAGATGCCGATCAGGAAGATGTTGAAGGAATAGAAGGCCCAGGCCAGCAGCGACATGACCGCCCCGGCCAGGACGATCTTGAAGGAGCTGACGAGCATCAGGGCCAGGAGGTACTCGCTGGGCTTGAGCGGGCTGACGAACAGGTTCAGGAAGTTCCGGGCCCAGACGTCCTCGAGGAACGAGACCGAGATGCCGAGCTGGGACCGGAACAGGATGTCCCAAAGGATGAGGGCCCCGAGGAAGAAGGCCACGAAGTTCGGCAGACCGGCCTGGTAGCGGGCGAGATAGACGCTGATGAAGCCCCACAGCATGAGGTCGAGCAGGGGCCAGTAAAGGATCTCCATGATGCGCGGCAGGCTCCTCTTGTAGAGGTAAATCTGCCTCAGGAAAACGGCCGCCACCCGGTGGAGCTTCACGCCCGGCCTCCCCGGATGACTTTGAGAAAGGCGTCCTCGAGATCGTGGCCTTCGAACTTCCGGACGACATCGGCCGGCCGGCCCGTGGCGATGACCTTCCCTTTGTGCATGAAAACGACCCGGGCCGAGATCTTCTCCATCTCCTGCATGTTGTGAGAGGTGTAGAGGATGGAGGTCCTCTTCTTTTCCGCGACTTGGACGAGCAGCGTCCGCGTCTTGTCGGCGATGTCAGGATCGAGGCTGGCCG
Source organism: Candidatus Aminicenantota bacterium (assembly GCA_016867635.1). Lineage (GTDB taxonomy): Bacteria > Acidobacteriota > Aminicenantia > Aminicenantales > Saccharicenantaceae > RBG-16-66-30. The sequence goes on along the minus strand of VGJC01000006.1, from coordinate 30,481 downwards.
TCGGTTCGTCGAGCAGCAGGATCTTGGGTTCGTTGATGAAGGCCTTGGCCAGGTTGAGCCGGGTCTGCTGCCCCGTCGACAGGTGGCGGACGGGCTTGTTCTTGACCTCGGACATCCCGAAGGTGGCCAGCAGCTCGTCGATCCGCGGGCCCGGGCGGCGGACGTTGTAGAGCCGGGCGAACACTTTGAGGCACTCGGCCACGGTCAAGGAGTAGGGCATGGAGACGTAGCTCGAGGAGAAGTTGACGCGGCCGAGGATCGTTTCGCGGTGGGCCGCGAGGTCGAGCCCGAACATGCGGATCGAGCCCGAGGTCGGCGTCGTCAGGCCGACGAGCATGTGGATGATGGTCGTCTTGCCGGCCCCGTTGGGGCCGAGCAGACCGAGGATCTCGCCGGGCATGACCTCGAAGCTCGCGTCGTCGACGGCCTTGAAGCCGTTGAAGGATTTGGTGATGTTCCGCAGCTCGATGGCCGGGCCGGTGAAAGCGCCGAGGTCCCGCTCGTGGAGCGGGTCGAAGGGCGGGGGCTTCTCGGCGGTCATCGGGTCTCCGAATAAGTCCCATAAGATACCATGGAAACCCTCCGGGAGCAAAATGACTCACGGGGCGGGCATTGGGGACATGTACCCTGGGTACGTGTCCCCGTTCATAGGGACCGCCGTCAGGAGATGGGCCTTCTGGTCCAATCGCCGTCGACCAGGCGCAGGATGCCCAGCGGATTGGCGTCCTGGAGGGCTTCGGGCAGAAGCGCCTGGGGGACGTTCTGGAAGGCGACGGGACGCAGGAAGCGTTTGATGGCCGCCGCGCCGACCGAAGTCGACCAGGGGGCGGTCGTCGCCGGGTAAGGGCCGCCGTGGTGCATGGCGGGCACGACCTCGACGCCCGTCGGATAGCCGTTCCAGATCAGGCGCCCCGCTTTTTCCCGGAGCAGCGAGAGGAGGGCGCGGGCCGTGTCCTTTTCCAGATCCGAGGCATGGACGGTCGCCGTCAAGGTCCCATGGAGCGAAGGCAGGGTGCGGAACAAGTCGTCCAAGGATTCGCAGACGACGACCAGCGTCACGGGTCCAAAATGCTCGTCCTGGAGGCCGGGATCGTCGCGGAAGGAGGCCGATGTCGTCCGCATCACGGTCGGCGGGAAGGGGCCGCCCGGTCCGGCCGGCCGGCCGGTGCCGGCCATGAGCGCGACCGCCGGTTTCGACAGCGTGGCCGAGACCGCCCGGGCCAGGCCCTCCCCTATCCGGGCGCTCAGCAGGACGCACGGCGGGCGGTCGTTGACGCGGGCGGCGAGCTCAGGCAGAAAACGCGCCGTTTCGGGGCCCTCGATGACGAAAACCAAGCCCGGATTGGTGCAGAATTGGCCCCCGCCCAAGGTCACCGAGGCCGCCAGCTCCCCGGCGATGGCCTGGCCCCGTTCGGCCAGGGCCCCGGGCAGGAGGACGACCGGATTGACGCTGCCCATCTCGGCGTAGACGGGGATGGGGTGCGGACGGGCGGCCGCGGCGTCGAATATCGCCCGGCCGGCCACAAGCGAGCCGGTGAATCCGACCGCGGCGATGCCCGGGTGCTTGACGAGCGCCCGGCCGACTTCGGCCCGGTCGCCATGGAGGAGGGAGAAAAATCCGGGCGGGAAGCCCTGGGCGCGGACCGCGCCGTCGACGGCCCGGGCGAAAAGCTCCGAGGTGGACGGATATCCGGGGTGGGCCTTGACGACGACCGGACAGCCGGCGGCGAACGCCGAGGCGGTGTCGCCGCCGGCCGGGCCGAAGGCGAACGGGAAGTTGCCGGCCGGGAACACGGCCGCGGGGCCGATAGGGAAGAGCATCTTGCGGATATCGGGCCGGGAGGCGGGCTTTCTGTCCGGCCGGGCCGTGTCGATGACGGCCTCGACGTAGGAGCCCTCGCGGAGAAGGGCCGCGAACATGAGGAGCTGCCCGATGGTCCGGTCACGCTCGCCGGCGAGGCGGGCGGGGCCGAGGGCCGTTTCCCTGTCGCCCGTCTCGAGGAGCTCCTCTCCCAAGGACTCGATCTCCAGGGCCACGGCTTCGAGGAACGCGGCCAGCCGGGAGGCCGGGAATTGCCGGGCGCTGTCGTAGGCCTCGCGGGCCCCCCGCGCGGCCCGGTCGATCTCTCCGGCTGTGGCGTTCGGGCTCATTCCTTCCTCCGTCCGCGTGTCGGGCCGGCCCGGCGATCCGCACGGCCGCTACAGGATCGGCCAGGACTTGGGCAGGAAGACCTGCTCATAGAGGGCCATGGCGAAGCGGTCGGTCATGCCGGCGATGAAGTCGCCGGCCCGGACGACGACCGGGTCTCCCGCCGGGTAGCTCTTGACGTAGTCCCCGGGGCTCTTCATGACGTAGGCGAAGAGGTCGTTGATGATCTTCTCGGTCTTGCGCAGCTCCTCGCGGGCCGCGGAGTTGAAGTAGACGTTCTTATAGAGGAACTCGCGGAGCTCGAGGACGGGCCTCATGATCCGCTCGCTCATGGCGATGCGCTCGAGCCCGGTGGCCAAGCTGGCCTCGACGACGTCGAGGACCATGCGGTCGATGCGCGTCGCGTGCCACTTGCCGAGCGTCCGGATGAGGGCCGGGGGGATGTCCTCTTCTTTGATGATCCCGGCCCGCAGGGCGTCGTCGATGTCGTGGTTGACGTAGGCGATGACGTCCGAGACCCGGACGATCTGGCCTTCGAGTGTCGACGGCATGTCCCCGAGGTCGCTGTCGAAGATCTCTCCCCGGCCTTTGGAGTGCTTCTGGATGCCGTCCCGGACCTCGACGGTCAGATTCAGCCCCTTGCCCTCGTACTCGAGCTTCTCGACGACCCGCAGGCTCTGGTCGGAGTGGTGGAAGCCGCCGGGCAGGAGCTTGCGGAGGGTCTCCTCGCCGGAGTGGCCGAAGGGCGTGTGCCCGAGGTCGTGGCCAAGGGCGATGGCCTCGGTCAGGTCCTCGTTGAGGCGGAGGGCCCTGGCGATCGTCCGGGCGATCTGGGAGACCTCGAGGCAGTGGGTCAGGCGGGTCCGGTAGTGGTCGCCGAAGGGCGAGAGGAAGACCTGGGTCTTGTGCTTGAGCCGGCGGAAGGACTTGCAGTGGATGATGCGGTCGCGGTCCCGCTGGAAGTCCGTGCGGATGGAGTGCTGGGCCTCGGGCCGGACGCGGCCCTTGGACCGGGAGCTGAGGCAGGCCTTGGGCGACAGCGTCTTCTGCTCGGCCTTTTCCAGCTCTTCGCGGATGGTCATCTCCCCGCGATTATAGCAAAGAAGAGGGGGTCAAATCTCCACTCATTAAATTTTTTTCCGCCGGCCTATCTTTCTGTGCCCGGGAGAACTTAATGAGTGGAGATTTGACCCCTTCTTGACTTACAATGGGGATGATGAGCATGTCCATCGCCGACAACGTCAAGGCCATCCTGGCGGAGCTGCCGCCGGGCGTCGAGCTCGTCGCCGCCGCCAAGACCCGGACCGCCGCCGAGATCCTCGAAGCCGTCGAAGCGGGGATCAAGATCATCGGCGAGAACTACGTCCAGGAGGCGGCCGAGGCCTTCGCTTCGGTCGGCCGCCAGGCCCGCTGGCACTTCATCGGGCACCTCCAGAAGAACAAGGCCAAGAAAGCCGTCGAGATCTTCGACCTGATCGAGACCGTTGATTCGCTCGATCTCGGCCGGGAGATCGACAAGCGCGCCGCCGCCGCCGGAAGGACGATGGACGTCCTCGTCGAGGTCAACAGCGGCCGCGAGCCCCAGAAAGCGGGAGTCATGCCCGAGGATGTCGAGCCGCTCGTCCGGGCCCTCGCCTCGCTCCCCCGCTTGCGGGTCCTGGGCCTGATGACCATGGGTCCGTTCGAGGGCGATCCCGAGGACTCCCGGCCTTATTTCCAGGAGACGCGCAAGGCCTTCGAGGCCCTCAAGGCCGCGGCCGTCCCCGGCGCCGAGATACGGCGCCTGTCGATGGGCATGACCAATTCCTGGCGGGTGGCCGTCGAGGAAGGGGCCACGATGGTCCGCATCGGCACGGCCCTCTTCGGCCCCCGCCCCTGAGCCCCCTCGGGCCTCGATCCGGAAATCCCTGGTCCCTCGCCAGGTCGATGAGACGCTTGGGCCAGGAGGACGGCATCACTGCAGGTGGAGCGGCCCGTCGGGCCCGAGGGGCAGTCCGACGATGAACCACAGGACGAGCAGCAGCGTCCAGGCGACGGTGAAGACCAGGCTGTACGGCAGCATGGTCGAGATGATCGTCCCGATGCCGTAGCGCTCGCTGTACTTCTGGGCGAAGGTGACGATGAGGGCGAAGTAGCTCATCATGGGGGTGATGATGTTGGTCACCGAGTCGCCGATGCGGAACGCCGCCTGGGTCAGCGCCGGGTGGTAGCCGAGGAGCATGAACATGGGGATGAAGACCGGGGCCAGGATGGCCCACTTGGCCGAGGCGCTGCCCATGAACATGTTGGTGAACGCGGACAACAGGACGAAGGCGACGATAAGCCACACGCCCGTCAGGCCGATGTTCCGCAGGACCTCCGCCCCTTGGATGGCCACGACCAGCCCCACGTTGCTGTAGCTGAAAAAATACACGAACTGGGCGGCGAAGAAGACGAGGACGATGTAGCCGGCCAGCCCGCTCATCGACTTCGTGACGTGCTTGACGACGTCCTTGTCGTTCCGGATGGTCCTGACGATGAGGCCATAGATCAGGCCGGGGACGAAGAAGAAGACCAGGATGCCGACGATGATCCCGTCGAAGAACGGCGAGTGGAGGACGGTGCCGTCCGCGGGGTTCCGGAAAATACCCCCACCGGGGACGACGGTCAGGGCCAGGAGTGCGACCGTCGCCAGCAGACCCCATCCGGCCCCCCTCAGCCCTTTCTTCTCCAACGGCGTCAGTTGGGCGACGGGGGCTTTCTCGGCCGGGCCGTCGTAGGCGCCCAGCCGGGGCTCGACGATCTTCTCCGTGACCCAGGTCCCCAGCGCGACGATCAGACAGGCCGATACGAACATGAAATAGTAGTTGACGACGGGGTTGATGACCAAACCGGGATCGAGGATCTGGGCCGCCGAGGTCGACAGGCCGGCCAAAATGGGGTCGACGGAACCGATCAGGAAATTGGCCCCGAACCCGCCGCTCACGCCGCAGAACGCCGCAGCCAGCCCGGCCATGGGATGCCGCCCCAATGCGTGGAAGATCATGGCCCCGAGCGGGATGAGGATCACGTAGCCGGCTTCGGAAGCCAGGTGGGACAGGATGCCCGCCGTGACAAGGGACGCCGTGATGATCCGGCGGGGGGCGTTCAGGACCAGGGCCCGGATCATGACCGTGAACAGCCCCGACCCTTCGGCGACCCCGAGGCCGACCATGACCGCGAGGACCAATCCCAAGGGCGGGAAGCCGACGAAGTTGCGGACGACGTTGGTGTAGATCCAGCGCACGCCGTCGGCGCTGATCAGGCTCTTGACCGTGACCGCGGCCCCGCTGACGGGGTGGACGGCCTGGGTGGAGACCTGGGCGGCCGCCCAGGAGACGATCATGACCGCGACCGCGAGCAGGGCGAAGAGCGTCGCCGGGTGAGGCAGCCTGTTGCCGACCGCCTCGACGGCGTCGAGCGACTTGGCGAAGGCCCGGGACGCCCCGGCCTTCATGGAGACGGCGATCTTTCTCATCGGCGACAGTCCTCTCTTGGCACTCGACCCCGAACCCGCCGGTGAGGTCGATAAGGGATCATTGTCGATCCCGGGCGGCCTCAGGCGCCTTCCTTGACCTTGTAGACCTTGTCCCCTTCGTGAACGGGCTGATCGACCCTCATCCCGCCCGAGGCCCCTTTCTTCAATTCCGTGATCTGCTGGTGCTCCTGCTGCAACGATCCCACTTTCTGGGTGAAGTCCGTGGAGTGCCCCTTGATCCGGATGGCCTCCCCGACCTTCAAGCTTCCCGCGCCGACCTCGATCACCGCGACGCCGATCTTGCCGAAATAGTGAGTGACCCGCCCGACCTCTTCTTCCATCGTCCCTCCTTTTTCCCGGCCGCCGGCTAGTCCGGCTGGCCCTTGTCGTTGCCCTGCTCGATGGCCAGGATATCGGCCTCGCCCAGGGCGATCTCTTCCTCGATGCCCTTTTGCCGCCTGAGGTCCTCGATCTCGTAGAGGGGCTTCTCGAGCTTGTTGCGGCGGGTCGTGATCATCCTCTGGAATTCGTCGCGGGCCTCGTCGAGCTTCTTGCCGGCCTTGTCCATGCTGTCGCGGAACTTCTCCCATTCCTTGTAGAAGCGCCCCAGGTGCCGCAGCATCTCGCCCTTGGTCTGCTCGGTGTGGAAGTTGTCCATGGCCTGGCGGATGATGGCCAGGATGGCGAACAGCGTGAAGGGCGAACAGAGGATGACCTTGCTCTTGAGGGCCTCGTCGAGCAGGGCCGGGTCGTTCTGGTTGATGAAGGCGTAGACCTGCTCGTTGGGGATGAACACCAGGACATAGTCCAGGGTCTCGTCCTCGGGGTTGATGTAGTCGCGGCCGGTGACCTCCTTGATCCTGGCCCGGACGTCCCGGAGGAACTGGGTCTTGTGGGCTTCCCGCTCCATCTCGCTTTCGGTCTCGAGGTAGCGCAGGTAGCTGTTGAGCGGGAACTTGACGTCCATGTTGACCTTGCGGCCCTGGGGGAGCTGAAAGGTGTAGTCGGGACGAGAAGCGGCCCCGTCGAGGACCTTCTGCCGGAGGTAATTGACCCCCTCGACGAAGCCGGCCAGCCGCAGCACGTCCTCGGCCATCCTCTCCCCCCACTGGCCGCGGGCCTTGGTGCTGACCAGGGCCTGCCGAAGGTGGTCGGCCGTCTCCTGGAGCCGCGAGGTCTGTTGAGCGGCCGTCCGGAGCTGGGACGAGAGCTCGCCGTACTTCAGGGCCCTATCCCGTTCGAAGCCGGACACGAGCTCCTCCATTTTCCGCAGGTCGGTCCGCATGGACTCCAGCGACTGGTCGATGAGCTGCTTTTTGCCGTCGAGGTCCCTGCCTCCGAGCTGGACCTGGCTCGTCAGCTGTTCCCGGGCCAGCTTGATGAGCTCCTCGGAGCTCGTCTTGAGGGCTTCCTGGGACAGCGATCCGAACGCGTCCTTGACCCGGCCGATCAGGGTCTCGAGGTCCTGGACCTTCTCTTTTTCGGTCTCGTCGACCAGGGCCCTGGCGATCTCGCGCGTCTCCTTTTTCCTCAGCAGCAGCACGATGAACAGGGCCCCGGCCCCGAAAACGGCCCCGGCGATGAAATACAGGACTTGGTTCATAGTCCGCTCCCCTCAGGCCGAAGGTCCGACGGCCCGTCTGTCAGAAATCCTCTCCGCCCGCGTCTCCGTCAAGGCCGGGGCCGGCCCCCTCACCTTCCCGGCCGGCTTCCTCCATGGCCCGGTCGACCTCCTCGTCGAAGTCCTCGCCCGCCTCGTCGCCCATTTCCCGGCCCATCTTCTTCATCCACCGGGCGACGCTCTTGGGGTCGCTCTCGTCGAGGCCGGTCAGTGAGGACGGGTCGGCCAGGCTCTCGAGGCGGCTTTCCTCCGAACGCCGCACGGCGACCCGCGAAACGAGCTTGCGCAGATCGGCGCCCCCGCAATGACGGCACGTCGGCTCGACCGCGGCCTTGACCGAAAGGGTCAGGACCGTGGTCTTCTTTCCGCAGGCGGCGCAGCGGTATTCGTAGATCGGCATGACGGCTAGATGAGGGCCCCGTCCGGCCAGCCCAGCTTGACCAGCTCGATCTTGTTGATGTCGCTCACCCCGAGATGGTGGCGGGTATCGGCCAGGAAGACGTGGTGGGGGGTCATCTGGAAGGGCCGGTCGTCGCCGAAATGCTCGCGCCGCTTGGCCTGCAGGACGCGCAGGCCCGTGACGTCGGCCGCGACGGGGTCCCGGCTGACGATGAGCCCCTTGTATTCCCAAGTGTACTCTTTCGAGTAATGATGGGGCCCGACGCCATGGAAGAGCGGCGTGAACATGACCAGGACGTTGAGCCGGGTCTTGCCTTTGACCATGGGCAGGTTCCAGAGCGTGGCCAGGTCGGCGCACGTGTCGCCGTGGTAGGCCGGAGGCGAGGGGACGAACATGATGTAGTTCTTGATCAGGCTGCCGACCCCCGACCAGTGATGAGTGCGGAACGGGCGGGCGTTGACCAGGGCCGTGGCTCTCTGGAAAACGGGGTTGCGGAGAACCCCCCGGTCGTCGATGGCGATATTGTCCTCGGCCACCCCCGCGTCCATCACCCGGCGCTTGATGGCCTGCTCGACCTCGACGGTCGTCGGGATGTAGCGCCAGGCGTTGGTCTTGATGCCGACGACGTCCTCGGGCCGGATGATCGACTTCCAGGCCCGGACCGCGTCCTTTTCCCCGAGCAAGGCGCAGACGGCGTCGTCGAGCATCTTCTGGACGACCTCGGCCGGCGGGGCCCCGCCGGGCCCGAGCGGGCTGGGGTCGCGGACCAGGACGACCCGGACCTTTTCATCCGGGGCGGCCGGGGTCCCGGCCTTGAGGGCCGGGATGAAAGCCCCGGCCAGGGGGGCCGCGGAGGCGACCTTCAGGAAATCCCTGCGGGTGATGGAACTTCTTCTCATATCAACGAATCTCCTTTCATTTTGGGGAACGCCCCTTCATCCATGCCGCCGCCGCTTCATCGAGCACGGCGGCGGCCTGTGTCTCTGATCCGGCGTCGAAGACCACGGCCACGACGCTCCCGGCGGTCCGCACCGCCGCCCACTTCCCGTCCTCCGTCCGGACGATGCCCTTTTCCGGCGATTCGGGCATATAGGCTCCGGAGAATGAATCGCGGGCGGCGCCGGCCTTGGCGGTGTCGCCATAGTCGACAAGGAGCAGGCGGGCCCCGTCCTTCGGGCCGCCGTAAAGCGCCAGAACGGCATCCGTCGTCTGGTCGAGGAGCAGAATGTTCGTGTCGGCCACGAAGAAGTGGTAATTCAGGACCAGGTGGTTGTGAAAAAAGCGGACGAGCTTGGCGTCCAGTCCTTCGGGCGGTAGAGCCGACAGGAGCGAGGGCTTGCTCCCTTCCCGCGGGATGGCCGCGGCGATCTGACGGCCCAGCTCGAGGACCAGGCCCTTTGTTTCCGGGGTCTCTTCCTCGGCATAGACCGAACCGAAATAGCGGTCCTTCCAGAAGGACAGAAGCCCCCCCTTGTAGGTCGAGCCTTGGCCGATCTTCGCGTCCTCCCCGTCCAGGTCGTGGGTGAAGACGCCGAAAGCGTCCTCGGACGACCCCATGTCGAAGAGGTCGACGACGATGTCGGGCTTGCCGTCCTTGTGGAAGCGCCGGGCCAGGACGAGCCTCATGTTGTAGGACCGGTAGACCTCGCCCGAGCCGTTGATGTAGTCGAAGATCGTCTCCGCGTCGAAGACCTCGTCGGCCTCCGAAAGCCAGGGCCCGATCGTCCGGGGGATGAGCGAGGACAGGGCTTTTGCGTCCTTGTCTTCCGGGGCGGTCATCGCAACGGGACCTCCTCCCAAAAGGGCCAGGCAAACGGCCGCCGACAGCACCCTTTTCATGTCGATTGATTTTACCACGTCGCCCCGGACCGGGCAAGCCGGCCGGCCCGCGGCAAGGGGGACCGCCCAGGCTTGAATTTTTCCGGATTCGTGGAATAATAGACGAGGCCGTTCAGCCGGGCCTTGAATCCGACGGACAAGGAGAGCCTTCATGACCGAGCGTCGCCCGAGAGTTCCCGCGCCTGTCCTCGTTCTCCTCCTTGTCGGCTTGGCCGGCCTCGTCGGCACGTGCTCGGTGACGCCCGCCGAGACCGTTGTTCCCGTCGACATCCCCGCCGAATCCCTCGAATACGTCGTTCTGGCCTGGAACGACATCGGCATGCACGGCTTCAGCGCGACCTACGACAGCGAGGTCCTCCTGCCGCCGTACAACACGCTCTGGGCCCAGGTCGTCAGGCGCGGCGCCCCCCCCGAGATCGTCACCGCCGGCGTCCGGCTCGAGTACCGGATCGTCGACAACACCTTTTCCTACGGCAAGCGGAGCTACGCCCAATTCTGGGACAACTCCCTCCTTCTCTTCGGGACCGCCCTGGCTCCGGACACCGGCCTGAACTTCGTCGATCCCGGCGTCCACAACGGCCTCACCGGCGAGATGGTCCTCAAGGGCAACCACTTCCAGGCCGACGGCATCCCCGTCGTCCCGGTCAACGACGCCGACGTCTGGGACCCCTACCAGGTCGCCGAGATCAAGGTCCTCGACGCCGCGACCGGCCTCGAGCTGGCCGTGACCCGGACGACCGTCCCGACCTCCGACGAGATCAGCTGCGCCAAGTGCCACGGCGTGGGGGATGTCAAGTCCATCCTGGAAGCCCACGACGAATCGGAGGAAACGACGCTCGTCGACAGCAAGCCTGTTCTTTGCGCCGCCTGTCACGGAAGCCCCTTCCTGGGCCAGACCGGGCCGGGATCGTCGGGCAAGTACCTCTCCCAAGCCGTCCACTTGACCCACAGCCTGAAAACCGTCAACTGCTATGATTGCCACCCCGGTCAAGAGACCAAAGGCAACCGGAGCACGGACCATACGAACGCGAGCGGGAACTGCGCGACCTGCCACGGCACCATGGCCAACCTGGCCAACACGATCACCTCCGGCCGCGTCCCGTGGTCAGGACAGCCGAAATGCGCGAGCTGCCACACGTTCGTCCATGAAGTCGAGACGGGAGCGGCCCTGTACAAGGACTCCGCCGGCCACGGAGAGCTCTCCTGTTCCGCCTGCCACGGCCCGGCCCACGCCACGGTCCCTTCGAACGAGGATTCGGACCACTACCAAGCGCTCCAATACCAGAACAAGGCCTTGACGATCGGCAGCTGCCGGGTCTGCCACTCGAGCTCGAAGGGCGGCGGGTTGGTGAACATCGTGACCGCCCATGGCGGCGACCGGCCGACCTCCTGCGCCGTCTGTCACACGGCGCCCATCGCGACGAACAACCCCGAGTCTTTCCCCCACCGGTTCCAGTGGCGCAGGCGCTGACGAGCCCCCGGCGCTATTCACGCGACGACGACGGACAGCCCGCTTTATCGCAGCGCGTGTTCCACGTAAGCCCGGAGAAAGCGGACCGCTTCGTCGGCCCGGCGGAAGACGGGCAATCCCGCCCGCTCCAGGAACTCGGCCAGCGGCGCGTAAAGCTCCCCCGCGTCGAGGTTGACGACCACCGGCTTGTCCACGGCCCGGAAGATCTCGATCATCCGTGAGGCGAAAGCGCCCGGCCGCGTGAGGTCCTCGCCGTGGGCCTCTCCCGCCTTCAACGTCTGCTGGGCCGGGGTCATGGGGACGTTGGAGACGACCGCGCAGTCGACTCCCGGGTCTTCGAGGATGGCCCGGGCGCACTCGCAGAAGGCCGCGTCGTCGGCGACCGGCGTCACGTCGAGAGGGTTGCGGACGTCCTGGAGGCGGTCGATCCCGAGCGGCCGAAGGGCGTCGAGGATCCGGGCCCGGGTCCCCGGCGCGAACGCGGCCAGCTCCAGCCCGCCGCCGTTCTTCAGATTGTCGGCCAGCACCACGCATTCGAAGCCGGCGTTGCTGATGAGCCCCACGCGCCGGCCGTGGACCTTTTTCTCCTCGAGGAAGACCATCCCTTTCATGAAGCTCTCGAACTCGAAGAGGTCCCCGGCGACGACCGCCCCGGCTTGCTCGAGGACGGAGCGGAATACGGCGTATTCGCCGGCCACCGAAGCCGTGTGGCTCGAGGTCGCCGCCCGGCCTTCGGGGCTCCGGCCCGCTTTATAGACGACGACGCCCCGTCCCTCCCCGGCCGTGATGTCCTTGACGGCCCGGGCGAAGGCCAGCCCGTCGCCGGGCCGGAATCCCTCCATGTAGACGGCGAAGAGCCGGGCCTCCCCGTCTTCGGCGAGATACTTCATGTAGTCCGACGCCGTGAGGTCGATCTGGTTACCCAGCGAGACCGCGTAGAGGGGCTCGATCATCGGCAGCTTGCTCATCCGGCAGATCATGAAGGCCCCGCTCTGGCTGATGAGGGCCAGGCCCGAGCGCGGGCTCTTCGGCCGGGGCAGCTTGCTCGCGGGGATGAACGTCGTGTCGTAGCGGCCGGGCTTCGAGGCGATGCCCAGACAGTTGCCTCCGTTGACGACCGGGGTCAGCTTCCCTTCCCGCCGTCCTCCGGCCAGGACTTCACGGATGCGGTCCTCGATAGAGGCGCCGCCCTCCTTCTCCCCCATGCCGCCGGCGATAACGATGACCGACCGGGCCTTGCCGTGTTCGACGAGCTCTTCCATGGCCGGAGCGCACAGCTCGGCGCCAAGGGTCAGAACGAACAGGTCAACGGGCCGGGGCAGGTCCTTGATGGACGGGACGCACAGGCAGTCGTCGATGCGGTCGACCCCCGGCTTGACGACGAACACGTCCGCGGACGGGAACCCGCTCTTGAGGATGTTCCGCAGGATGATGCGGCCGATGTTCATTTTCTCCGAAACGCCGACGATGCCGATGGAGCCGGGCCGGAGCAGGTGCCGGATGGCTTCCACGGGGCGGGCGCCTTCCGGGGCCTTGGCCCGGGAGAACCGGCAGACGCCGTCCAGGGCCAGCAGCCGGCCGCCGCGGATGACGAACGGGTTGACCTCGGCCTCTTCGATGACGAACGGCGAGCGCTCGGAGAACGGGGAAAAGGCGGCCGCCAGGTCGCGGAACAGCAGGACGGTCCCGGCCAGGGCTTTCGGCGTGACCAGAGGTTTCCGGCCCCGGAACTCGGCCGCCACTTTGCCGAAGAACGACAGCGGCCCGATGAGGCCCTCGACCTGCCCGTCATCGAGCAGGTGGGCCGAGGCGATGGCCGCCGCCCGGCCTTCCCGGAGCCGCTCGTTCATGTATTCGACCTCGAGGCCTCCGCTGCCGACCGTCAGGACGGGGCCGAACTCGCGGGTGTTGCGGGTCCCGATCAGGATCTCGGAGCCGAAGCCGACGTTCTCGAAATCGACCTTCTCCGCGATCAGGAAGCCGCGGATGGACTCCCGGACGGCGCCCGGCGTGACCGCCTTCCCGGCCGTCGCCCCGGAGGACCTTTTCAGCCATTCGATATAGCGGAGGGGAACGGTCCGGAGCATGCGGCCGCAGGCTTTGTTCACGGACGCGGCGTCGGCCGCGACGAACTCCACGCCTCCGGCGTCGGACTTGTGGACGATGAGCGGCGAGACGACCTTGATGACGACCTTGCCGGCGCCTTGGGAAGGCAGGTCCTTGCGCGTCGCCCGCTTCCCGGTCGGAAGGAAGACGTGGCGCGGCGTCCGGATCCCGGCCGCCGCCAGGACCCGGTAGACCTCCGGCTCGAGCAGGGAATCGCGCCCGTCCTTCTCCGCCAAGGCGAAGATCCGGTCGATCTTGCCGAGGCCGGTCTTCTTCATGACCCTGAGGCCGCCTTCCGGCCGAGGTCGAAGGCTTTCAGGTTGGCCTCGAGGACCGGCCCCCCGCGCCCTTTGAACAGGGCTTCGATCACGGTCTTCAGCCCGGCCTCCTTGAGCATCAGAAAACCCGAGGCCGCCCCCAGGAGGACGATGTTCTGGGCCTTGACCGTGCCGGCTTCCTTGGCCAGCTTTTCCGAGTCGACGATGACCGCCTTCGGGGCCTTCCGGACGGCGTCGAGGATGTTGTCGAGGTCGGGGTAGTCGGGGATGTTCTTGTACGGGGTCGAACTGGTCACGACGATCCCGTCGGGACGCAGGTAGTCCAGGTAGCGGAGGGCCTCCAGAGGTTCGACGCTGAGGATCATGTCGGCCTCTCCCCTGGGGATGAGGTCGCTCCAGACGGGCCGGCTCGAAAGCCTCATGTGGGACTGGACGGCCCCGCCCCGCTGGGCCATGCCGTGGACCTCGGCCTGCTTGAAGAAGAGCCCTTCGGCCAGGGCGGCGTTGTCGATGACGTAGGCGATGGACAGGATGCCCTGACCGCCGACGCCCGCCAGAATGATGTCCTGCTTCATGGCCTAGCTCCTTTTCTTCCTAGTCTCCTGGACGCACTCCCGGACGGCGACGACGACGGACAGCCCGCGATGGTCCAGCTCCTCGCGGATGATGCCGACGTTCTTCTCGTGGTTCTTCGGCAGGGGGTCGATCGTCCGGACGCGCTCCCGGGGGACGCCGAGGCCCTCGATGATGCGCAGCAGGCGCTCGCCGGTCCCGAAGCTCGGCTGGCCGCCGGTCATGGCCGTCGTCGAGTTGTCGAGGATGAAGACGGTCATATCGACGTCGGACGCGGCCGCGCCGAGGAGCGGGGTGATCCCGGAATGGGCGAAGGTCGAATCGCCGATGACGGATACGGCCGGACGGAGCCCGGCATCCGAGGCCCCGCGGGCCATGCTGATGCTGGCCCCCATGCAGACGCACGTCTCGATGGCGTTGTAGGGAGGCAGCGCGCCCAGCGTGTAGCACCCGATGTCGCTGAAGACGCCGGAGCCGGGGTAGGACTCGAGGGCCTTGTTGAGGGCCTTGAAGGTGTCGGCGTGCGGGCACCCGAGGCAGAGCTGGGGCGGGCGCCCGGCGAGCGGCAGGCCGCTCTTGGCGAGGGCCGGCAGCGGCTCGAGGCCGAGGGCCGCGCGGACACTGTCGGGCGACAGCTCGCCGGAGCGGGGCAGCGCGCCGCTGAGACGGCCGAGGACGGTCTTGCCGGCGATCCCGAACAGGCCTTTCAGCTGCTTTTCGATGAAGGGATATCCGTCCTCGACGACCAGTACGGACCCGACGTGCTCGACGAGCTTGCGGACGAGGCCCTCGGGCAGCGGATAGGTCGAGACCTTGAGGAATGACGGCAGGTCCCCGTCCGGGCCGCAGGCCTCGCGGAAATAGTTGTAGCCGACGCCCGCGGCGATGACCCCGAGGGACCGGTCCTTGTCGTTGAGGCGGAGGACGTTGAAGGCGGACCCGTCCGAGAAACGGGCCATCTCCGCCTGCCGGTCGAGGAGCAGCCCGAAACGCCGCCGGGCGTTGACCGGAAGAAGGGTCCAGTCCCGGGGGGCCCCCGGGTGGAGCTCGTTCTGGCCCCTCGGCTCCTTGGTCTCGACCGAGGACCGGCTGTGGGACAGCCGCGTCACCAGGCGCATGAGGACGGGCAGGCCGAAACGCTCGGAGACGTCGTAGGCCTCCCGGGTCATGTCATAGGCCTCCTGGTGGTCCGCGGGCTCGTAGCAGAAGACCTGGGCGAACTGGGCGAAGTAGCGGCTGTCCTGCTCGTTCTGCGAGCTGTGCATGCCCGGGTCGTCGGCGCTCACGACGACCAGGCCGCCGTTGGCCCCGGTCAGGGCGGAGTTCATGAACGGGTCGGCGGCCACGTTGAGCCCGACATGCTTGAAGGAGACGAGCGCGCGCTTTCCGGCGAAGGAGGCCCCCAGGGCTTCCTCGTAGGCGACCTTCTCGTTGACCGACCAGGCCGCGGTGAAGTCCTTTCTCTCCGCAGCCAGGCGGACCAAGAACTCCATGATCTCGGAGGCCGGTGTGCCGGGATAGGAATAACCGGCGGACAGCCCCGCGTGGACGGCCCCCAGGGCCACCGCTTCGTCACCGAGCAGGATCTGACGTCCCATAGCATCCCCTTTCCTCCAACGTCTTCGACGGACGCACGCCGGGAACGGCGGGTGGGGGGCGTGCGAGGCACGGTCGAGGGGCTAGCATACCCACACGCGACGGAAGGTGTCAAGACCGCCTCTCTATAGTAAACTGATAAATCCTATAAGATCATGTTGAAATATCGGGCGAATCCGGCTAAGATAGCCCTGTGCGGCCCGGGCGGGCCGTTCATCGAGGAGAAGGACAATGATCAGGCTTTCGACCAAAGGGCGCTACGGGACGCGCCTCATGCTCAACTTGGCCCAGCACCACGGGAACGGGGCCCGGGCGATCATCCTCAGGGATATCTCGGATGAGGAAGGGATCTCGATCCGCTACCTTGAACAGATCATCATCCCCCTCAAGATCAACCGGCTGGTCAAGAGCATCCGGGGCGCCGGCGGAGGCTACATCCTCGGGAGGGACCCGTCCGACATCAAGCTCAGCGAGATCCTCCATGCCCTGGAAGGCAACTTGTTCCTGGTCGAATGCGCCGATGACCCTAACTACTGCGAGAAGATCGACACCTGCCCGACGTTCGAGATCTGGAAGGGCGCGACCGAGATGCTGAAAGCCTATTTTGACCGGATCACCCTGAAGGACATCGTCGCCCAGGCCGAGAAGATCAAGAAAAAGGCCCGGGCCAAGGTCCGCTGAGGGTTTCAGACCCTTTCCAAGCCTTCGAAAAAGGCCGGCCAGAAGGGGTCCTGCTCGGGGACGGCCAGGCGCTCGATCTTCCCGTCGAGCCGGCGCAGGATCCGGCGCCGCCTGTTCGCCGTCACCTTGCCGATGACCGACCCCTCGATCTTCTTTGTCCGCAGCCGGGCGATGATGCGGGCGCTCGACGACGGCCGGGCCGTGATCAGCAGACTCCCCTCGGCGATGGCCCGGACCGGATCGATGGCGAAGGTCTCGCAGACCATCCGGACCTCCTCGGGATAGACGAACAGGCTTTCGTCCACCTCCATCCCGACCCCGCTGGCCGAAGCGATCTCGAAAAGCCCGCCCATGACCCCGCCCTCGGTGGCGTCGTGCATGGCCGTGACCCCGCCGGCGGCCATGGCCGTCAGGGCGTCCTTGACGACGCTGACCTGATAGGTCAGGGCCTTGGCCTTCCCGACCAGGGCCGCCGGGTGCCTCTCCAGGAGCTCCTCTTCTCTGAGAACGGCCAGCAATCCGGCCGTTTCGATGGCCGGGCCCTTGGTCAGCAGGATGTCGTCTCCCGGCCTGGCCCCGGCCGGAGTCACGTACTCCCCCTTGCGGGCCACGGCGAAGACCGTGATGCCGCCGATGGTCGGGGCCTGAAAGCCCGGGTAGAAGCCCGTGTGGCCGCCCACGATGGCGATCCCCAGGCCGCGGGCCGCCCGGTGGATGGAATCGACGAGGGTCTTGATGTCCTTCCTCCCCGTCTCCGGCGGCAGGAGGAGCGTATAGGTCATGTAGCGGGGCTTGACGCCCATGACGGCGACGTCGCTCGCGCCGATGTGAACGGTGAACCAGCCGAACATCTCGAGCGGCAGGCGAGGCATGGTGAAGACGGGGTCCTCGGCGACGACGAGGACCCGCCCGCCGCCGAGATCCACGACGCCGGCGTCGACCCCCGTCCGCGGCGGCACGAGCACGGTGGGGTCCTTGCGGCCCAGCTTCCGGAGGATGAGGGCCCGGAAGGCCGCCTCGTCTATCTTGCCGATCTTCATGGGGTGCCTTCCTCCGCGGCTAGGGGATCAGTCCGGCTTTCCGCTCGGCGGCCTCGATGGTGTTCATCATCAGCATGGTCACGGTCATCGGGCCGACGCCTCCGGGCACGGGGGTGATGGCCTCGGCTTTCTCCTTGATGGCCTCGAAATCGCAGTCCCCGACCAGACGGAACCCTTTGGGCGACGTCGCGTCTGCGACCCGGTTGACGCCGACGTCGATGACCACGCACCCTTCGCGGACCATGTCGGCCTTGATGGCCCGCGGGACACCCATGGCCGCCACCAGGATGTCGGCCTGGAGGGTGAACCGGGCGAGGTCCGGGGTCCCGGTGTGGCAGACCGTGACCGTGGCGTTGGCCCCCTTCTTTTTCTGGATGAGGAGGGCGGCCAGGGGCTTGCCGACGATGTTGCTCCGCCCGCAGACCACGACGTGCCTGCCGTCGGGGCTGTAGCCGCCGCGCGTGAGCAGCTGGACGACCCCGTAGGGCGTGCAGGGCAGCGGGCAGGGCTCTCCTCTCAGGAGCCGGCCCACGTTGACCGGGTGAAAGCCGTCCACGTCCTTTTCGGGGGAGATGAAATTGATGACCTTGTCGGCGCTGACGTACTTGGGCAGGGGGAGCTGGACGAGGACACCGTTGTACCGGGCGTCGCGGTTGAGGCCGTCCACGGTCCGGAGGATATCGTCCTCGGTGGAGTCGGCGGGCATGTTGATGGTCGTCTCGAAAATGCCGATCTCCTCGGCCGCCTTGGCCTTGGCCGTCACGTAGGAGATCGAGGCCGGGTCCTCCCCCACCAGGACGACGCCCAGTCCGGGGACGACGCCATTCTGTTTGAGAGCGGCCGCCCGGGCCTTGAGCTCGTCCCGGATCAGGCAGGAAACCTCCTTGCCGCTGATGATCTTTGCTGCCATCCTGTTCTCCTTATGCGCCGCGGGTCGAAGCTCGGCCCGGCGTCCTGAGCATCCGGCCGGACCGGCGCCCTTACCATAATCAAATCGGCGCCCCCGGTCAAGGGAGAAGAACCCGAGGATTGACATGCCCGGCACTCCGTGTTAGCCTTCGCTATACCAAGGCAAGGAGGCGTCATGAAGATCCATAGGAATCTCGCGGCATTGTTGGTCTGCGCCCTTCTCGCAGGGGCCGTCCCTCTCGCCGGGCAGGTGCGCTTCGAGCTCGGCTTCGGATTTACGATGGTCGGTCCGGCCCTCAACGCCACTTACGTCAACCAGTACACCCCCACATTGACCCCGCCCGACCGCTACATCTCGAGCTCCGCGTCCCAGACGCTCCGGGTCAAGGGCAAGACGATGTACGGCCTGAACGGCTTTTTCAACCTGTTCTTCAACGAGAACGTCGGCCTCCAGGTCCTGGCCGACTATCATCGGCCCGGTCTCGGGGGCGCCAATACCGCTTACGACGTCTCCATGAGTTTTCTGGCGTTCGAGCCCGAGACCTATCAGAATTCGATCGATTGGCCGGAGACGGACGGAAGTATCACGGAAACGACTTTCAGCCTTAACGGGCTGCTCCGGTTCCGGGTCGCCACGGACCTCTACTTCAGTCTGTCCGGCGGGCCGAGCGTCTTCCACCTGGAGGGCAAAGGCGGATTCATCGGCTACACGTTCTTCAACCTCGAGCAGGTTGCCGATGAGTATCAGCTGACCGGGGGGACCTACCAGATGGTCTACAGGTTCGGCCCTCAGACGAAGTACGGGATGAACCTCGGGATCGAGGCCTCCTACGAGGCCTTCCGGAGCGTCATTTTGGCTTTCGACATACGCTGGTTCGGCTGCGCCAAGTCCGATCTCCCCCTTCACCTCGTCGAGGACGACATCATCACCCACCCCCTCCCGGAGATCGAACAGGCTATCGGCCTGGGATCGCTGGAGGTCAACCCCTCCTATTTCCGGGCCGGGCTGGCTATCCGCTTCATCTTTTAATTAAAAGATATTCGCCCGCCGGAGCCGCAGCGAGTTCGAGACCACCGAGACCGAGCTGAAGGCCATGGCCGCCGAGGCGATCATGGGGTTGAGGAGCAGTCCGAAAAAGGGGAACAGGACGCCGGCGGCCACGGGGATCCCGACGACGTTGTAAATGAAGGCCCAGAACAGGTTCTGGCGGACGGTCCGGATGGTCCGCCGGCTGAGCTCGATGGCCGAGGCCACGGTCTCCAGGTCGCCGGAGATCAGGGTGATGTCCGAGGATTCGATGGCCACGTCCGTGCCGGTCCCGACCGCGATGCCGATATCGGCCTGGACCAGGGCCGGGGCGTCGTTGATGCCGTCGCCGACCATGGCCACGTGTTTGCCCTCGGCCTGAAGCCGCCGGATGACCTCGGCTTTCTCTCCCGGCATGACCTCGGGAATGACCTGATCGATGCCCGCGGCCGCCGCGATCGACCGGGCCGTGCGCGGATTGTCCCCGGTCAGCATGACCACCTCCAGGCCCCTTCTCCTGAGCTTCACGATAGCCGGGCGGGCGCTCGGCTTGAGAGTGTCGGCCAGGGCCAGCAGCCCGACGGCTTGGCCCTCCCGGGCCACGAACGCCGTCGTCTTGCCCTCCTCGGCCAGGCTCTTCTCCAGGCCGCCCAGATCGCCCGTATCGACCCCGGCCTCTTCGAGGAGCTTACGGCTCCCGACGACGATCCTTTCCCCCTCGACTCTGGCCTCGACGCCCAGGCCTTCGAGGGCCCGGAATCGCTCGGCCGCCGGGATATCGGCGCCGGACCTTCGGGCCCGGCCGACGATGGCCTTGCCGAGGGGATGCTCGGAGCCGCTCTCCGCCGCGGCAGCCAGGGATAGCAGCTCCGCTTCGGACAGGCCGCGAACAGGAAGGACGTCGGTGACCTCCGGTTCGCCCCGGGTCAGGGTCCCGGTCTTGTCGAAAACAACGGTATCGACCCGGTGGGCGGCTTCCAGGCTCTCTCCGCTCTTGATGAGGATGCCCCGCTCGGCACCCAGGCCCGTCCCGACCATGATCGCCGTCGGCGTCGCCAGTCCCAGGGCGCAGGGGCAGGCGATGATCAGGACGGCGACGAAATTCATGAGGGCGAAGACGAGCCGGGGCGCGGGCCCGAAAAGGACCCACACGCCGAACGTCAGTACGGCGATGGCGATGACGGCCGGCACGAAATAGCCGGCGATGGCGTCGGCCAGCCGCTGGATGGGCGCCTTGGCCCCCTGGGCCTGCTCGACGAGCCGGACGATCTGGGCCAGGGTCGTATCTTGACCGACCTTCGAAGCCCGGAAACGGAAGCTCCCCCACTTGTTCAAGGTGGCGCCGATGACCGTGTCGCCAGGGCCCTTGTCGACGGGCAGGCTCTCGCCGCTGATCATGGACTCGTCGATGGCCGACAGGCCCTCGACGACCGCTCCGTCGACGGGGATCTTCTCGCCCGGCCGGACGACGAGGAGGTCCCCGACGCGGACCTCGTCGATCGGCACCTCGCGCTCCCCGCCCTCTCCGATGAGGCGGGCCGTCCGGGGCTGCAGGCCCATGAGCTTGCGAATGGCCTCCGAGGTCCGGCCCTTGGCCCGGGCCTCGAGCATGCGCCCGAAGAGAACGAGGACGATGATGACGGCCGAGGTGTCGAAGTAGACGTCCGGCTCGACCCCGGCCGCGCGCATGAACCCGGGGAGGACCGTGGCCGCGACGCTGAAGAGATAGGCGGCCGAGGTGCCCACCGCGACCAGGGTGTTCATGTCCGCGGTCCGGTGCCGGAACGCGCTCCAGGCCCCCCGGTAGAACGGCCGGCCGAGGACCAACTGGACGGGCGTCGCCAGGGCCCAGAGCACGAAGAAGCTCTGCAGGAAGCCGGGCGCCCAGGGGAACCAATGACGCATGCTGCCGACGAAGATCAGCGCGGCCAGAAAGCCTCCCCAGAGGACCTTGAGCTTGAGCGATCCGTATTCCCGGTCTCGAGACTCGCCGTCCGTGTCCGATGAGGCGGCGACATCATACCCGGCTTTGCGGACCGCGTCGATGAGGTCGCCGGGACCGACGAGCTTGGGCTCGAACAGGACGGTCGCCCTGGCCGTGGCCAGGTTGACGTTGGCTTCCTTGACCCCCGGCAGGTCCCTGAGGGCGCGCTCGATGTTGGCGGCGCAGCTCGCGCAGCTCATCCCGAGAACGGGAAGGTCGGCCCGGCCGTCCCGTTCTCGCCCAGATTTTTCCTCGGCGGATATCGAGCCCATCGGCGCCCTGCCCCGTTCCTGAGCGGACGGTGTCCGATCCCTAAGGCCGGGGCTTTTTTTTCGTCGAGAGGCCCAGCGGAACGTAGAGGGGGCAGAAGCCGACGAGACTGGTCAGGACGAAAACGACGGCCAGGATGCCGAGGACCACGGCGGCCGTCCCCGTGAGCTGCCCGGTGAAGTAGAGCACGGCCACGACGGCCGCCAGGACAAGACGCAGTGCGCGGTCGATGCCGCCCATGTTGGTTTTCATGAGGACCTCCTTGAGGACAACATCATGATAACACAGGACCTGAGCATCCACAATTCCTATCATTAAGATAGGGAATAGGAGCGTTGCGCCGGCCGCGTTTTTGTGCTAAAATCCTGGAGTTCAAGAAATCAAGGAGATCCCGATGTCCGGACATTCGAAGTGGGCTTCCATCAAGCATAAGAAGGCGGCGGCCGACTCCAAACGCGGCAAGGTCTTCACCAAGCTCATCCGCGAGATCAGCTTGGCCGCCCGGTCGGCCGGCGGCGACCCCGACAAGAACCCCCGCCTGCGCAAGGCCATCAACGACGCCCGGGCCGAGAACATGCCGGCCGACAACATCAAGCGGGCCATCCAGAAGGGCACGGGCCAGCTCGAGGGCGCCCAGTACGAAGAGATCACTTACGAGGGCTACGGGCCGGCCGGCGTGGCCATCTTCATCCAGGCCGTCACCGACAACAAGAACCGGACCGTTTCCGAGATCCGCCACATCTTCGCCAAGAGCGGCGGACGGATCGGCGAGACCGGCTGTGTCGGCTGGATGTTCAAGCGCATGGGCTACATCGACGTCGAGAAGGACAAGGCATCCGAAGAGCAGCTCATGGACATCGCCCTGTCCAACGGCGCCGACGACCTCCGGGACGACGGCTCCAATTTCGAGGTCGTCACCTCCCCCGAAAGCTACGAACCCGTCCTCGAGGCCATCAAGGGCAAGGGCATCGAAGTCGCCGCCTCCAACGTCGGTTACCTTCCCCAGAACTACGTCAAGGTCGAGGGCAAGGAGGCCCAGCAGGTCCTGCGCTTGATGGAGGAGCTCGAGGACCACGACGACGTCCAGAACGTCTCCTCCAATTTCGACATCTCCGAGGAGGAGATCGCCAGCTTCTCCCAGGGCGGTTGACGGCCCGGCGGAACCCATGCGGGTCCTTGGGATCGATCCGAGCCTCCAGTCCACGGGATTCGGTATCGTCGAAAGCGACGGCTCGCGGATCACGCCCGTGGCCTTCGGGGTCATCAAGCCGGACGCCAAGCCCCCTCTTCACCTCAAGCTCAACGAGATCCGGGCCGAGATCGAAAAGCTCATCGTCGCCTACGCCCCCGACGAAGCGGCCATCGAGAACCCGTTTTACGCCCGGAACATCAAAACCGCCCTCCTGCTCGGCCAGGTCCGCGGGGCCGTCCTGGTTGCCATAGCCGCGTCCGGATGCGGATTTTTCGAATATTCGGCCCTGGAGATCAAGAAGGCCGTCACGGGCTACGGCCAGGCGGACAAGGAACAGGTCATGACCATGGTCCGTTCCCTCCTCGACCTCGAGGACGACCGCATCCCTCTGGACGCCTCCGATGCCCTGGCCGCCGCCATCTGCCATCTCAATAACCGCCTCTACCAGGTCAAGGTGGAGGGATCGGAGCCGTCATGATCGCCTACCTCAAGGGTACGCTCATCAGGAAAACCCCCGGCCAGGTCGTCATCGAAACGGGCGGCGTCGGATATTGCGCCCACATTTCCGTATCCACGTATGTCAAGCTCGGGGAAGTCCAGGGTCCGGCCGAGCTTTTCGTCTACACCCACCTGACGGAGGGCTCGCTGTCTCTTTTCGGTTTCGCCTGCCCTGAGGAAAAGGACATGTTCCTCAAGCTCATCGGCATTTCGGGGATCGGCCCCAAGCTGGCCATGAACGTCCTGTCCGGGATCGACCCGGCCGACCTCGAGGACGCCGTGCGCGCGAGCGACGTGGCCCGCATCTCCCTCGTCCCCGGCATCGGCCGCAAGACCGCCCTGCGGATCACGCTCGAGCTCCAGGACAAGATCGACAAGAAAGAGAAGCTCCTCGCGGCCAAAGGCTCGCCCGAGAAGGAGGACCTCGTCTCGGCCCTCCAGAACATGGGCTTCCGGCGCAAGGAGGTCGAGCGGGCCGTCGACCAGACTATCGCCGCCCACAAGGCCGGGGCCGGTTTCGAGAAGCTTCTCAGGGACTGCTTGAAACGCCTGGCCAAAATCTAGTATAACCCGGGAGAGAAAGGTCCCCGATGCCCGCCATCCTCAGCCCCGTCCGGACCAAGGAGGACGTCCTCTTCGAGGACAGCCTCCGGCCCCGGACCTTCGACGAGTTCGTCGGGCAGGAGACCGTCAAGTCCAACCTGAAAGTGTTCATCGAGGCCGCCCGCAAGCGCGGCGAGCACCTCGACCACGTCCTCCTCTACGGGCCGCCGGGGCTGGGAAAGACCAGCCTGGCCTACCTCATCGCCAAGGAGATGGCGGTGGCCATCAAGCCGACGGCCGGCCCGGTCATCGAGCGGACCGGCGACTTGTCGGCCATCCTGACCAACATGCAGACCAAGGAGGTCCTGTTCATCGACGAGATCCACCGGCTCCAGCCCTCGGTCGAGGAGATCCTCTACTCGGCCATGGAGGATTTCAGCCTGGACATCGTCATCGGGCAGGGCCCGGGGGCCCGGAGCCACAAGCTCAAGATCAAGAAGTTCACGCTCATTGGGGCCACGACCCGGGCCGGGCGGATCACGGCTCCCCTGCGCGGCCGCTTCGGCATCATCCATCGCCTCGATTACTACAAGGACGAGGACCTGCAGAAGGTCATCCGGCGGTCGGCCAAGATCCTCAAGGTCAAGATCGACGACGCCGGCGCCGCCGAGATCGCCCTCCGTTCGAGGGGCACGCCGCGGGTCGCCAACCGCCTCCTGCGGCGGGTCCGGGACTACGTCGACGTCAAGGGAGACGGAGTCATCACGGCCCGGGAAGCCCAGCGGGCCCTGGACATGATGGAGGTCGACTCCCTGGGCCTGGACGACGTGGACCGCAAGATCCTGCAGACCATCATCGAGAACTTCGGCGGCGGGCCGGTCGGCATCGGGACCATCGCCGCGGCCATCGACGAGGAAAAAGACACCATCGAGAGCATCTACGAGCCGTTCCTCATGCGCATCGGGTTCCTGGACCGGACCACCCGCGGGCGGGTCATCACGCCGAGGGCCTACGCCCACCTGGGTTACGATCTTTCCGAGCCCCGGAGCCGCGGCAAGGGCAAGCCGGCGGGCCAGAAGAAGCTGTTCGGCGACTAGGAATGCCCTTTCCCCGGCCGTCCCCCGCGATCCCGGGCGGGCCGCTCCGCGTGGCCGATTTCGACTACGACCTTCCGCCGGGGCTCATCGCCCAGCACCCCCTCCCCCGCCGCGAAGACTCGCGGATGATGGTCGTCGACCGGACGACGGGCAGGGTCGGCCACAGCCGATTCAGGGACTTTCCAGGTCGCCTGGACCCGAGCGGCCTTTTGGTCCTCAACGACGTCAAGGTCATCCCCGCCCGGGCCTGGGGCCGCGGCGGCGAGGCGAAGATCGAGTTCCTGTTCCTTCGGGAGGTCCGGCCGGGCTCCTGGGAAGTCCTGTGCCGGCCGGCGCGCCGGCTTCGCGCGGGCGACATCGTCGCCTTCGCTCCGGGGCTCGAGGCCCGCGTCGAGGAGGTCGGGGAGGAAGGCCGGCGCGTCCTCGGCTTCGGGCCTGCCGACGTCCGGGGCGCGCTCAGGAAGATCGGCTATGCCCCCCTCCCGCCCTACATCAAGCGCTCGAGAGAGGACGAGTCGCTCCGTCCCAACGACCTCGAGAGGTACCAGACGGTCTTCGCGGGGAAGGAGGGGGCCATCGCCGCGCCGACGGCCGGGCTGCACTTCACAAAAAACGCGCTGGCGGAGATCGAAGACCGAGGCGTCGAGGTCAGGCGGGTGACCCTCGAGGTCGGGCTGGCGACCTTTCAGCCGGTCCGCGCGGAGTCCGTCGAGGACCATAGGATGCTCGAGGAAAGATACTCCGTCCCCCCCGGCACGGCGCGGGCCGTCAATACGGCGAGAGCCGAAGGCCGGCCGGTGACGGCCGTCGGGACGACCGTCGTCCGGACCCTGGAGAGCGCCTGGAAGGACGGCCGGGTCCGCGGAGGACGGAGAGCGACGGACCTTTTCATCCATCCCGGGTTCGAGTTCCACGCCGTCGACCGGCTGCTGACCAACTTCCACCTGCCGAAGTCGACGCTCCTGATGCTCGTCGCGGCCTTTGCCGGCCGGGACCTCATCCTCAGGGCCTACCGGGAAGCCGTCCGCGAGCGCTACCGCTTCTTCTCCTACGGCGACTGCATGCTGATCATCTGATCTGGAGCGGCCAAAGCCGGAGCGGCCGCTTTATGACTTCCGATAATGGAAGCGCGGGCGGACGACCCGGTTCGCGGCGTCGACCTCGACGCCTTCGTTCCGCAGGAGGGCCCGTTTCATGGCCAACCCGCCCTGGTATCCGCCGAGACTGCCGTCCGAGCGCACGGCGCGGTGGCAGGGCACGATGATCGGGAACGGGTTGCTGGCCAGGGCGTTGCCGACGGCCCGCGACGCGCCCGGACGCCCCAGATGAGCGGCCAGCGCTCCGTATGTGGTGACCCGGCCTCGCGGCACTCCGTGCTCGGCCCGCAGGACGGCCCGTTGGAACGGAGGGCAGGAGCTCAGGCCGGCCGAGTCGAGGGAAAACCGGATGTCCTCCCCCTCGAGAAAGGCCTTTATCCGGCGAGCGAGATCATCTATCCCGGCGTTGGAGCCGGCCTCGGCCCGCGGGTACAGCGTGCGGACCTGGGCGGCCACCGGCAAACCAGGCTTGGGGATCAACACCCTGACGACCAGGGGTGGATCGGAGGATCCCGACCAAACGATGCCCACCGCTCCGAACGGCGTGCGCTCGACGGCCCGGAACCTCAGCGCTTGTTCCCTCACCCGGTCAGCGCTCCGAACTCTCCGCCCCCTCAGGGCTCGACGATGCCCAGCGGAGGGGTCGTTTTCCACTTGCCCCGGGTGAAGTCCGGGATGGCCACGGGCTTGCCCTTGGCGGCCACGCTCCGGCAGCTCGTCTCGACGATGACGCTCCAGGCGGCCGCGTCATAGACGTTCTGGTCGAGCGGCTCCCCCTTTCGCAGCGACTGGATGAGCCGGTAATCCTCGATGTAGTCCATGCCGCCGTGGCCCCTCCCCTCGCCTCTCGCGGCGATCGCCTTCCAGAGCGGGTGCTCGTATTCGGCCGCGAACTTCTCGAAATCGTCCCAGCGGTGGGGCCTTTCGGCAAGCCCTTCGATGTAGACGCGGTCGGGCCACTTCTGGGCGACCCCCTTGGTCCCCTGGACCATGTTGATCCGGGTGTAGGGCCGGGGCAGGTTCGTGTCGTGGATGAGGATGATGGTCTTGCCGAGCTTGGTCCTGATGAGGCTGGTGTTGACGTCGCCCAGGGCGAATTTCTCCTTGGCCTGAGGGGAGTCGGGGCCGAAGGTGGCCGCGGCGTATTCCTGGAGGCCGCGCGACGGGCTGCTCAGGGAGACGAGAAAGTCGAAGGCGTCGCCCCGGTTGATGTTCATGCACTCGGCCACCGGCCCCAGCCCGTGGGTCGGGTAGAGGTTGCCGTTGAGCTTCTGGGACCAGGCCCTCCGCCACAGGCCTTCCCCTTCGCTCGAGAACTTGACCCCGCGCAGGTCGTGGAGATAGCCGGCCTCGGCGTGGAGGACCTCGCCTAAAAGCCCCTTGCGGACGAGGTTCAGGGTCATCAGCTCGATCCGGTCGTAACAGCAGTTCTCCATCATCTGGCAGTGCTTCTTGTGCTTTTCGGCGGCTTCCACCAGGGCCCAGCAGTCGTCGACGGACATCGCCGCAGGCACTTCTGTGGCCGCGTGCTTGCCGTTCTTCATGGCCGCCAAGCAGACCGGGACGTGCCACTCCCAGGGGGTCGCCGTCAGGACCAGGTCGAGGTCCTCGGTCTCGCACATCCTCTCGAAATCCCGCGGGCCCTTGGAGTAGCCGGCCGGCGTTGGCTGCCCGGCCTCCTCGACCCATTTCCGGGCCCGTTCGACCTTGGCCGGGACGACGTCGCAGATGGCCTTGATCTCGACGCCCTCGATGTTCAGGAAATTGCGCACGTGGGCCGAGCCCATGCCCCCTACGCCGACGAACCCCATGCGGACCGTCGGGATGGGCGGCGCCGTGAACTGGGAGACGGCCTCGCCGGACAATCCGGCCGGGGCCTGGCATTCGATCCCGAGGCCGGCCACGGCGGCGCCCAGCCCGGCGGCGGCGCCGAGCTTGAGAAAGTCGCGGCGGCTCTGGCTTCTGTCGTCGTCGTTCATGGGACCTCCTGTTGTTCGGATAGCATCATATCACTTAGCGTTCAACGGACCCGGAAAGCGACGCCTCCGAGGGCTTGAAGCCCCCCTAGGTTGATCCTCTCGCCCCGGGTGTATTCAACACCCGTGGGTATCGATTCGTAGACAAGGGAACCGAACAGGGACAGCCGCCCGGCGATGGGCACCTCGACGGCGGCGCAGACCCGGGGCCCGAGGCACGTGCCCTCGAAACCGAGGTCCACCGTCTGCCATTTCTCCCGGTAGGAGTGGAAGGCCAGGCCCGCCCCCAGGCGGAGGACGAGCCCTTTGAGCCGGGGGGCGAAGAAAATGGTCAAGGGGAACGTGAGGCGCTCGAATCTCAGGGGATACTGCTCGCCTCCCCCGCTCACGGCGACGGCCGAGCCGTCGTCGCGAAGCCACGTCACTCCCGCGGACAGACCGAACGCTCCCCTGAAGTTCAACCAGCCCTCTAACGCGACCGGGAGGCCGGGGCCGTAGATCTCACGGTAGGTCTCTTGTCCGGCGGCGAAGACGCCCGCCGAGAGGGACAAGGACAGCCCCTGGGCCCGGGCCGAAGCGGCCAGGCCCAGGACCAAGACCAGCCCGAGGAGGCCGCGGGCCTTCACCGGGCCCTCAGCATCTGGAGGAAATTCAAGACCTGGGTTTGGGTGGTCATCATCAGGTTGTCCGGCGAGATCTCGGCTTCCCGGGAGAAATTGCTTTCGAGCCCCGTCGTCCCGACGCCCGTGACCACGTAGTAGTACGGCAGGTCGATCCGCAGATGATCGTCCGTGAAGGTCGTTGACGTGACCGGCGCGTCGTTGAGCTTGACGTAGTCGAGATGGGACATGTTGGTCCGGTAGACGTTGTAGCCGGATGTCCCGGCCTGAGCGGCCCAGGACAGCCGTGCGCTTTTCACGGCGTTGAAGAGCGACCGGTACACGACGGGCTCGGCCGTCAGCCCGATGGGCGTCCGGGGATAGCCTTCCCTGACCGGCTGGGCCAGCTCGGCGAGAAGGGCCAGGGAGGCCCGGGCCGAGGCGGTGAAGAACTCGAAGTTGAGCTTGTCGATGGTGTCCGTCGTCTGGTGATAGGTGGGATTTCTGAGGGGGTTGTCCTCGATGGCCAGCAGGGCCCGGTAGCCCTGGTCCCAGAACGGCGAGTGGTCGGAATAGACGAAGGACGGATCGACCGTTTTCCGGGCCGTCAGGTCCGCATAGAGGTCCGCGGCGGCGATGAGCCGTTCGGCCAGCCACTCCGAGCGGCCGTTGACGATGACCTCGAGGTCCTCGGGCATGGCGTCGGCGTAGGCGATCATGTCCAGGTTGATGACGCCGATGATGCTCTCTCCGGCGGTCCGGGCTTTCCCCGCGTAGTCGCGGCTCCCCCAAAGACCCCATTCCTCGGCCGAAAAAGCGATGAACCGGACGGTGAAGTCCAGCGGGTATGCGGCCAGGACCCGGGCGGCTTCGATGACCGCGGCCGTCCCGCTGGCGTTGTCGTCGGCGCCCGGGGCCAGGGTCTGACGGGTCGCCGACGGGGAGATCGAGTCGTAATGACCGCAGATGATGAGAACGTCGTCGGCGTAGGTCTCCCCGGTCTTCTCGGCGATGACATTGCGGGATTGATACCCGCTGGAGAATACGAACGGTTCGAACCAGACATCGTCGAGCCCCAGGGACGAGAACGTGTTGTAGATGAACTCGCCGGCCGCCTCACATTGGGTCGTCGAAGCGTACCGGGTCTGGAAGTCCTGGAGCGACTGGACGAGCGACCTCAAACCGGCTTCCGAGACCTGGGCCGCGAGGACTTCCACGACGGGGTCCTGGAAGGCCGCCGAGACGGGGGCGGCCCGCTTGATGTCCACCGGGGCCCTGAGGAACGGGAGCACGGAAGAGGAAGAGAGAGGCTTGCGCGGGAGTTCGGACGGGAGGACCTCCATCGGGAGGCCGGCCGTCGTCCAAAAAACCGCCGTCCGGGGCTCGACGGCCGCGGCCCGCCCTCTGGCTTGAAGCTCGTCGAGAGTTCCCGGAGCGCGCAGAGGGACGATGAAATAGTCCTCTATGCCCCCCGCCTCCCTGTCGATGATGGAAAAGGCGACGCGGTTCTTTCTGAGCGCCCTCAGGTCCTCCCGGTCCGCCAAGGCCAGGAAGCACGTTTCGAGCTCCTGGCGGACGTCGATCTGGAGACGCTCGAGGACCGCCCAGACCGGGCCGCGATCCTTGAGGACCTTGACCAGGCTGACCGGCTTGGACCGGGGAAGGGACAGGGCGAAAAGAAGACCGCACGCCATGAAGACCGGCAGGAACAACCTCGCGCGCTTCATGATCCCCTATTTATCAGAACATGGGCGGGTCGGTCAACCTGCCGGATCCGGCCGGACGGAGGCCCGTTCGGCGCCGGGGCCGTGGCCGTCAAGGGCGGGCATGTTTCGGCCAGCCCGGGAACCCGGCAACGCCTTTTTTCGTATATAGCGATATACGGAGGTCGAACCATGAAGCATCCCCGATGGAAGACAGCGGCGCTGGTCCTTGCCGTCCTCGCCGTCACCGCGGCCTGTGACGAGCCTCGGCGAGACAGCACGGAGACGACGACGGTAGCCCTCGAAGGGGCCCGGCGGGCCGAGGTGAAGCTGAGA
>VGJC01000005.1 GCA_016867635.1 Candidatus Aminicenantota bacterium | reverse complement strand
CGCATGATGTCCGCCAAACGTTCGCGCGCATGGCCATGAATGACGAAGAAACGGTCGCTCTGATCGCCGGAGGCCATACTTTCGGCAAAGCTCATGGCGCGGGCCCCGCCTCCCAAGTGGGGCCGGAGCCCGAAGGGGCCCCCATCGAAGAACAGGGCCTCGGCTGGAAGAGCGCCTTCCGCAGCGGAAAGGGCGGCGACACGATCACCAGCGGCATCGAGGGCGCCTGGAAGCCGAACCCTACGAAATGGGACGTAGGCTATCTGAAGGTGCTGTTCAAATACGAGTGGGAACTTCTCAAAAGCGCGGCAGGCGCCTATATATGGCTGGCTAAGAACGTGGAAGACGAGGACATGGTCGTTGATGCCCATGACCCGTCGAAAAAGCATCGTCCGATGATGACCACGGCCGATCTTTCCCTCAAGTTCGACCCTGCTTACGAAAGAATTGCGCGGCGCTATCTGGACAATCCCGAGGAATTCGCCGACGCCTTCGCCCGGGCCTGGTTCAAACTGACCCACCGCGACATGGGCCCGCGCTCACGCTATCTCGGACCGGAGGTCCCGGCGGAAGAGCTGATCTGGCAGGACCCGGTGCCCGCCGTCGGCCATCCGCTCGTCGACAAGAAGGACATCGCCGGCCTCAAGGGCAAGATCCTCGCTTCGGGCCTGACGATCTCCCAGTTGGTCTCGACCGCCTGGGCGTCGGCGTCCACGTTCCGCGGATCCGACAAGCGCGGCGGCGCGAACGGGGCCCGCATCCGGCTCGCCCCGCAGAAGGATTGGGAGGTCAACGAGCCCGACAAACTGAAGGCCGTGCTGCGGACCCTCGAGAAGATCCAAAAGGAATTCAACAGCGCTCAGCCGGGCGGGAAGAAGATCTCGCTCGCCGACCTGATCGTCCTGGGCGGGTGCGCCGGCGTGGAGCAGGCCGCGAAGTGCGCCGGTCACGATGTGGACGTGCCCTTCAGGCCGGGGCGCACGGACGCGTCGCAGGAGAAGACCGACGCGAGCTCGTTCGCCGTCCTCGAACCGGCCGCGGACGGGTTCCGCAACTACCAGAAGGCCAAGTACGCCGTATCGGCGGAGGATCTGCTGGTCGATCGGGCCCAGCTGCTGACGCTGACCGCTCCCGAGATGACGGTCCTCGTCGGCGGCATGAGGGTCCTGAACGCCAACTTCGGACAGGCCCGGCACGGCGTATTCACCAAGCGCCCGGAAACGCTGACCAACGACTTCTTTATCAATCTGCTCGACATGGGCACGACGTGGAAGGCGACCTCGGAAGACCCAGACGTGTTCGAGGGCCGCGACCGGGCGAGAGGCGAGCTCAAGTGGACCGGAACCCGCGTCGACCTCATCTTCGGCTCGAACTCCCAGCTCCGGGCCGTGGCCGAGGTTTACGGAAGCGGGGACACGGAGGAGAAGTTCGTCCGGGACTTCGCGGCGGCCTGGGCCAAGGTCATGGAGCTCGATCGCTTCGACCTCGCCTGAACGTCGAGGGCTGGCCGCGATCGCGGGTGTTCTCTTCCTTTCCTGACGTTCCTCGGCCAAGAAATAGGATTTTGACATCGACCGGCCGCTGGGCTGTTGACAACGTTCCTGGACCTCGCCTATCATCAACGCGCCGACTATGCCAGGCTCACGCCATCCCGGTCGGTCCGGGAGGGCGTTCGCTTTCCCGTGAGAAAATAGCGCTCCGGAGCGACCATGAGCCTGACCGCCGCGATCATCGCCGCCTACCTCGTCATTCTCGTCGGCCTCGGCGCGCTGGCCCGGCGCCGCTCGGGCGCGACCCACGAAGCGTTTTTCCTCGCCAACCGCGCCCTCGGCCCGGTCCTGCTGCTGCTGACGATGTCCGCCACGAACTTCTCCGCGTTCACCGTCCTCGGCTTCTCCGGGGCCGGCTACCGCATCGGCTGGGCCTACTACCCGGTGATGGCCTTCGGCACCGGTTTTATCGCCCTCACCTTCCTGTTCATCGGCATCCCGGCGATGCGCGCGGCCCGCGAGCTCGGCGCGGTGACGCCGCCGGAGCTGATCCGCCTGCGCCTGCCCAATCGCGCGCTCCACGCCGCGTATACGCTTGTCATGGTCGTTTTCACTCTCCCCTACCTCGCGCTCCAGCCGATGGGCGCCGGGTACGCGCTCAAGGAGCTGGCCGGCGTCCCCTATGAGTGGGGCGCCGGCATCGTCGTCGCGGTCGGGGTCGCTTACGTCCTGCTCGGCGGACTGCGCGGCGATGTCCTCACCGACGCGTTCCAGGGCCTGCTGATGCTGGCGACGCTCGCCGTCCTGCTCTTCGCGGCGGCGCGCGCGTTCGGCGGCTTCGCCGCCGCCGGGGCGAGCGCGGCCGCGACCGCGCCCGCCCTCTTCGGGCGGCCCGGGGGGGGCGGCTTCTTCACGCCCGGCATCTGGTTTTCTTACATGCTCCTCTGGTCGCTCTGTAACCCGATGTTCCCCCAGCTCTTCCAGAGGTTCCTGGCCGCGAAGGGCTCCCGGGTCATCAAGACGACCGCGCTCCTCTATCCGCTTATCACCGGCGTCCTCTTTTTCATTCCGGTGGCGCTTGGGGTCTTCGGCCGGCTCGCCGTACCCGGACTGGAAGGGAAGGCGGCCGACTCGGTGCTGCCCCTCCTCATCGCGCGGCTGCTGCCGCCGTGGGCCGGCGCGGTCGCTCTCGTCGCGGTCCTCGCGGCCCTGATGTCGACGATGGACTCGCAGCTCCTGACCCTCAGCTCGATGGTCATCCGCGACGGCGCGGCCATCGCCGGCGCGGCCGTGCCGAGGCGGCCCCTGCCCCGCTCGATGGCCATCGTCGGCCTGGCCTTGGCCGGCTTCCTCCTGGCGCTCCGGCCGTGGGCGCCGCTGCTGGAGATCGCCACAGAGGCGTTCTCCGGCCTGGCGGTCCTTTTCCCGGTCACGGTCGCCGCGCTCTGGTGGCGGCGGACGAACGCCTGGGCCGGCTTGGCCTCGATCGTCGCCGGCGAAACGCTCGTCGTTCTCTACCATTTCAAGCTCCTACCCTCGTTCGGGCTGCTTCCGGCGATCCCGGCGGTGGCCGCCGCCGCCGTGGTCCTCGTCGCCGGCAGCCTCGTCCGGCCCGGCGACTCAAAGCCGGCGATGAATCCGCCGCGCCGCTGGCCGGTCTGGGCCGTCGGGTTCGCCGCCCTCTTCGCGCTCGCCTGCGACTTCTGGAACTGGGGCGACGCGCGGCTCGGCTGGCTGGCTATGCCCCGCTGGCTCTGGTACCACATCGGCCTGGTCGCCGCCCTGTTCGCGCTGCTCTTCGTCGCCCTGCGGGCCCGCCGGCGCCATGAAGCTCCAAACACCCGATGAATATCATGTCCAATGGAAGAGAACTCGTTCCGAATTCTTCGGGCCCGACTGAGGTTTCAGCGGACGACGAGCTTGGTGAAGGGGAAGACGTAGGCCTGGAGGAGGATGAGCAGGCCCATCAGGGCGGCCAGGGCCAGGCTGTGGAAGAAGACATAGCGCAGGATCTCGCCTTCGTGGCCGTACCACTGGGTGGCCGTGCTGGCGACGACGATGCTCTGGGCGTCGACCATCTTGCCCATGACTCCGCCGGAGCTATTGGCCGCGGCCATCAGCACCGGGCTCAATCCGAGCTGCTCGGCCGTGATCCGCTGGAGGCTCCCGAACAGGACGTTCGATGAGGTGTCCGAGCCGGTCAAGGCCACTCCTAGCCAGCCGAGCAGGGTCCCGAAGAACGGATAGAGGAACCCGGTCCGGGCGAAGGCCAGGCCGAGGGTCGCGTCGAGGCCCGAGTAGCGCGTCACGTACCCGAGCGACAGCATCGCGGCCACGGTCAACAGCGAGAAGCGGACCCGGTTGAGTGTCCGGCCGTAGACCGCGACCGCCCGGCGGACCGAGACCCTCATCAGGGCCGCCGAGATGAGGGCGGCGACAAGGATGCCCGTGCCGGTGAACGAAAGGGCGTTGAAGGTGTAGACGGCGGCTTCGGCCGTCTCCTTGGCGACGATGGGGGGAACACGGAGAATAAGCCGATCCAGGCCTGGGACCGGGAACCGGAGGGCGAACAGGCCGTCGAGGAGGGTCTTGACCTGGGGGATGCCCCAGAGGAAGACGACCAGGCTCAGCACGAGCCAGGGCATCCAGGCCCGGGCGATCTCCTTACGTGAACGGACGGGCGCGGAGGATGCGGGTGGCGTAGCCGGGTCGTTTGCGGGCACCTCGTCGCCGGGCAGACAATGCGTCCCCTTCGGCTTCCAGAATCTCAGGAAGACGATCAGGGCGGCGATCGACAGGACGGACGAGAGGATGTCGACGAGCCAGGGGCCGTGGAAGTTCGAGACCAAGAACTGGGGCACGGCGAAGAATAAGCCCGCGACAAGCAGGGCCGGCCAGACTTCGCGTGTCTTGCGGAAGCCGCAGAAGGCCCAGACGAGCCAGAAGGGGATGAGGATGGAGAAGAACGGCAGCTGGCGCCCGACCATGGCGCTGAGGTCGCGGATATCGAGCCCGGTAACACCGGCCAGGGCGATGATCGGCGTGCCCAGGGCCCCGAAGGCGACGGGCGCCGTGTTGGCGATGAGCGATAGCCCCGAGGCTTGGAGCGGCGGGAAGCCCAGGCCGATGAGGATGGCGGCCGTGACGGCCACCGGGGTGCCGAAGCCGGCCGCTCCCTCGAAAAAGGCGCCGAACGAATAGGCGATGAGCAGGAGCTGGAGGCGGCGGTCGCGGGTGATGCCCGTCAGGCTGTCCTGCATGACCTTGAACGAGCCCGTCTCGACCGTCAGCTGATAGAGGAAGATGACGTTGAGGATGATCCAGCCGATGGGGAACAGGCCGTAGGCGGCGCCCATCGCGGCCGTCCGCATGGCCAGGCCGGCGGGCATGGTGAAGACGGCGACGGAGACGGCGAGGGCCGTGCCAAGCCCGAGAAGCGCCGCGACATGGGCCCTCAGGCGGAAGACGGCCAGCCCGCCGAGCAGGACGATGATCGGCAGCGCGGCCAGGAGCGTGGACATCCAGGCGGTGTGAACGGGATCGTAGACCTGATGCCAAGCCATGGCCTCACCTTCTGTTCTAGAGGATGCCGTCCGTTTCCTTGCTCAGACGGCCGAAGAACGCGACCATATACTTGTGCCGTTCGGCGGCGATGCGCTTTCCCTCTCGGGTCGTCATCCGGTCCCTGACCCGCGACAGCTTGACGAGGTACTCGCGGTAGGCCGTGTCGTCCCGGGTGTAGGGCTTCGTCCGGCGGACATCGACGCTCTTGTCGTGGAGGCGGGCCCCGATCTCGCCGGCGAAGAGGAAGGCCCGGCCGACGCCGACGGCGCCGATCGAGTCGAGCTTGTCGGCGTCGAACAGGATGCGGGCCTCGAGGGTCCGGGGGACGGCTTTTTTTCGGAACCGGTGGGCCCGGACGCAGTGGACGACCCTGCGGACGGTTCCGGCGTCGAAGCCGTGCTTTTCGAGGACGCGGCGGGCCAGGGCGGCCCCGGCCCGGCCGTGGCAGATACGGCCGTTCGAGCGGTCCTCCTCTTCGCGGCCGATGTCGTGGAGGAGCGCGGCCAGGCGGAGGACGTCGAGGTCGGCCTTCTCCTTGCGGCCGATCCTCAGGCAGAGCTGGAGAACCCGCTCGGTGTGGTCCCAGTCGTGGCTGCCCCGGGCGCTCTGGAAAAAGGAGCGGGCCTCGCGGCGGACGGCCTCGACGAGCTCGTCACGCAGGGCCCGGGCCGCGGGTTTCGGGGCCTTGGTCATTCGCCGATCATGTGGACGGCCAGGCCGTCCTTGAGCTTGGGCTCGAACCAGGTCGACTTCGGCGGCATGACCTTGCCGGCGTCGGCCACGGCGAACAGCTGATCGATGGTCGTCGGGAAAAACGAGAAGGCCACCCGGAACGCCCCGCCGCGGACCCGCTTCTCGAGCTCGGCCGTGCCCCGGATGCCGCCGACGAAGTCGATCCTCTTGTCCGTCCTCGGGTCGGCGATGCCGAGGACCGGGGCCAGGAGGTTCGTCTGGAGGATGGAGACGTCCAGGGACCCGATGGGATCGGCGGGGCCGTAGGTTCCCGGCTTGGCCTCGAGGACGCGCCAGCGGCCGTCGAGGAACAGGCAGAACTCCTTGCTCTTGCGCGGCGCCGCGCGGTCCTCGTCGCGGACGTCGAATTTCTCGGCGACCTTCTTCAGAAAGGCCTCCGGATCGAGGCCGTGGAGGTCCTTGACGACCCGGTTGTAGGCCAGGATCCTCATCTGGCTGTGGGGGAAGATGACGGTCAGGAAGAAGTTGTCGTCCTCGCGGCCGGTGCGGCCCGGGCGCTCCTTGTCCCGCTTCTGTTTGATGCGGGTCGCCGCCGCCGAGCGGTGGTGGCCGTCGGCGACGTAGAGGCAGGGGAGAGCGGCGAAGGCGCCCCGGATGTCCCGGACAAGGGCGGGGTCGTCGACCACGAAAAAGATGTGACGGACGCCGTCGCCGGTCGCGAAGTCGTACTCCGGGCCCTTCTCCATGGCCCGGGCGACGAGGGCGTCGACCGCGTCGCTCCGCTTGTAGGTCAGGAAAACGGGGCCGGTCTGCGCGCCCAGCGTCTCGATGTGGCGCATCCGGTCGTTCTCCTTGTCGGGCCGAGTGAGCTCGTGCTTCTTGATGACGCCGTCGAGGTAGTCCTGGCAGGACGCGGCCGCGACCAGGCCGACTTGGACGTGGTCGCCCCAAACCTGCTTGTAGATGTAGAAGCTCGCGGCGGCGTCTTGGAAGATCGTTCCGTCCTCGATGAGCCGGCGGAAATTCTCCCGGCCTTTGGCGTAGACCGCGCCCGAGTAGAGGTCGGTCCCGGGCGGCAGGTCGATCTCCGGCTTGCCGACGTGAAGGAACGAATGCGGGTTGCCCGCGGCCATCTCCCGGGCCTCCTCCGAGCTCAGGACGTCGTAGGGCGGCGCGGCGACGAGATGGGCGATGTCTTTTCGGGGCCGGACGCCCCGGAAGGGTTCGATGTGTGCCATGAGGACCTCCGAAGCACAGGTTGTATAGCAAAGGGCGCGTCCCCGTCAAGACCGGCCTCGGGGTGTCGTCTCCGTCCGCGCGGTGATCCTCTTCGCCTCCCAGGGGGACGGGCTCGGCGGCTCACGAAACTCGCGGGATCCAGACTAGTCCTCTCGATAGCAGGCTCAGACATCGTGAGCCGTCCTCTGCGAGGATACCCTCGTCCGTCCCCCTGTCCGGCTGGATCACCGCTTTATGCTCCCTTCGACGACACCCCTCGGCCCTGTTGTCAGCGGTCGTCTCCGTCCGCGCGGTGATCCTCCGCCAATCTCTGAGGAAGAAGTTGGGGACACGTACAAGGAGTACGTGTCCCCGTATCCGGCCGTGCTTGTTATAAGGCATGATTCACTCTACAATATCTATATGGGCCGAAAAGCGATCTTGGCCGCGGCGATGTCCGTCATCTTCCTGTCCGGCTGCGAAACTCAGGAGTCCCTGACCGGGAAAAGGATCAAGCAGGTCGAGAAGGGGCTGCTGCGGGCCGTGACCATCAAGGGCCAGAAGCCGGAGAAGCTGGCTCTGTCGGCCCGTATGCCTTTCTATCGGGTCCCCGGCTTGTCGCTGGCGGTTATGGACCGCCACGAGCTCGAATGGGCGAAAGCGTACGGTGTTCTCGACGCGCGGACCCAGGAGCCGGCGACGACCGAAACCCTTTTCCAGGCCGGGGCCCTCGCGCGGCCCTTGAGCGCGGCGGCCGCGCTGATCCTCGTCTCCCAAGGCCGTCTGGATCTCGACGGGCCCGCCCATGCGAGGCTCGAGAAGCGGGAAGGGCCGCCGGACGAGTCCGCCGGTCAAGCCCGCGTGACGCTGCGCGAGCTTCTGACGGACGATCCTGAGGCCGGGGACGCCGTTCTCCAACATCTCCTTGAGGACTCGGCGGGAAAGCCCTTTCCGGCCCTCCTCTCGGAGCTCGTCCTCGGGCCGCTGGGGATGACCCGCAGCGCTTTCAAGGACGCGCCGTCGGAGGGCCCGCCGGCCTCGGCGGCCTCGGGCTATGACCGGGACGGCCGGCCTGTCCAGGGAGGCCCCCTCCTTGACCCGGCCCCGGCCGCGGCGGGTCTGTGGACGTCGCCCGCCGAGCTCGTCTCGTTCGCCGCGGATCTCATGGCCTCGGCCATGGACAAGGGTGGGCGCCTTCTCCCTCCGCCCGCCGCCAGGGCCATGCTCACTCCGCAGGCCGGGACGAGGAGCTTCGGGTTGGCCATCGAAGGCTCGGGGCAGGACGTGCGCTTCCATCTGAGGGGGCGGACCGCCGGTTTCGCCTGCACGCTCGACATCTACCCCTACCGCGGACAGGGGGCCGTGATCATGACCAACAGCGCCAACGGGCTCCTGCTGGCCGACGAAGTCCTCCGGGCGCTGGCCGAGGTCTATGGATGGCCGGACTTCAAGCCCGTGGAAAAGACGCTCTACCGGCTCGATCCGTCGATCTACGCGGGATATGTCGGGCGCTACGAGGTGACGCCGGAATACGCGCTGGAGGTCACCCACGAGGACTACTATCTCGTCATCCGCCCGACCGGGCAGGCGCCGACGAGGTTCTACGTGGAAAGCCAGACCTTCTTCTTCTCCGTCGATCCCTACATCCGCATCCAGTTCCACACCGGCGAGAAGGGCGACGTGACGGGATTGACGCTCTGGCAGCAGGACTTCAAGCAGGAAGCCCGCAAGGTCGGCTGATCAGCCGCGGACCGCGTTCCGGCCGGCCGCCTTGGCTTCGTACATGGCCGCGTCGGCCCGGCCGATCAGGCCGTCCAGCGACTCGCCCTCCTGACGCTTCAGGCTGGCGACCCCCAGGCTGATGGTCAGCGACAGATGGCCCGACGGCGTGACGACGACCAGGTTCGAAGCGTCCTGCCGCAGGCGCTCGGCGGTCGAGAAGGCCTGGTCGTGCCCCTGCTCCGGCATCAAAATGAGGAATTCCTCCCCTCCCCAACGGCAGACGATGTCCGTGGCCCGGGTCGTTTTGCGGACCGTCTCGGAGAGGACGCGGAGCACCTGGTCCCCGATGAGATGACCGTGGGCGTCGTTGACGCTCTTGAACTTGTCGATGTCGAACAGAATGAGCGACAGCGGCCTCCGGTAACGGCGGGCCCGTTCGAATTCCCTCTCCGCGGCTTCCGAGAAGGCCCGGCGGTTGAGAAGCCCGGTCAGGTTGTCGGTGACGGCCAGCCGGCTCAACTCCTCGAAAAGGCGCGAATTCTCGAGGGAGATGGCCACCTGGTTGGCGAAGGGCTCGGCGATATGGACGTCCCGCTCCGTGAAACGGTCGGGCCGGGAGTCGTAAAGGGCCAGGAGGCCCTTGACGTGATCCTGAAAGACGAGGGGGATGCCCAAGTAGGAACGGAGGAGCAGGTCCTTCGGGACGGGCAGAAGGATGTCGTCGGGGCTGGTGATGGCGCTGATCAGCGGCCGCTTCCGGAGAGCGGCGCTGTCGCAGAGGCGGCACCCGGCCATGGGGAAAGACTGGCCGAGGAGCGGTTGGCCGTTCGGGAACCCACGCAGCCCGTCCAAACGGAGATCCGCTCCTTGGGCGGTCAGGAAGACGCCGATGTCGAACGGGATGATCCGGCCCAAGAGCTCCAGGATGAGGTTCGACATCTGCTTGGGATCGAGCGTCTGACTGAGCGTCACGCCCGTCTGATGGAGGGCTTCGGCGACACGCCGGACCTCCACGGCTTGGGCCTCGGCTTCCTTGACCGGCGTGAAATCGTAGAGGACGGCCACCCAGCCCTTGGCCCGGGAGGCCGGCCCGCCGAGGGGCGAGAGGTGAAGGTTGAAGGTCCGGTTCGGCTGTCCGCCGCGCTTCCAAGCGAGCTCGGCCCGTCCGGCGGCCGGGGCGGAGAGGGCCGCGGCCATCTCGGGCCAGGTCGAAAAGACTTCGTCCGCCGTGTGCCCGACGATGTCCTTGTCATTGGCGGACTCATCCCGGCCCCCGACGGAGGCCAGAAGCTTGCGGGCGGCCGGGTTCATGCCGGCGACTCGCCCCGCCTCGTCGAGGACGATCAAAGACTCTCCCATGCTCTCGATGACCTTCCGCCGGGCCACCGGGAGGAGGTCGACGAGCTGGAGCCGGAGGATGCCCCACAGGAGGAAGAGCCCGGCGATGACGAACCCGAACGGCGTGTAATCCTGGCCGGCGAAAGCGCCGTTTTGGCCCGAGATGAAGAGAAAATTGGCGACCCAGGGCCAAGGAAGGGCCAGGAGGAGGGTCAGGGCCTGCTGACGGTGGATATCCTTGAAGCGGAAAAAGGACCGGACGATAAGGAGCGCGGCCGCGACGAAAAGGATATAAGAATAGCCGGCGTGGACCCAGAAAAAACCGCCGAACTCGTAGGTCAGCGCGTGACCTCCTGCCGCCGGCACCAAGGAGAACTTTGACCAGATCAGGCGGTGGGACCCGTTCGTGGCGACCAGGATGAGCGTCGTGGCGGGGATGACCCAGAGGGCGACCCGCACGGCGACCCCCACCCGGTGCCCGCTCCGGGAGAACTCCAGGGCGAAGAGGAACAAGAGCACGGGGCTCGAGACGATCCCGAGATACTGGAGCTTGGAGAACAGGATCTTGGCCTCCATGCTGTAGGCCGCCGCCTGCAAGGTCGCCGCCACGGACCAGAGGAACACGGCCGCCATGAGGTAGGCCAGGGCGCGCCCGGTCGCCGTCGCCGGCCGCTGCCAAGCGATCAGGGCCACGGCGCCGGAGACGAGGGCGCCGACGAAAAGGATCAGGACGTAGAGGCTCAAACCTCCCCCGCTGGCGGTTCCTGGGGCAGCTCGGCGGCGAACGCCGGGGCGATCTCGAGGAAATTCTCGACGACCTCGGGGTCGAATTGGGTCCCGGAGCAGCGGATGATCTCCTTGACCGCGAACCGATGGGACGCGGCTTTCCGGTAGGGGCGCTCCGAGGTGATCGAGTCGTAGGTGTCGGCGATGGCCATGATCCGGGCCCCCAGGGGGATCTCCCGGCCCTTCAGGCCGTCGGGGTAGCCGCTCCCGTTGTACTGCTCGTGGTGGGAGCGGACGATCTTGCGGATGTCCTTGAGCTCGATGACGGGCGTGAGGATGCTCTCGCCTCGGGCGGGATGTTCCTTGATCTGCTTGAACTCGGCGTCGGTCAGCTTGCCGGGCTTGTTGAGGATGTGTTCCGGCACACCGATCTTGCCCACGTCGTGGAGGAGGGCGGCCAATTCGAGGTCGCCGAGCTCCTTGTCGCTGAACCCCATTTTCTTGGCGATCTTCAGGGTGAACTCCGTGACCCGGGTCGAGTGGTGGCGGGTGTACTCGTCCTTGGCGTCGATGGCCGTGACCAGGGACTTGACCGTGGACAGGAAGAGGGACCGCTGCTGGTCGACGAGGTCGGAGGTCCTCATCTTGAGGTTGCGGTTGACCAGGGCCAGCTCCGACTCGACCTGGCGCATGCGCAGGAGGGCCCGGATGCGGGCCTTGAGCTCGACTGAATCGAAGGGTTTGGAGATGTAGTCGTCGGCCCCGGCCTGGATGCCTTCGGCCAGCATCTCGGCCCCGCTCCGGGCCGTGACCAGGAGGATGGGCACGTGCTTGAGGGCCTCGTCCGATTTGACCGTCCTGGAAAAGGCGTGCCCGTCCATGCCCGGCATCATGACGTCGCAGAGGACGATGTCGGGGTTCTTTTCCCGGAGAAGGGCCAGGCCTTTCTCGGCCGAGTCCGTGAGCTCGAGGTCGTACTCGTCGCTGAGGAGCATCTTCATCAGCTTGAGGACCTCGGGATTGTCGTCGATGCAGAGGATGAGAGCGTCGTGGACTTTGGTCTGGCTGACCCGGCCGCCCTCGAGGTCGACCTTCTCCAGGTCGATGAGCTGAAGGCGGCGGAAGTCGGCGACGACGTCTTCGGGCCGGGGCTCTTCGAAGTCCGTCTCCCGCCTCTTCGGGGCGACCGGCTGGTCCTCGACCCGGCGGTCGAGGATGTCGGCCGGGAAGTGGTCCTCGCCCCTTTTCAGCTCGACGATGAAGCGCGATCCTTTCCCGAGCTGGCTTTCGGCCCGGATCTCGCCCCGGTGCAGGGTGACGATCTCCCGGGCCAGGGCCAGCCCGATCCCCGTCCCCTCCTGGGCCCGGGACTTGGAGCCGTCGACCTGGGAGAAGCGGCTGAAGATCGTCTCGAGCATGTCGGGCGGGATGCCGACGCCCGTGTCCTCGACGGTCAACACCGCGGTCTCGTCCCTCTCTTCGACATAGAGGGTGATCTTGCCGTTGTTCGGAGTGAACTTGAGGGCGTTGGAGAGGAGGTTGAAGACGACCTTCTCGAACTGGTCCGGGTCGATGGACAGTTCGATGGGATGAGGAGGGTGCTGGAAGTACAGGCGGATCCTCTTATGGTCGGCCAGGGGCTTGACGGAGGCCAGCAGCGGTGTCACGAACTCGACGAAATTGAGCATTCGGGGTTTGAGCCGCATCCGGCCCTCCTCGAGCTTGGTCAGATCGAGGAGGTTGTTGATCAGCTTGAGCAGCTTGTACCCGTTGCGCTGCATGGTCTCCAAGGCGTCCCGCAGAAGCGGGGACAGCCGTCCCATCTTGCCGTCGAGGATGGCCTTGAGCGGGGCCAGCATCAGGGTCAGCGGCGTCCGCAGCTCGTGATTGACGTTGGCGAAAAACTGGGTCTTGAGCTCGTCCAGGCTTTTAAGCTTTTCGTTGGACTCCTGGAGCTGAGCGGTCGTGCCTTCCAGTTGCAGGCGGGTCCGGAGCTCGCGGCGCCGGATGCTGTCCATGATAAAGGATCCGAAGGCGCCGACGATGAGGATGGCGGTCAGGAAGATGATGTTGTTGGTCATCAGGCGCCAGAGCGGGACTTCCACGCCGTCGACGACGATGGGATCCTGGCCGCCGAGGAACTTGACGAGGCTCGGGCCGACGTACATCAGCCAGATGCTCGCATAGAGGAAGACGGTCTCCCGGAAGGCCAGCGGGATGAGGACCATCATGCCCATGACGATGATGTTCATTCCCTGGTAATAGCTCGTGAAGAAGCCGCCCAGGATGTGGACCATGACGGCGATCCCGGCGGCGTCCACGAAGGCCAGCACGAAGGCCAGGTTCATGACGCCCCTCATGGTCTTGGCCTTGTCGATGAGGACGATGAGGACGCCGACGAGGGCGACGACGGCCAGCCGGATGATCAGGAACGTCTTCAGGTACTGGGGCGTGTAGATCGCGTCGAGGCCCAGGAAGCCCAGAAAGAGAAAGACGCTGAGGACGGCGGCCAGGCGGGTCCGGCCTCTCAGGTTGTACTCCTGGTTCAGCTTGTCTTCGAAAATCATGTCACGAGTTGACATTGGTCTTCCTCGCTCTGGTGACGTAGACGTATCCCTGGGGCGGGTCCCCGTAGGTGGGGATGGCCCGCAGGATCTCCCAGCCCGTCTCCTCGAGCAGCCCCTCGAGCTTTTCGGGGTCGAAGAAATCGAACGTGCCGGCTTCTTCGAGGTCGACGAGCTCCTGGGCGTCGTTGAGGAACGCCCTCAAGGACTCGAGGAGGAGAGGTTTGGGCCACTGATGCGGCAGGGCCTCCGAAGGCATGGCTTCGATCTTCTCGAGCAGGCGGGTGAACGGGCCCGAGGCGTCCGTGTCCGGACGCATGCTCGACAGGACCAGAAGGCCTTCCGGTCTGATGATCCGGTGGACCTCGGCCAGGGTTTCGGCCGGGTTGGAGATATAGGAGAGGACCAGGCTCATCAGGATCTTATTATACCATCCCGGTTTGACCGGGAGGTGGAGGGTCCCCTCCAGGGAGCCAGGCAGGATGAGGCGGCGGAAGTCGGGCCGTCCCGGGGCCAGGCCCCGGGCGTAGCGCGCGGCCAGGTTGAAATCGATGATGATCCGGTACTCGTGAAGCTCGAAGCGGGTCCTCAGCCAGTCGTCGAGGGCCGGCGTGATCTCTTCGCCGCGGAGGATCCGGTGGAGGCGGGGGGAGTAGTCTTCCTGGATTCGGAGGGCGCTTTCGAGGCTCAGGTTCTCGATCTTGTCGGCCATCTCCTCGAAGGCGCCGATCTCCCCGTCGAGGAAACGGCGGACGGCCAGGAAGGAGCTCATTTCGAGGTCGAGCCCGAGAAGGGAAAAGCGCCCCGGCTCCTTGAGGACGTCGAAGCGCGAGTTCAGCTTGCGGGCGGCCTGGCTCATGGCCTCGGGGATGAGGTCGGCCACCGTGATATGGGCGGGCAGGCCGGTTCCGCTCAGGAGGAGATGCTCGACGAAATTCCCTG
Organism: Candidatus Aminicenantota bacterium; assembly: GCA_016867635.1. Lineage (GTDB taxonomy): Bacteria > Acidobacteriota > Aminicenantia > Aminicenantales > Saccharicenantaceae > RBG-16-66-30. The sequence goes on along the minus strand of VGJC01000005.1, from coordinate 26,925 downwards.
TTCCTCCTCCCAGGTCGAGGAGCCTGTCCCCGGGTCGAAGCTCCAGGGCCTCGAGCTGGTCCCGCATCAGCTGCTGGTAGTCGTCGGACAGGGCCATGACGTCGTAGCCCAGGACGTTGTCGTCGCCGACGAGATAGTGCTTCCAGTAACTCTTCCGGTTCATGAGCTTTCGGGGCGGGAGCCGGTCCTTCTCGGCCCGCCGCATGACCTCCATGTCCTTTTTCGACGGCAGAACGGGCTGGAGCATGACCCCATGGAGGAACCGGTGGATGAGAGAGGTCAGCGTCCCGAACAGCCGGAGCCCCTCTTTCGACGTCCGGGCGTTGTGGCCGATGGGGACGGAAATGACCTCGCGGAGGGCGTCGGCCTTGACGCTCATGACGTCGCGGATGAACTCGTCCTTGACCCAGCTGTCGTGCTGTCCGTAGATCCAGGTAATGGGCAGGTCCAGATGGCGCATGTCCTCGCGGGCCTGCTCCAAGGTCGCCACGGAATTGGCGACGCCGTCGGCGACGTAGGGATCGACGTTGACGAGATTGCCCAGGACCGGCATGACGCCGAGCTTGATGCCGAGCTGGTAGTGTTCCAGGAAGTCCAGTCCGCAGTTGACCCGGACCATCAGGTCGCGGAACTCGGGCGTCCCCATGCAGGCGATCCAGTAGTCGATCCGCCGGCGGTTGGCCTCGTCGCGGAGGACGATCCGGGCCTCGAGGGCCGAGAAAGAGAAGGTCAACAGGATGATCTTCCCGGCTTTGACCTTGGGATTGACCCGCAGCCAGTCGAGGACGGTGACGATGTCCTCGGCGCCCTGGGTGAAGTTCGTGTTCAGCATCTCGTAGGGCGGCTCGGCGGCCTCGGGGGACCGGTGGCTCTCGCCCTTCTTGTGGATGCCGTCGTAGCGGATGACCGCCAGCGGCCGGCCCAGGAGACGGAAGTCCTCGCAGAGGGTCAGGGCCAGGCCGAAGAGCGTTTCCTTGGTCTTGCCGAAGGCCGGCGGCACGATGACCACGGGTACGGGATTGTCGTCGAGCGGCAGGGATGAATTGAGGAGGCCGACGATCTCCTCGCCCCGCGAATTCTCCAAGCGGATGACCTGGGGCTTCAAATAGGAGGCCCGGGCCAGGTCCCTTGCCGGGCCCGCCGGTCCCCAGGCCGCGAGCTGGCCGGGGATATCCTCTCCGTGACGGGCGAACTCCAGCCCCGGAGCATGGACCGACTGGATGCTCATCCGGCCGATGCCGAATTGGACGCCGTATTTCATCCGCTCGCCGCCCTCCAGCCCGTCCCGCGATACGTAACGGACCTCGCCGGTCTCCTCCCAGAGGAGCTTGTCGCCGTCGAGGATGGACAGGGATTCGAGCGGCGTCCCCTTGAGGAGCGCCGGCGCGTCCGGGTCGGCGATGAAACTCACGCCGCCGGGGCTGATATCGGTGACTTGCCCCCGGACCTTGCGGCGGAAGGGGGCCGGCAGGGGGATCTCGATCTTGAGGTCGGCCGCAGGGCTGATCCTCTTCTCGGCCCGCTTTTCCGAGTAGAACATGACTTTCGGGTACAGGCAGACCAGCTTCCCCCCGTCCGGCGTGATGCGGGAGATCATGGTCTCGAAGTTGTAGGTGGCGTAGCCGATCTGGAAGGAGACGAACAGGAGGTCCGAGGTCTTGAACTTGACGTTCAGGTTGTCCCCGGACAGGAGGCACGCCGCGGGCGGGGCGATCTCGGCGAAGGACAGGATCTCGGGCTGTCCTGAGCCGGCCGGGACGGCGGCGACCTCGACCCCTTTCTGCATGGCGCCGCGCAGCAGCGATTCGATCTTGAACGAATCCGAAAAGAGGACCATGTCGTCCGTCTTGAGGAACGGATAGCGGAGCTTGAGGTCCGCAAGGTCCCTTATCGAGACGTAGTCCGACAGGAATTGGAGGAGCGAATGCCGGCTCGCGTCGTCGAGGGCCTGGAATTCCACGCCGATCCCGCCCTGGTCGAGATCATGGCGGACGATGCGGCCGGTCACGCCGTATTGACGGCCGTCGGGCAGGGCGATCGTCAAGGGCAGGGAGGCCCCTTCGGGGAAGAACGACAGGGTCTTCAAGAACATGCCGTTCTCGCTGAGATTGACGACCTGGGCCTCGCCGAGGGTGCCGGCCTCGATGCGCACGTCCTGGGAGCCGTTGACGCTGATGCGCATGGAGGTCCGCTTCTCCCGGGATTTCTGAGCCAAGAGGAAATTGACCTTACGGAGAAGCACGGCCGGGTCCGACGGCTTGGCCAGGCAGCAGTCGATGCGGCCGTTGCTCACCAGATCGATGACCGAGCCGTTGCCGCCGCCTTCCGCCAGGAGGATCTTGATGATGGATCCCGAGTTGTTGAACATCTCATGGAGGAAACGGAGGAACTCGGTGCCTTTCATCCGCGGGAGGTCCTCGTTGACGATGATGACGTGGACCTCGGGCAGGGTCTTGATCAGGTGGATGGCCTCGACGCCGCTCGTCGAGGTCCGGACTGTGTAAGCTTCCCGCAAGGCCCGCTGGACTTTCTCGAGAAAAGAGAGATCGTCGTCGACGATCAGGACGACCGGCGTGTTCGTCGCCCCGCGCTTTTCCGTCTCTTCTCTTGGCATTGAGTTACGGGCCGCCTGTGGAGGGAACGAGTCTATCGCCGGGAGCGAACCATCCCCCGCGATACAGACTCCTACACCATAAGTTGCGTGACTCCATAGAGAGCCACACAAAATATAGGGGATAACTTTAGGACTGTCAAGAAGTTCTTGGCTTCAAGGACCTTACGGTCTCCGCGGACGCCCGGGCGTAAATGACGATATCCAAGCCGGCGCAAACCAGGGTGTAGCCCTCCTCGAGCGCTTGTCGAGCGCCCTGGACGTCCTGGGCGAAGATCCCGGCCGGGATCTTGCGCGAAACGCAGGCTTCACGCGCGGTCCGCACGGCCTCCCGGACGTCGGCGTCCTGGATCCGCCCCGGCTTGCCCAGGCTGGCCGAGAGGTCGTAGGGACCGACGAAGACGGCGTCGACGCCGCTGACGCCCAGGATCCCGTCGATCCTCCGGACGCCGTCGATGTGCTCGACCTGGGCGATGAGGACCGTTTCCGAGTTCGCGCTGTCCACGTTCTCCTGGAACCGCAGGCCGTAGCGGTTGGCGCGGCTGAACCCGACGCTGCGGCCCCCTTCGGGGGGGTACTTGCTCCAGTGCACGGCCCGGGCCGCGTCCTCGGCGCTGTCGACGTGCGGGACGATGAGGCCGGCCGCCCCGGTGTCGAGGGCTTTCTTGACCGCCGTCTCCGAGTTTTCCGGGACCCTGATGATGGCGGCGCACGGCGGGCGGACCGCCTGGGCCAGGCGCAAAGCCTCAGCGGGCCCGATCGCGCCGTGCTCCATGTCGATGAACAGCCAGTCGAAGCCGGCGTCCGACGCGATCTCGGCCAGTTCCGGCGAGGGCAGGCTGACGAGGGTCCCGATGAGGGGCTCTCTCCTCAGAAGGCGGTCCCGAAACCTGGGCGTTTCCATTTTCGGGTTCAATATAGAGGACGGCACACGATTAGTCAAACCTGTCGAACAGGTCCTCGTCCACACCGAGCCGGAAGTGTCCCGAGGCCGGTCTCAACGCGAAGGCGGAAAGGGATTCTGAACACGCACGCCGGCGAGCGTTCGGCCGTCGGCAAAGTCCTCGGAGAGAAGGACCTCGGCCCCGCCGCGCGCCGCCGCGACGACCACAAGGGCATCCCAGAACGACAGCTTCTCCCGGGTCTCGAGGCCGATGGCTTGGAGGATCGCCTCGCCGTCGTTGACGGCGACGTCCCAGGTCAGCAGGTCTTCGACGATCTCCCCGGCCTGAGGGGCTTTCAGGCGCCGGGGGATCTTTCGGGTCAGGGTGACGTAGAGCTCTTGAAGGACCTGGGTGCTGATCATGCCTCCGCCGGTCCGCCACAGGTCCATCATGATCTTTCGGGCCCTGATATGCTTTTCCCCCGCCGTCGTATCGTAGGCATAGACGATGACGTTGGTGTCGACGAATGTCTTAAGAACGTTCATGGAGGGCATCCCGTCCGGCGGGCTTCCGGCCCTTCGTGCCGAGAGCCAAACCCTGCTCCAGGCGGGCGAGTTGTCGCTCTCTCGCTTTGGCGTACCCCGAAGTGTTTTCGATCTTTTCCTCGATGGCCGCCCGGACATAATCGTTGAGAGAGCGGTCCTCACGGACGGCCATTTCCTTGGCTTTGCGGACCAGGGGATAGGGCAACGCCACGGTCAGATTCCTTTTCTTCATTTGTCTGTCCATAGACATAAATATGTGTATCACATAAATATGTGTTTGTCAACCTGCGCGCCGGAACTCAGGCGACGAGCTGGCCCTTGATGACCGTCACGGCCCGGCCGGCGATCCGGACCCGGTCGCCCTCGAGGCGCAGGTGGAGCACCCCGCCGCGGGCCGAGGCCTGATAGGCGGTGAAGGACGTTCGTCCCAGCCGTCCGGCCCAGTAGGGGACGAGAACGGTGTGGGACGAGCCGGTGACCGGGTCCTCGTCGACGCCGACGGCCGGGGCGAAAAAGCGGGAGACGAAGTCGAAGCGCCTGTCCGAGGACCGGCTGGTGACGATGACCCCGCGTGCCGGGAGTGAGCGCAGGGTCGCGAAGTCCGGCAGGACCGCGCGCACGGCCTCCTCGTCGGCCGCTTCGAACAGGACGTCCTCGGCGCTCATCCCGATATAGACGGGCTTGAGGCCCAGGGCCCCGACGACGGCCTCGGCCCAATCCGGCGGCCTCGGCAGGGGAGGCCGGGACGGGAAGTCGAGCTCGATCAGGTCCCCGACGCGGCGGGCCGTCAGGAGCCCGCTCAGGGTCTGGAAGCGGGCTTCCCGGCCGGGGGCGAGAACGCCTTGCTCCCAAAGGATGTGGGCCGTGGCCAGGGTTGCGTGGCCGCAGAGCTTGACCTCGACTTTCGGCGTGAACCAGCGCAGGCGGAACCCGTCGCCCTCGGTCAGCGGGAAGGCCGTCTCGGCCAGGTTCATCTCGGCGGCGACGCTCTGCATCCAATCCGCTTCGGCCGGCCCCCGGAGCAGGCAAACCCCGGCCGGGTTGCCCTTGAAGGGCTCTTCGGCGAACGCGTCGACCTGAAAAATGGGGATGCTCATTGGAACGCCCCGGGCCCTTAAAGCTTGAGTAGCCAACGGCCCAGCAGCGCGCTCGTGAACGAGACGAGCCCTCCGAGCGCCGCTCCCCAGGCGAGGTCGACGACCGTGACCAGGACGGGCCAATCCTTCAAGGTGGCCAGGTTGGTCAGGTCGTAGGTGGCGTAGGAGATCAACCCGAAGAGCGCGCCGAGCAGAAGGGCCTGCAACGGGGCGCCTTGGACCAGAGCGGGCCGGACGGCGAAGACGAGCAGCCCGACGATGAACAGCAGGTAGAAGAGCATGGCCGCGGCCCAATTGACCTTCGGGCTCAGCAATCCCCCGAGGTGCTTGCGGTAGAATCCTTTGGCCACGACGCCGAGCCAGACCATGTCGATCAGGAAGAAGACCGCCAGGGTGATGAGATAAAGCGTGACCATCTGCCGGAACGTCATTTCTCCACCTCCTTTTCCTCCGCCTTCTTGAAGAGGGGCGTCACGTCGCGCGTGCCGCGCTCGAGGTAGGGCACGCCCTTGTCCATCCACTCCGGCCGGGGCTTGCCCAGCAGGAAGTGGTCGAAGAACTCGTCCTGGTGGACGGTCCAGTGCTTCTGGTTCTCCCGCTGCCGGAGGCCGTGCTTCTCGCCGTTATAATTGAACATGTAGGCCTCTTTGCCGAGCCGCCTCAGGGCGCTGATGAACTCGATGCCCTGGTACCAGGGCACGGCGTCGTCCTCGTCGTTGTGGATGGTCAGGTAGGGGGTGTTGATCCGGTCGGCCCAGAACAGCGGAGAGTTCTCGATGAACCGGAGATACCCGTCCCAGAGGGGGGCGCCGATCCGGCTCTGGGTTTTCTCGTACTGGAAGGCCCGGGACATGCCGGAGCCCCAGCGGATGCCGCCGTAGGCGCTGGTCATGTTGACGACCGAGGCCCCGGCCTGGACGGCGGCGAAGATGTCGGTCTGGGTGATGAGGTAGGAGATCTGATAACCGCCCCAGCTGTGGCCCTGGATGCCGACCCGCTGGGGGTCGATGAAGCCCATGTCGAGGACCTTCTGGACGGCCGGCAGGACGCACTTGACGGCGCTCGGCCCCGGGTAGCCGATGTCGTAGATGATGTCGGGCTGGAGGATGACATAGCCGTTGCTGACGTAGCGGGCCATGTTGATGCTCGTCCCCGGCCCGGGGGTCGCGTAGCGGTGCAGGCCCCCGGCCAGGGTCTCGTAGATGTAGACCATCAGCGGGTACTTGCGGGACGGATCGAAATCCTCGGGCTTGGTGAGGATGGCCGGGAGAGCGACGCCGTCGCTGTTGATGTAGTCGATGAGCTCGGACCGGCCCCAGACATAGGCGGCCTGCTGGGGGTTGGCGTCGCTCGTCTTGCGCGGCGCGGCGAAGGTCCCGTCGCTCGTCCACAGGTCCGGGAATTCTTCGAACCGCTGCTGGGTGAACACATAGATGTCGGCGTTCTTGGCCTTCTGCAGGCCGCCGAGGAGCTTGTCGGCCATGACGAGCTTCTCGGGCGCCGCGTCCGCGGCCAGATCGACCCGGTAGAGGCCCGAGGCCTTGGTCCGGTCGTCGGTCACGTTGAGGAGCAGGGGCTCCTTCGCGGGCACGGCCTTCTGGTCCGGGTCGAGCCGGGCGTAGCGGAAAACGAGCTTGTCGCGCCGGCCGCGGCCCTGGGTGATCATCCGGGTTCTGGCGCCGTCGGGGCTGACCTCCCAGATATCGAAGCGGTCGTAGATGAGGACGGACTTGTCGCCCTCCGTCCATCCGGCGTTCCCGTAGGGATAGGGTTCGCTCGGCGAGTCGTGGGTCTCGTCGACGAGCGGGACGTTGATCCTGGCCGTGACGTTCGTCCATTTTCCGTCCGAGATCCGGTAGGTGTACCAGTGCTTGTCTTCGTCGTTGAACCGGAGCAAGTAGTTGCCGCCGGGAGAAAAAGTGGCCACGAAGGGGCTTTTTTCGAGGACCTTTTTCCTGGCCCCGTCGGAGAGGCCGACGAGATGGACATCGAAATAGCTCCGGTCCCAGGAGATGAGCTGGCGATACGGGACGTCCGAGATCCCCAGGGCCAGCTTGGCGTCGTCCGAAAGCCTGATCTCGGGAACGTCCCCGGCGGCCAGCCGGACGAATTTCTTGTCCTTGGGGCCGAGGTGCATGACGCACATCCAGGCGCGTTTTTTCTCCTCGTCGGCTTGGGCTTTCTGCATGGGCTGAAGGTGCGGGTCTTTCCAGCTCCAGATGTCGACCTTGATCGGGTCCGGGGCGTCCTTGGGCTCCGGCTCGGGGGCCGCGGCGATGCCGAAGAACAGACGTCCGCCGTCCTTGGAGAACACGAGCCGGCCGTTCTCGCTGACGGCCATGCCGGCGGGGAAACCCTTGGCCGCGGACGGGGCCAATTCGGCCGCCGCCGCCGCCGAAGCTGTCCAGTGGTAGAGCTTGGAGGCCGGTCTTTCGGCGGCGTAGTCGTCGCGGTCGCTGGTGAAGGCCAGCTGCGCGCCCTTCTCGTCGAAGGTCAGGTTCTTGTAATGGCCCAAGCCCTTGAGCAGACCGACGGTTCGGCCCGAGGCCGCTTCGAGGGCGAAGGCGCCGTCGTTCTCCGGGGCCTTGGAGGAGACGGCGTAGGCCAGCCACGTGCCCGGCTTGTTCCAGAGGTAATCGTCGACCTCGGCGATCCTCGTTTCTTTTCCGGAGGCCAGATCGCGGACGACGAGCTCGCCGCCGGGCTCCTTCTTCTTTTCCTCTTTTTTCGGCTCTTCCGTCTTCTTCTCTTCGGGTTTGGCGGCCTGTTCGGCTTCGGGCTTCTTCAGCGGCGGCTCGAGAAGGTAGGCGACGCGCGCGCCGGACTCCTCGGGGAGCTTGAAGCTCTTGACCCGGTCGACGGTCACGACCTCGCCGGTCCGGAGGTCCATGATGCCCAGGGCGTTCTTGGGCTGGTCCTCGGGCTTTTTCTTGTCCTTCTTGGCCTTGTCCACGTCCGCCTTGGGCGGGGCGATGGTGAACACGACGTACTTGCCGTCGACAGTGATGACCGGCTGGTTGCCGCGCGCGGCCCGGAGCTCCTTGTCCGTCCGCAGGTCGCGGGCGACGAGCTGGCCGTCGCCCTCCTGAGCGACGAGAGCGTAGACGAGCCAACGGCCGTCGCGCGAAAGCTCGGTCGCGCGGATGGACATCCAGCTGTCGTAGGCGTCGTAGGAGAGAGGCTTCTTGGAGGCCGCGACATCGGCGCCCGCCGCGAGCGGCATGGCTGCGGCGGCCAGCAAAAAGGCTTTCAGAAGCAAGAGACCGGATCTTTTCATCATGGGGCCTCCTCGGTCAACGCTAAGTCCGGCGACACGCACCTTCGGTCCATGTCCCCGGTCCGGCGGCGGGGGTGAGAAAAGCATGGGACCGGACTATACCAACCCGCTCGTTGCCAGTCAACTTGGAAAGCCGGCTCGCCGCGGAGGTCAACCGGCCCCTTCCTCAGCCCCTGAAGTAGAGATAGGCGGCCAGGATCAGGGCCAGGACGGCGACCGAGGCAATGACGTCCCGGGCTTGCCAGCTGGCCCGCGATTCCTTCCTGTGCTCCTCCGTGATCGTGCCGTAGGTCAGTCCGCTGATCTTCTCGTAGGACGGCTTCTCGGTCAGGTAGCTGACGACGATCATGACCACGACGCTCGCGAGGAAGATGATCAGGCTGTAGTACTGGAAGAAGATGTTGTTGACGACCCACAGGAACGTGCCCTCGGCGTAGCTGAACCCGGCGGCCATCTTGACCGGGGTGTCGACGGCCAGCCGGAACAGCCCCAGCGAGAAGCCCGTGATGAGGGCCGCCAGGCAGCCCTTGGCGTTCAGGCGTTTCATGAACACGCCGAAGAAGAAGACGACGAAGATCGGCGGCGCCAGGTAGGACTGGACGCCCTGGAGGTAATCATAGAGGCCGCGGCCGCCGCGGATCACCGGGATCCAGGCCAGGCCGATGAGGACCATGACCGTCGTGGCCAGCCGGCCCATGTGGACGAGACGCGCCTGGGAGACGTTGGGCCTCAGCCGCGAGTAGAAGTCCATGGTGAAGAGCGTCGAGGAGGCGTTGAACACGCCGGCCAGCGAGCTCATGAGCGCGGCCAGAAGGCCGGCCACGACGATGCCCCGCACTCCCATGGGCAGGACGGTCGTGACCAGCATGGGAAAGGCCTTCTGGGCGTTGGCCCGGATGAGCTCGCCGCCCGCGCCGAAGAGCTCCTGCTGGAGCGCCGCGCTCTGTCCGCTCTTGGCCAGAGCGAAGGCGATCATGCCCGGGATGATGAAGATGAACACGGGCAGGAGCTTGAAGAAGGCGGCGGCGATCGAGCCCCGCCGGGCCTCCCGCTCGTTCGGGGCCCCGAGGGCCCGCTGGACGATGTACTGGTCCGTGCACCAGTACCACAGCCCGATGATGGGCGCGCAGAAGAGCATGCCGATCCAAGGATAGTTGTCGTTGAAGTACCAGGCCATCCGGCCGGCCTCTTTGACCGGCGCCCAGGTCCCTTCGATCCCGGCCGGGACCAGGGGTTTCCACAGGTTGAACATCTCGGAGCCGGCGATCGACCGCAGCTCGCCCCAGCCGCCGAGGGCCTTCAGCCCGAAGTAGGTCACCAGTGTCGAGCCCAGGATCAGGACCAAGGTCTGGAGGGCCTCGGTGTAGGCGACGGCCTTGAGCCCGCCGAGGATGGTGTAGACGCCGGTGAACAGGATGACCAGGATAGACCCGATCCAGAAGCTGTCCAGGCCCATGAACCGGAGCTCGGGCAGCAGGACGCTGAAGACGATGCCGCCGGCGAAGATGCCGACGGCGATCTTGGTCAGGACGTAGGCCACGAGAGAGATGAACGACAGGACGGTCCGCGAGGCCGGGGAGAAGCGCCTCTCGAGGAATTCCGGCATGGTGAAGACCTTGGACCGCATGTAGAACGGCACCATGACCCAGCCCAGCACGAGCAGGCACCAGGCGTGCAGCTCGTAGTGGGCCATGGCGACGCCGTCGGTGGCCCCCGAGCCGGCCAGGCCGACGAGGTGCTCCGAGCCGATGTTGGAGGCGAAGATCGAGGCCCCGACGATGAGCCAGCCCAGGTGGCGCCCGGCCAGGAAGTAGTCGGTCGAGGTCTGCTGCTTTTGGCGGATGACCCACCAGGCCAGGCCCAGGATGATGACGAAATAGGCGGCGATGATGGCCCAGTCGACGGGGTGAAGAGCGGACATGGTCTTCTCCTTCAGCTCATTTTGGCGAGCAGCGCCTTGAAACGGGGATGGCCGCGCAGCGGGTCGAGGTCGCCGTCGTGTTCGTACCAGCCCTTCTGGAGGAGCCCCCCGGCGGCGGCCCTCTCCAGACAATCGATGGCCACCTCGATGTCCCCGGCCAGCGAGTGGATGCACCCCAGGTTGTAGAGCAGCATCGGGTCGTCGGGGTCGATCTTGCGGGCCCTGCGGGCCCACTCGAGGCCCTTGTCCTTCTCGCCCAGGGCGACCAGGCCGTTGGCGCCCATGTACAGGGCCCGGGCGTCGTCGGGGTGGAGGTCGACGTGGCGGGCGACGAGAGCGACCCCTTTCTCCCGAGAGGCGCGGGCTTCCTCGTGGCGCCCGAGCTCGTCAAGGACGGGGGCGACGAGGAGAGGGGAGTAGAAATCCTCGGGCCGGACGCGCATGGCCTCTCTGTAGAGCTCCACGGCCCGGCCCAGCTCCCCCCTGGCGAAGACGTGCCGGGCGTAGAAGTACCAGGCCTCGAAAAGCTGGGAGTCGAGCCGGACGGCCTTCTCGAACGCGGCCTGGGCCTCGTCCTTATGATCACCGAGAGAAAGAGCCACGGCCAGCGAGGCTTGGGCCTGGGCCGACTCGGGGGCCAGCTCGACGGCCCGGCGGCCGGCGGCCTCGGCCTGCAGGCGGACGGAATCACTGCGCTCCGAATATAAATAGATGTAAGACCAGCAGTCGGCCAAGCCGGCGCAGGCCAGGGCATATTCGGGGTCGAGCTCCGTGGCCCGGGTGAACAGCTGCAGGGCGAACTCGATGTCGTGGCGCCCGTAGCGGTAGTAAAAGCTCCGCCCCCTCAGATAATAATCGTAGGCCTGGACGTGGCGGGTGGGGATCTCGGACAGGGCGCCCTTCTCCTGGGGGCTGAGCGTGACCTGCAGGGCGCGGACGACGTTGCGGGCGATCTCCTGTTGGATGGCGAAGACGTCGCTGAGCTCGCGGTCGTACGACTCCGACCAGAGGTGGAAGCCGCGGGCGGCGTCGATGAGCTGGACCGTGATCCGCAGCCTGTTCTCGGACTTTCGGACGCTGCCCTCGAGGATGGCCTCGACGCGGAGCAGGTTGGCGACCTCGCGGAGGTCGACGGCGGAGCTCCCGAACTGGAAGGAGCTCGTCCGGGAGGCGACCTGGATCCCGCGGACACGGCACAGGGCGTTGATGATCTCCTCGGCGATCCCCTCGCAGAAGTAGGCCTGGTCCTTCTCGCGGCTCATGTCGGCGAACGGCAGAACGGCGATGGAAGGCACATCCGCGGCCAGGGCCTCTCCGCCCGCCTTGTGCAGCAGCTCCAGCTCGTCCCGCAGGTCGCGGGCCGAGGCCATGCGGTAGCGGGGCTCCCGCTCGAGGCAATGGTGCAGGATGCGGTCGAGGCGCTTGGGCAGGCGGGGGTTGAGCTCGATTGCCGATCGGGGCTTGTCCTTGAGGATGGCGGCGACGATGCCGGCCCGGGTCCGCCCCAGGAACGGCAGCCGTCCCGTGGCCCACTCGAAGAGCAGCACCCCGAGCGAGAAGATGTCCGAGCGGTGGTCGAGCGGCTCGCTTTTCAGCTGCTCGGGCGACATGTAGACGACCGTCCCGGCGAATTCCGAATCGAGCGTCGCCGTCGTCGCGTCGTCCACGGGCTTGGACAGGCCGGGGGAAGGCAGGGCCCTGGCCAGGCCGAAGTCCAGGACCTTGAGGGCCCCGGACTCGTCAACGATGATGTTGCCGGGCTTGAGGTCGCGGTGGATGATGCCCCGGTCGTGGGCGGCGGCCACGGCGTCGGCCAGAGGCACGGCGACCTCGAGGAAGCGGTCGAGCGGAACGCCGCCCGGCGCGATCAGCTTCGAGAGGGGTTTCCCCTTGACCAGCTCCATGATGAAAAAAAACGTCCCCTCGGCCTCGGCCACGGCGTAGATGGTCACGATGGAAGGATGGCTGAGCGCGGCCACGGCCTTGGCCTCGCGTTCGAAGAAGGTCCGCCGCTCGGGGCTCCGGGCGAAGCCCTCGCGCAGGAACTTGATGGCCACGTCGCGGTCGAGCTTGAGGTCGCGGGCCTTCCAGACGACACCCATGCCGCCTTCGCCGAGCTTCTCGACGAGGAGGTAGTTGCCGAGGACCAGGCCGGCCTCCGGATTCATCGTCCGTTCTCCTCCCAAGACACTACAGCATCCGAGGAAAGGCTGTCAATATGGCCGGGAACAGCGCCGGGGCGGCGTTGAGGGACACGCGCCTCCCGCGCGCGGCCCCGATCTTCGGCGGCTTGCCGCCGCCTGCCCCCGGTGGTAAAATATGGAGAGAACGCGACGAGGAGAGGAGATCCCCCGTGAGTGAAGCGACATACATCTGCTCGGTTTGCGCCAAGAAGATCAAGGTCGGGAAGGGAAAGCCCGTGCCGCTCTGCTGCCGCAAAGAGATGGAGCCGCTGCCCTTCTGCACGACGGCGCCGAATCCCGAGATGGCCCGCAACTACGAGGCCGACGAGCCCTGCGACGACGGGACGCTGGCCAAGAAGAAGTAAGACGTCTAGTCGATAAGGCCGGAAGCTCCGGCTTCGGCCCGGCGGAGCAGGTCTTCGCAGCTTGCGCGGTCCGGCGATTGCATCACGACAATGAGGACGCGGCTCGTCCGGGCGGCGGCGGCGTAATCCCCGGTCTCGATCCGCTCAAGGAACCGCAGGCCCTTCGGGTCGAACTTCCCGGAAAAGAAGTGGCGTCCGAACCTTTCGTAGACGCGGCGGGAATCCTCTTCCGAGGGGTAGGCGACGACGAGAAGCAGCGCCTCTCCCGCGCCCGTCAGGTATCTGGCGAAGACGGCCTCGGCTTTCCCGTGGAGCCCCAGGACGGTCTCGTCGGCCAGGAAATAGTGGGCGTCGAGGGCCTTCTGCTCGCGGAAGACGAGGACGCTCGCTTTGTCCAGGCCGTCGGCGGGCAGGGCGGCGAGGACACGGCTCGAGCCGGGCGCCTGGGCGGCGGGGTTCATGACCGAAAGGCACAACAGGCCGGCCGCGGCGAGGAGGATCGTGACAGGGTGACGGGGTCGCATTTTCGGCGGGAAATGTACCTGAATCCCGGCCGGGCGTCAAGGACCGGAAGCTTTCACGCTGTCGCTACAACGAGCGCGGCGTCCTTGACATCGGCTCTCCCCGTGCATTAGCATCGGCGGTGACGGAACGCGATCCCAGCCGAGAGGAAGGAGAAGGGCCCCATGAGAACACAGCAACGACCTACAGGATGCCCGCACCATGCCTGGACAAGGAGGCGTTTCCTGGCCGCGGGCTGCGCGGGCGCCGCGGGGGTCCTGGCGCCGTCCGGGATCTTCACGGCCTGCAAACCGTCCGCCAGGACGCGGATCAGGCTCGTCTATGCCCTTCACGCCCCGGTCCAGCCGGGACCGGACTGGCCCAACGTCGGGTTCGACTTCCGGCCGGTCATGGAGCGGATGACAGCGGAGCTCGGACGGCGCCTCCCGCGCTTCGAGTTCCTGCCGGTCATGTCCGACGGACCGGAGACGACCCAGAGGATCCTCGACGAGGACAAGGCCGCGCCGGTCGACGGCTACGTCGTCGTCCAGCTGAACTGCTGGAACCGGGTCGTCCAGGGGGTCGTGGAAACCGGGAAACCGACGCTCTACGCCGATTTCCAGTACGGCGGCAGCGGGGGCTTCCTCGTCTACACCGCCGGGCTCTTGCGCCGGAACACGCCGAACTTCGGCTTCGTGGCCTCTTCGAGCATGGACGACCTGGTCGCCGCCGTCCGCTGCTTCGACGTCGTCGGAAGGGGCGGGAGCGCCGCCGATTTCGCGGCCGCCGTCCGGCGCGCCCGGCTCGAGGGCACGCCGGCGCCGGGCCGGCTGTCCTGCGCGGCCGACGAGCTTTCGGCCTTGTCCCCGGCCGAGTGCCTCGTTCGGATGAAGGCCTCGAAGATCCTGGCCGTCGGAGGCAACTGGCCAGGTCTGGCCCCGGCGGTCCAGGAAGGGATGGGCATCGAGGTCCTCAATGTTCCCTTCGCCGAGGTCAACGAGGCCTGGGCCGCCGCCGACAAGGACCAGGCCCGGGCCGTCGCCGACCGGTGGGAGCGGACAGCCGCCAAGATCGAAGGCGTCGACCGGGCGACCTTGGAGACCTCGGCGGCCATGTACCTCGGACAAAAAGCGGTGCTCGAGAGATACGGCGCCAACGCCATCACCATCAACTGCCTCGGCGGGTTCTACGGCGGCCACATCCACGCCTATCCCTGCCTGGGGTTCCACGAGCTGCTCAACGAGGGGCTCATCGGGGCCTGCGAGTGCGACGTCCGGTCCACGGCGACCATGGTGGCCGTGACCGCCCTGACCGGCGGCCGCCCGGGATTCATCTCCGACCCGGTCATCGACACCGCCTCGCGCCGGATCATCTACGCCCACTGCGTGGCTTCGAACCGGGCCTTCGGGCCCGACACGTCGCCCAACGCCTTCGAGATCCTGACCCACTCCGAGGACCGCCAAGGGGCCTCGGTCCGTTCGTTGCTGCCTCTCGGCGTCATGACCTCGACCCTCGAATTCTCGCCCGAGCGCAAGACCGTCCTCTTCCATCAGGGCATTGCCGTCGAGAACGTCGACGACGACCGGGCCTGCCGGACCAAGCTGGCCGTCGAGCCCGCCGGGGACATCGAAAAGCTCTTCGCCGAGTGGGACCAGTGGGGCTGGCACCGGGTGACGTTCTACGGCGATCTGAAGGGGCCGGCCTACGCCTTGGCCGACGCTCTGGGCTGGAAGGTCCACGAGGAGGCCTGAAAGGTCCCGGGACACGCGTCCCGGGGGTCCTCCGCGTATTGAACGGACCCCGCTATTGAGATAATATACCGGGGGAATCAGGAGACGACGAAAGGACCCCTCCATGCCCGAGTCATTCATCGAACAGAAAACAAAGAGGATCGCTCTGCTCATCGACGGCGACAACGCCCAGCCCTCGCTCATCGGTCAGATCTTGACCGAAGCGGGGAAGCACGGTTTGGTGACCATTCGCCGCATCTACGGCGACTGGACGACGGTCAGCATGTCCGGCTGGAAGCACGCCCTCCACGACAGCGCCATCCAGCCCATCCAGCAGTTCCGCTACACGATCGGCAAGAACGCCACCGACAGCGCCATGATCATCGACGCCATGGACATCCTCCACGGCCATCTCGTCGACGGCTTCTGCATCGTTTCGAGCGACAGCGACTACACGCGCCTGGCGACCCGGGTCCGGGAGATGGGCTTCTTCGTCATGGGCATCGGCAAGCGCTCGACGCCCAAGGCCTTCGTCAACGGCTGCAACATCTTCATCTACACCGAGAACCTCGTGCCCCGGGGGCGGGAGAGGGACCCGCGGCGGCGGGACCGGGGCGGGGCGTCGCGCAAGGGCGGCGGCAAGGAGGTGCGGGAGGAGCCCGAAGAGCGCGGGGAGAGAGGCGGCAAGTACGACCCCGTGCCGCTGCTCAAGGGGGCTTTCGACATGGCCGTCCACGAGGACGGCTGGGCCAACCTCGGGGAGATCGGCTTTTACCTCCGCCAGCTCGACCCGGGGTTCGACCCCCGCACCTACGGCTTCAAGCAGCTTTCTCAGCTCATCAAGAGCCAGCAGCCCCTCTTCGAGGTCCAATCCCGGGGAGAGGAAGGGGGCGGCGCCGCGATCTACATCCGCCTTCGCGAGAGCCGGGACTGAGCCCGGCTCCGCGGGCGGTGACGATGGACAAGAAGCTCGAAGAGCTCAAAACCCTGTTGACCTCCTACGGATCGGCCGTCGTGGCTTTTTCCGGGGGAGTGGACAGCACCTTTCTGGCCCGGGTCGCCCGCGACACCCTCAGCGACCGGGTCCTCCTGGTCACGGCGACGTCGTCGACCTATCCGGCGTCGGAGCTGGAGGAGGCCCGGGAGCTCGCCCGGCGGATGGGCTGTCGCCACGAGGTCATCGTCTCGGAGGAGCTGGCCATCGAGGGCTTCGCCGACAATCCTCCCGACCGGTGCTACCACTGCAAGTCGGAGCTCTTCGGCAAGATCGCGGCCATCGCCCGCAAAGAGAAGTTCGGGGTCGTATGCGACGGCAGCAACGCGGACGACCTCGACGACTACCGGCCCGGCCGGAGGGCGCTCAAGGAGCTGGGTGTCCGTTCGCCCTTGTGCGAGGTGGGCCTGACCAAGGCCGAGATCCGCGAGCTTTCGGCCCGCATGGGTCTGCCCACGGCGACCAAGCCGGCCTACGCCTGCCTGGCCTCCCGGTTCCCCTACGGCGAAAAGATCACCGACGAAAAACTGAGGATCGTGGGGGCCGCGGAGGAAAAGCTCCGGGCCCTGGGCTTCCGCATGTTCCGGGTCCGCATCCACGGCGACGCGGCGCGACTGGAGTTCGACCGGGCCGAAATGGGCCGGGCTTGGGCCATGAGGGACGAGCTGAGCGCCCTCTGCAAGGAGGCCGGGTTCGTCTTCGCCTCCCTGGACCTCGACGGCTACCGCACCGGCGCCATGAACGAAGCCCTGGGAAAGCGCTCCGAGAAATAGTCCCTTTCCCCGTCCGGGGAAAGTCCTCTGCTCGGCTTTGCGAAGGATATCACCCCTAGCCCCCCGGCCCCCCCGGGAACCAGTCCCTTGCTCTTTTCAGATATTTCCCAGAATTGTGGCTCCGGGCTCTCCGCCACAATTCTGTTGGTCGCTCCCGGGAGTCCGCTCCCCACCGGTCCCCCTCCGCTACGGGGGTCGTCAGGGCGACATCCTTCGCTGCCTCACGACAGACTTCCCCCGAGAAATGATTATCTAAAAGCAATCTTTCTTAGCTTCTCAGGTCCGGCGACCTGTTGAGCTCCGCTTCGGCGGCGATGTAGCCGAAGGCCGGCCAGTAGGGCAGGGCGACGATCTTGCGGAACATCTCGGCGGCCTTGTCCCGCTCGCCGCGAATGAGAAGCCGGCAGGCCAGGCCGTAGCCGGTCGTGGCCATCTCGAGGTCCGAAGAGGAGGCGGCGGCTTCGAGCTCGGCCTCCTGTTTCAGCCCTTTATCGAACAGCAGAAGGTTGTAGTAGGAGATGTTCTCGCCGGCGTCCATGCCGTCCTTGATCCCGTCGAGGACCTCGGCCGCCTCCGCGCTCTTTCCCTGGCGCGTCAGGGCCAAGTAGAGCCAGTTGGAAACGGCGATGATCGAACCGTCGTCATGGGACGCTTCCCGGCAGCGGCGGTAGGCGGCCTCGGCCCGGTCGAACTCGCCCTTCAGGTAATGGGCCAGCCCAAGGTGGTACCAGATGTCGAACTCGTGGTCGTTGAGCTCGGCGGCCCGGGCCAGGTCGGCGGCGGCCCGGTCGAACTCCCGGACCGAGATATGGCGGTGCCCGCGGTGGCGGTAGAGCATGGCCTGGTCGGGATTGGCCGCGATCCCTTTCGTGTAGGCGTCGATGGCGTCCCGGTAGCGCCAGAGGCCGGATAGGGCCCGGCCGTAGAGGATGACGGTCTCGGGGTTCGCGGGATCGGCCTCGAGCTTGACGGCGGCCTCTCGGAGCCCGTCCTCGAGCTTGGCCAGGGCTTCGCCCGCGGCGGGGGTTCGATGGAGCGGCCGGCCGAGCAGGGAAACGGCTTCGGGCTTGTCCCGCGGAGCTTTTTGCCGGCAGCCGGGGATCCCCGCCAGCAGGACGGCCAGAAAGACGACGAAGACCGGGGCGGCCGGGCCGGCGGCGGTCCGGGAAACGCGGATGTTCATGAAAACCTCCTCTGTCGACATGGAGCTTAACCCATATCCGAACGGCCGGTCAACTTAATGTGCTATACTTACGGACTGAAGGAGGTCCCGGTGTCCATGAACCCCCCTTCGGCGGCCCGTTGCCGCCCGCTCCGCCCCCGCTTCGGGAGCTTGGCTCTTGTGCTGAGCTTCGTATCCTTGTTCGGTTCGGGCGCCGGGGCGCCGGACCAGGCGATCCTCTCGCCCCGGGACACGCCGGATTCGCTGATGGCCAAGGCCGTCCGGGTCCGGCCGTCGGAGCGCCAGCTCGCCTGGCAGGCCCTCGAGTTCCAGGCCTTCGTCCATTTCGGCATCAACACTTTCACCGATCGCGAGTGGGGGACAGGAGAAGAGGACCCGGCGCTGTTCGACCCGACCGCCTTCGACGCCGGCCAATGGGCCCGGGCCTTCAAGGCTGCCGGCATGCGCGGGCTCGTCCTGACGGCCAAGCACCACGACGGCTTCTGCCTCTGGCCGAGCCGGTTCACGGAGCATTCGGTCAAGAGCTCGCCCTGGCGGGGCGGCAAGGGGGACGTCGTCCGCGAGGTCGCCGAGGCCTGCCGCGAGGCCGGCCTCAAGTTCGGCTTTTACCTGTCTCCTTGGGACCGCCACGAGCCGTGCTACGGCGACTCGCCGCGCTACAACGAGCATTTCCGCGACCAGCTCCGCGAGCTCCTGACGGGTTACGGCGAGATCTCCGAGGTCTGGTTCGACGGGGCCTGCGCCGAGGGCCCCAACGGCAAGCGGCAGGTCTACGACTGGGAGGGCTACTACGCCCTCGTCCGCAAGCTCCAGCCGGGCGCGGTCATCTCCATCATCGGCCCGGACGCCCGCTGGATCGGCAATGAAGCGGGCGTCACCCGCGAGAGCGAGTGGAGCGTCGTCCCCGTCCCGCGGATGGACAACCTGCCCGACGAAAAAAGCCCGGGCGGGATCGCCGGGCTCGACGCCCAGGCCGGCGATCTTGGATCGCGCCGGCGGATCGCCGAAGTGGCCAGAAAAGGCGGCCGCCTGATCTGGTATCCGGGCCAGGTCGACGTGTCCATCCGGCCGGGCTGGTTCTACCATGAGGCCGAAGACGACAAGGTCAAAACACTCGACCACCTCCTGGACATCTACGACACGTCGGTCGGGGGCAACGCCCAGCTCCTGCTCAACGTCCCGCCCGACAAGCGGGGCCTTGTCCATGAGAACGACGCCCGCCGGCTCGCAGAGCTCGGCGACCGGATCAGGGCGGCCTTCGCCGTCGATCTGGCCGCGGGGGCCAGGATGTACAACCTCGTGAGCCGGCAGGCCGGCGGCCCCAAGAAGAGCGGTCGGCGGCCCACGGTCTATAAGGATGTCACCCAGGAGGCGTTCGAGTGGACGCTGGGAGCCGCCGCGACCTTCAACGTCGCCGCGCTCCGGGAGAACCTGTCCGCGGGGCAGAGGGTGGAGTCTTTCGCCCTCGACGCCTGGGACGGGGAGGGCTGGAGGGAGATCGCCCGGGGGACGACCGTGGGCTGGAAACGTCTCCTGCGCTTTCCGGCGGTCGCGGCCTCGAAAGTGCGCGTCCGCGTCTTGCAAGCCCGCGACAAGCCGGTCCTCGCCGGACTCAGCCTGCACCTCGACCCGCGGCGGGCGGCCCCGGAGGGAGCGAACTCCGGCCCGCCCCGGCCGCAGGCCGAATAAACACTGAACCGATGGGCCGTCAACACGTATGATCAAGGGGACAGCAATGTCCGCAGCCATTACCTGACGACGGGGGAGGCCATGCTTCGAGACATCATCCGCAAAGAGATCCTGGACAACATCACCAGCCCGAAGTTCGTGTTCACCTTCCTGCTCTGCACCATCCTCATCCTGGTGTCGGTCTACACCGGGGTGACCAACTACGGGGCGGAGCGCAAGGAGTACACGGCGGCGCTGGCCCTCAACAAGAAGAACCTGGAGAGCCAGCCGAACTACAATTCCCTGGCCGGCATCGGGGTCAAGGTCAACAAGCCGCCCCAGGTCCTGGGGACGGTCGTCAACGGCATCGAGGAGGCCGTCGGGCGCGTCGCCCCGGTCAACATCGCCGCCGACCCCAACCTCATCGACTCCAAATACAGCAGCAACCCGGTCTTCGCCGTCTTCGGGCCGCTGGACCTGATGTTCATCGTCAAGATCGTCCTCAGCCTGTTCGCCATCCTCTTCACCTACGACGCCATCGTCGGCGAGAAGGAGCGGGGGACCCTGAAGCTGGCCCTGTCGAACGATGTGCCGCGGGACCGCCTCATCCTCGGCAAGGCCATCGGCGGCTACATCAGCCTGCTCATCCCTCTCCTCATCCCTCTCCTCCTGAGCCTGCTCATCCTGCTCATCGCCCCCAACATCCACCTCGCGGGACAGGACTGGCTCCGACTGCTGCTCATCTTCCTGATGTTCTTCCTTTACCTGTCGGTCTTCTTCAGCCTGGGCCTGTTCGTCTCGGCCCGGACCTCGCGGTCCTCGACGAGCTTCCTGGTCCTGCTCTTCGCCTGGGTCGTCATCGTCATGGTCATCCCCAAGCTGGCGGTCATCGTTGCCAGTCAGGCCCGGCCCATTCCCTCGGTCCATGAGGTCACGGCCAAGAAGGACGCCTTCCTGCAGCAGATCCAGCAGGAGGGGCAGAAGACAGCCCGGGAGTGGATCCAGCAGCAGCAGACCGAGGCGGCCAAGGATCCCAAGGGCTTCCAGGACCGGCTCCGGAAGTATATCGAAGATCTACAACAGGACCTGACCAGCCAGATCGACGCCAACAACGCGGCCATCGAGAGGGACTATCAATTGAAAAAGGGGGCCCAGCAGACGCTGGCCGTCAACCTGTCCCGCGTCTCGCCGGCCTCGGCCCTGACTTTCGGCTCCATGACCCTGGCCCGGACGGGGGTCGACGAGTTCGACAGGTTCCTGGCCTCGGTCCGATCCTATAAGCCCGTCTATACGAAATGGATCAACTCCAAGTTCGGGGAGAGCATCAACTTCCAGACGGGGGAGATGGCCACGATCTCCATCGACGACATGCCCCAGCACGTGCTCGAGCCGGAGCGGCTGTCCCGGTCGCTTCTCCGGACGCTTCCGGACTTCGGCCTGATGGCCGTCATGATCCTGGTCTTTTTCGTCGGGGCCTACGCCTCGTTCCTTCGCTACGACGTCCGCTGAGGAGTGCCGCCATGCTAGAAGCCATCGACCTGACCAAGCGCTACGAAGACGGGATGATCGGTCTCGACTCGCTGACCCTGAAGGTCGAGCCGGGCGAGATCTTCTGCATGTTCGGGGCCAACGGGGCCGGCAAGACGACGACCATCAACCTGTTCCTTGACTTCATTCCCCCGACCTCGGGGACGGCCCTCATCGAGGGCATCGACGTCCACAAGGACCCCCTGAAGGCAAAGAGACACGTCTCGTTCGTCTCCGAGAACGTCATGCTGTACGGCAATTTCACGGCCGTCCAGAACCTCGACTACTTCAGCCGGCTGGCCGGAAAGCGCAGCCTGACGAAGGCTGACTACGGCGAGGTCCTGACCCGCGTCGGGCTCCAGAAGGAGGCCTTCGACCGCCGGGTCAAGAACTTTTCCAAGGGCATGCGACAGAAGCTGGGAATCGCCATCGCCCTGGTCAAGGACGCGGCCAACATCCTGCTCGACGAGCCGACCTCGGGCCTCGACCCCCAGTCGGGCCGGGAGTTCCTGGAGACCCTCGTCCAGATGCGCGACCGGGGCAAGTCCGTGTTCATGTCGACCCACGACATCTTCCGGGCCAAGCTCATCGCCGACCGGGTCGGCTTCATGCGCAAGGGCCGGCTGGTGATGATGAAGACGGCCAAGGAGCTCGAGGGCGCCGACCTGACCGACCTCTACATCCAGTACATGGAAGAGGAACCGCCGGTCGCCTGACGCCGACCGTCACTTCCCCGGGGAGGCCGGCCGGGGCCTCTCGAGCAGGCCCATCTTCTTGAGGGCCATGTCGCCTCGGCTGAGCTCCGGGCCCTCCCCGGGCAGGTAGAGCATGACCCCGCCCTTGACCGGCCGTAGGCTGATCTTGCCCGTCCGGGCCATCTCTCCCGTCGCTTCGATGGGGTTTGCGCCGTCGTAGTAGGCCTTGAACGCGTCGTTGAACCCGCTGTAGACGGAGTGGATGCCCTTGTAGTTGTCGAGCCGCAGGCTGGTGACGGCCAGGCGCACGAACTCCTCGGGACTCAGTTTTCCTTTCATCGGGACCTCCTTCGTGAATGGATTCAATAGAGAAGACGGAGGTCCGGGCCGGAAATTCTCAGGGGGCTTCGTTTTGCCGAAAATCCCCTCGGAGGATCCCTTCGAGGACCGGGTCGCGGCCGGCGATCCAGTCCCGAACGGACGGCTCGACGACGTGGTCCGGGACCATCGATGTCTCGAGGACGCCTTCCCGCCAGATATATTGGGTCGGATAGGAAACCGTCAACCGGCTGGCGGGCAGGGCGAAGAGACGGATGTCCCCGTAGTGGCTGGGCTTGCCGCCCGTCGGCTCGCCGACGAGGACGGCCCGGGTCGAGCGCCGCAGCTCGAGCGCGTTGAGCACGGCCGCGGAGAATGTCCTGCGGCCGACGATCACATAGAGCCCGTCCGGATGGTCGATCTTCCTCAGGCGGGCAAGGCCTCGGATGAAGGGCCTCAGGAGCTGGGAGTAGCCGCCGGGGTTGTGGCGGAGATCGATGACGACCCGGTCGACCTCGTGGCCGCGGATGAACGCGAGAAGCGCGTCCGAGAATTCATGGAAGGGGCGGCCGGGCATGTCGTGGCACGAGTTGTACTGGAAAAAGAGCGTCCGGGAGCCCTCCAGGTACTCGTACCAGTAGAACGTGTCCATGTCCGAGAGAAAGAGCGGCGTCTCCCCGGCGGCTCTCCGGGCCCACTTGGGCCGGCCGGCCGTCCAGGGGCGGGCCTCGACCTCGGCCTCGAAGGTCTTTCCTTCAAGATCCCGGAACGTGAAAGAGGCCTTGTCCGCGCTCGGGATGAGCCCGAGCCCGCGCAGGACCTCGCCGAGAGGGAGAAGAACGGGGAGTCGGTCCTTGAGGCGCGACTCGTTCTCGTGGGGGACGAGCTCCGAGAGCAGCGAGATGACCGACGCGAGCGAAGCCCGGTCGATGCCGGCGAGCTCGGCGCCGAGCAGGCGCTCCAGCCCGGGCTCGACCGCCGTGACGAAGAGGCCTTCTTTGAACCAAAAAAAGGCCAGGGGGAACCGCCGGGTCGGACGGAAAGCGATCTGCGTGTGAGGGTCGTTCAAGGCGGCGACGACGCGCAGGAGCCCCGCCGTCCGCTCGTCGACGTTGAGCGACGGCAGGGCCTCCCGGAAGAGGCGGGCCCGGTCCTCGAACTCCCGATGGCCGGCGAGGGAATACATGAGGTTCTCGTGGACCCGGTTGATGTTGCGCCGCAGATGGTCCAGGTCCCGCAGCCATTGAGCGTCGGTCAGGTCGGCGAGCGCCGGCGTCGCCGGAGAGGGCGGGGCGGAGGGCGGCGGGTGCAGCCGGACGCAGGAGGAGAGAACGAACCCGAAGGCCAGGGCCAGGCATCCCCACGAGGATCGCCGCGGCCGTCCGCGGGAGCCGCCGTCCGCCGCCGTTCGCCCGACCATGGACCTCAGACCCGTTGCTCCTCTTATTCGGGATCCTTGATCTCGACCAGCTCGAGCTCTTGGTCGAGCGGGGGCTTGGACCGGAAGTAGCCGCTGATCTCCTGGACCGTCAGGGACCGGGAGGCGACGCGGGCGTACCGGCCCCGGGAGTAGGCGTAACGGAAGACCACGGCCATGTCCCCCCCCTGCTTCCAGTAGGTCTCGAGAGCCGGGTATCCGTTCTCGGCCTGCCGTTCGATGAAGACGATGGCCCCGATGATGACTCCCTGCGAGACGTTCCTGACGGGGTCGAAGATGAGCCATTGGCTGCCGCCTGAGAGGGACGGGGAGCCGCCGAGGACGAATTTCTCGGCCCGGCCGTCGCCGTCGAGGTCGATAGACACCGACTTCAAGGGCGCTCCTTCGTCCTTCTCGAATTCCTTGGCCAGGTCCGCGGGCAGAGATCCGTCGATCACGGCGGAGCGGGCCGTGAAAAAAGTACGGAGAGATCCTCCGGGGGGGGGCGCGGGCTCTTGGGCGCCGGCCCCGGCATGGAACACGAGGCACGCTCCCATGAGGGCGGCCATGAGTCTCCCGGTATCGCGGGACATCGGGACCCAGTATATCGTCCGGTCCGGAAAAGTCAATTTGACAATCCCGGCCCGTTCGATAGAATGGATATCCATTCTATAGGCTTTCTAATCATGGCCCGCGGCCGGTCCGGCCGGAGGGAAATAAAGAAAAGGGACGGGAGGAGATGAGCATGGCAACAAAAGCGACCCACATCGAAAGGCGGGATTTCATCAAGAAAGGCTTGGCCGGTCTGGCCGCGGTCGGGGCCGTTCCCGGCGCCGTCAGGGCCGCCGCCTTGGGTAAAGCGACGGAAGGCGGGCCGGGGCGGCTCGCCGGCCGGGAAGCCGCTAAGCCCATCCTCCGGACTCTCGGCCGGACGGGCCTCGAGATGCCGGTCGTCAGCATGGGCGTCATGAACGCCGACAACCCCAACCTCGTCCGCGAAGCCCTGGACTCGGGCATCGTCATGCTGGACACGGCTTACGTCTACCAGAGAGGCCGCAACGAACAGATGATCGGCGAGGTCATCAAAGGCAGGCCGCGAGATTCGTACATCCTGGCCACGAAAGTGCCCGGCTCGAACCGTGAGAAGGGCATGGCGGAGCAGCCTGCCGACTTTCAGATCAAGAGCTTCCTGGACAAGTTCGACCTGAGCCTCGAGCGGCTCGGACTCGATCAAGTGGAGATCCTTTACCTTCATAGCCCGGATACGGTCAAGGACACTCTCGCCGAGCCCATGCTCGAGGCCCTGACGCGGGCCAAGAAGTCGGGCAAGGCGAGATACGTCGGGCTTTCGACTCACCGCAGCGAGCCGGATGTCATCCGGGCGGCCGTCAAAGCCGGGGTCTACGACGTCGTCCTGACGGCCTATAACTTCCGCCAGGACCACAGGGACGAGGTCCGCAAAGCCATCGCCGAGGCGGCCGGGGCAGGGTTAGGGGTCGTGGCCATGAAGACCCAGGCCGGCGTCTATTGGGACAAGGAGAAGCAGCAGCCGATCAACATGCGGGCGGCCCTGAAATGGGCCCTCAACGACACGAACGTCACGACCGCCATCCCGGGCTTCACGACCTTCGACCAGCTCAAGGAAGACCTCTCGGTCTGGTCGGACCTGACGATGACCGAGCAGGAGATCCGGGACCTGAAGTTCGGAGAACAGGCGGCCGGCCTCTACTGCCAGCAATGCGGGCAGTGCGAGAGCGGCTGCGCGCGGGGCCTGCCCATCCCGTCCCTCATGCGGGGCTACATGTACGCCTACGGCTACCGGAACCTGCAGGCGGCCCACGAGCTCGTCGGGTCCCTGGAGGTCGCCGGCAACCCCTGCGGGTCGTGCGCGTCGTGCTCGGCCGCCTGCGCCAAGGGCTTCGACCTCCGCGGGCGGGTCAGCGACATCGTCCGGCTCAAGGCCGTCCCCGGCGACTTCTTCGCCTGACCTTCCCTTAGGGGAAGCCCCCTTTTCGGCCGGGCTGCGACATCGCTCTCAGCCCCGGGAATGCGCGAACACGGGGACACGTACCTCCGGTACGTGCCCCCTTTTTTTTATATAGAAATCGCTTGACAAATGATATCATATTAATATTATATTGCTATTATCGGAGGTGCCCATGAAAGACATCAAGGAAAAAAACGTCTTCAGCGTCAACGGCTGGACCATGGTCTTCGTCGACCTCGCCGTCCTGTTCTTCTGCGGCCGGTACGTCATCGCCCACTCCGCGCGGTCCGGCTCGACCCCGGGCATGATCGCCTCGGTCGTCGGGATGATCCTGGCCTTCATGACCTTCGGCGGATTCTTCCTCATCCACCCCAACGAGTCCAAGGTCTTCACTTTTCTCGGCAAGTACGTCGGCAGCGCCCGGACGGCCGGTTTCCACTGGACCAACCCGTTCGCCGTCAAGAAGAAGGTCACCCTGAGGATCGTCAACCTCAACAGCGAGACGATCAAGGTCAACGACGCGCTGGGCAACCCCATCGAGATCGCCGCCGTCGTCGTCTGGCACGTCGTCGATTCGGCCAAGGCCCTGTTCAACGTCGAGAACTACCAGAACTTCGTGGCCATCCAGAGCGAAACGGCCATCCGCCAGCTGGCCAGCCACTATCCCTACGACGCCCATGACACGGAAAAGGAGTCCCTGCGCGGCAACCTCGAGGAGATCGCGGCCCGGCTCAAGGACCAGGTCCAGGAAAGGCTCGATGTGGCCGGCGTCCACGTCGTCGAGGCCCGGCTGTCGCACCTGGCCTACGCGCCCGAGATCGCCCAGGCCATGCTCCGGCGCCAGCAGGCCGAGGCCATCATCGCCGCCCGCCGGCAGATCGTCGACGGCGCCGTCGGCATGGTCGAGATGGCCCTGAAGAGCCTGGAGGCCCAGGGCGTCGTCAAGCTCGACGAGGAGCGCAAGGCGGCCATGGTCAACAACCTGCTCGTCGCCCTGGTCTCAGAGTCCGACGCCCAGCCGATCATCAATACGGGGACGCTTTACTCCGGATGAAAGAGGCCCGGTGAGCGAGAAAAAAAAATTCCTGCTGCGGCTCGACGCCGCGCTCTACGACGCCCTGGAGAAATGGGCGGCGGCGGAGCTGCGGAGCGTCAACGCCCAGATGGAATTCGTCCTCAAGGAGGCGGTCCGGCGCACGGGCCGTCTCCGGCCGGGGCGGGAGGAAGACGAATGAAGCTCATTCTGTGG
>VGJC01000004.1 GCA_016867635.1 Candidatus Aminicenantota bacterium | reverse complement strand
ACGGCCGGGTAGGTCGAGCACCCGCCGCCCGTGTAGTGATCGCCGTTGACGAGGTCCGTCGTCCAGGCCGGGCCGCCGGTCGGAGCCAAGAGAGCGTCGAGCCGATGCTTGTCCATCAGGGCGTCGAGGCCTTCCTTCCGGGTCACCCGGAGGTTCTTGGCCAGCGCGTCGAGATAGGCCTTGTCGGTCAGCGGGCCCTTGGCCGCGGCCTGCAGGAAGATCTCCTGCCCGAAGTAGGGCATCTCCCGGTCGCGGTGACGCTCGTTGAAGTCGATGATCTCCTCGAGGCTGCGGACCGGGGCCGACGGCCCCAACCACGCCAGGTAAGCGTTGAGATCGGCCTTGAATTCGTAGAGCAGGACCTCGTACTCCGAGTCGCCGATGCTCTCCTCGCTTTCGAAGTCGGCGGGATCGACGAGGACCGCGCCGAGCTTGCGGAGGTCCTCGAGCCGGGCCTCCATGACCCTGTCGACCTTGTCGTGGAAGCCGAACAGCTTGCGGACGACGCCGATCCGCGCTCCCCGGAGGGCGTTCGGGTCGAGGAGCTTCGTGTAATCGGGTTGGGCGGGGGCCCCGGTGGCCCGGGTCGCCGGATCGTCGGGATCGGGGCCGGCCAGGGCCGATAGCAGGGCGGCCGCGTCGGCGACGGTCCGGGCCATCGGCCCGGCCGTGTCCTGGCTGTGGGCGATGGGCACGATACCGGACCGGCTGACCAAGCCCAGCGTCGGCTTGATGCCGACGACCCCGTTGGTCGTCGCCGGGCAGACGACCGAGCCGTCCGTCTCGGTGCCGACCGCGGCGAAGCACAGGCCGGCGGCCGCCGCGGCCCCCGAGCCCGAGCTCGAGCCGCACGGATTGCGGTCCAGGGCGTAGGGGTTGCGGGTCTGGCCCCCGCGGCCGCTCCAGCCGCTCGTCGAGCGCGTCGAGCGGAAGTTGGCCCATTCGCTGAGGTTGGTCTTGCCGAGGAGCACGGCGCCCGACTCGCGGAGCCGCCGGACGAGGAAGGCGTCCGCCGGCGGCGCGGACCCTTCCAGAGCCAGCGAGCCGGCCGTCGTCTGCATCCGGTCGCGAGTGGCGATATTGTCCTTGATCAGAACGGGCAGGCCGTGGAGCGGGCCCCGGACGCGGCCGGCTTTCCGCTCGGCGTCCAAGGCGTCGGCGATGTCCCGGGCCTCGGGATTGACCTCGATGACCGAGTTGAGGGCCGGGCCCGCTTTGTCGATCTTATCGATCCGGGCGAGGAACATATCCGTGAGAGACCGGGCCGTGAACCGTCCCGAGTCCAGGCCGGCGCCGAGCTCGGCGATGGGAAGGCCTTCGAATTCGAACGGTTCGACCGGCGCCGGCCCCGAAGGGGTCGCGGCCGTGCCTTGCTCCGCGCGCCGGCAGGCGACGGTCCCGGCCGCGGCCAGCGCTCCTCCCGACACGCCCAATTGAAGGAATTTTCTGCGTTTCATGGGGGCCCTCCTCGGGCCGACCATAGCACGCCCTCGGAATGGAGGTCAAGCCAAGCGCCGGGTCTCCGGGTCAGGCCCCTCCCCCTTCCTCCGGAACGTCTCGTAGATCAGGGGCAGGACGAGAAGCGTCACCACGGTCGAAGTCGCCAGCCCGCCGACGACCACGGTCGCCAGGGGACGCTGGATCTCGGCGCCCACGCCCGTGGCCAGGAGAAGCGGCAGGAGGCCGAAGATCGTCGTCAGCGTCGTCATCAGCACCGGCCGGATCCGGGCCTCGACGCCCCGCGACACCGCTTCCGCCAAGCTCATCCGCCCCTCCAGATGCCGGAAATGCGACATGAGCACCAGCCCGTCCTGCAAGGCGATGCCGAAGATGGCGATGAAACCGATGGAGGCCGGGACGCTGAGGTAGGCGCCGCTCAGCTTCAGGGCCAGGATGCCGCCGGTCAAGGCCAAGGGAATGTTGATGAGGATGATCAGGACCTCGCGGAACGAGGAGAAGGCGACGAACAGCAGCAAGGCCACGAGAGCCAGGGTCAAGGGGGTGACCACGAGCAGGCGGCGGTTGGCCTTCTGTTGGAGCTCGAACTGTCCGCCCCAGGCGACGGCGTACCCGGGCGGCGTCTCCACCCGTTCCTCCACGAGCCGCCGGGCTTCGGCCACATACCGGCCGATGTCCCGCCCCCGGACGTTGGCCTGGACGTTGATGAACCTTCGGTTGTTCTCCCGGTTGATCTGCCGCGGCCCGGCCTCCTCGCGGATGTCGGCCAAGCTCCGCAGCGGGACCCGGCCGCCGCCGGGCAGCCCGACGAGCAGGTTCCCGATGCTCTCGACGTCGCCCCGATGGGCGTCGGCGTAGCGCAGGAAGATGTCGAATCTTCTCTGTTCCTCGTAGATCTGGCCGAGGGTGATGCCGCCGACGGCCGCCTCGACCGTTTCCTGGATGTCGCGGATGTTGAGCCCGTGGCGGGCCACGGCCTCCCGGTCGATGACGACACCGATGGTGTTCTGGCCGGTGAACTGCTCGACCTGGACGTCCCGCCCCCCGCGGACCGAGGACAGGATGTCCTTGATCTCCCCGGCCGCCGTCCTGAGCACATCGAAGTCCTCGCCGTAGATCTTGACCGCCAGCTGGGCCTTGACCCCGGTGAGGAGCTCGTCCAGGTTGTGGGCGATGGGCTGGGTCAGGTTGAGGGCGACGCCGGGGAAACGCTCCAGCCGCCGGCCGATCTCCTCGGCCAGGGCCTCGCGATGCCCGGAGCGGGCCTCGGCGGCCTGGACGTACATCTTAATATCATTGACGAAATGGGCGTGGGTGCCGACGTCGCCCCGCCCGATCTGGGTCAGCACGCCCTCGACGCCGGGCACGGCCAGGATCTCCTTCTCCATCTCCGTGGCCATGGCCACCGACCGCTCGAGGCTGATGTTCGGGTCCAGCGTGGCCATGAGGAGGAGCGTGCCCTCCTCGAGGGTCGGGATGTATTCCCGGCCCAGGAAGGGGAACAGGGCGAGCCCGGCGACGAAAACGGCGGCCGTCACGGCGAAGATAACCCGCCTCCGTTTCCGGCAGGTCTCGAAGAACGGCATGTAGGCCTTCTTGACGGCCCGGAGCAGGACGGGCTCCCGCGCCCCGCCGGCGCGGCCCCGTTTCAGGACGAGGAAAGCGATCGCGGGGGCGACGGCCAGGGTGAAAAGAAGCGAGCCCAGCATGGCCGTCGAGACCGTGATGCCCATCGGCCGGAACATGATGCCCTCGACGCCGGTCAAGGTGAAGATGGGCAGGAAGACCAGGACGATGATGACCACGGCGAAGAACAGCGGCCGGGCCACTTCCCGGCCGGCGTCGAGGATGACCGAGGCCCGGTCGCCGCTCTCCGTCTGCAGGCGGCTGTGGGCGTTCTCGACGAAGATGATGGCCGCGTCGACGAGCAGGCCGATGGCCACGGCCAATCCCCCGAAGGACATCAGGTCGGCCGGCAGCCCGAGCCGGTTCATCACGATGAACGTGAACAGGATCGAGAACGGCAGGGCCAGGACGGCCACGAGGGCCGTCCGCAGCTCGCCCATGAACACGAACAGCACCGCCACGACGAGCAGGATACCCAGCATCAGGTTGCTCGAGACCGTCGTAAAGCACTTGCGGACCAGGGCGGCCTGGTTGTAGAAGGGCACGATCCGCATGCCGGAAGGGAGGGTCCGGTTGATGGCCTCCACGCGGGTCTCGATGCTTTCGATGAGCCGGGCCGTGTTGGCGCCGAAGAGCTTGAGGACCATGCCGGTCACCCGGGGCCCCCGGCCGTTCATCAGCGACTCTCCCCTCTTGACGGCCGGCAGGACCCGGATGTCGGCCACGTCCCTCAGGTAGACGGGTGTCCCGGCCACGGAGGCGACGACGATCCGCCGCATGTCGTCCAGGCCGCCGAGCAGGCCGACGCTCCTGACGACGTATTCCTCGGGCCCCCGGGTGATGAAGCTCGCGCCGACATTCTGGTTGTTGACCCGGATCGTCTCGGCCACGTCGGAGATCTCGAGGCCGTACTTGAGGAGGGCCTCGGGGTCGACGAGGACGTGGAACTGCTTGATGTCGCCGCCGAAGCTCAGGACTTCGGTCACCTCGGGAATGGCCTTGAGCTCGAAGCGGACGATCCAGTCCTGGGCCGTGCGGACGTCCATGAGCGGGGCGTCCTCTCCCTCGATAGCGTAGAGGTAGACGAGCCCCAACCCCGTGGCGATGGGGCCGAGCTGGGCATGCCCGGCCTGCGCCGGGAGCTCCTCACGGGCCTCGACGAGCCTCTGGGCGACGAGCTGGCGGGCCCAATAGATGTCGGTCCCGTCCTCGAAATAGACGCTGACGATGGACAGGGCGAAGGTCGAGAGCGAGCGGATCGTCCGCACCCGGGGAAGCCCCGACATGGCCGATTCCAGCGGGTAGGAGACGAGCCGCTCGACCTCCTCGGGGGCCATGCCGTCGGCCTCGGTGAAGACCTGGATGAGGGACGGCGAGGCGTCGGGAAAGACGTCGATGGACAGGCGCTCGTAGGCCAGGTAGCCGAGGACCAGGACCGCCAGGGCCGCGGGCAGGACGAACAGCCTGTGCTCCAGGGAGAATCGGATGATCCGGGCGATCATGGGACCTCAGTGCACGTGGCCTTGGCCGGCGAAGGCGGCCTTGGCCGCCTCGGTCTTCAAGGCGAAAGCCCCACGGACGACGATCCGTTCGCCGGCGGCCAGTCCGCTGCGCACGGCGGTCAGGCCGCCCGAAGAATCCCCTGTGACGACGTGCCGGGGAGCGAAGGTGACGTCGTCCTCGGCCACGAAGACGACCGTCCCGCCGTCGAGCTTCTGGACGGCCTCGGAGGGAACGACCGGGGCCTTCGCCGTGCCTTCGGCCGTCGCCTCCCCGGTGACATACATGTTGGGCTTCAGGAGGCCTTCGGTGTTGGCCACCTCGGCCCGGACCCGGACCATCCTCAGCTTCTCGTCGACGGCGTCGGAGACGACACGGACGGCCCCCGGGAAGACGCGCTCGGGATAGAGCGTCGACCGGATGTCGATCCGGCCGCCGGTCCGCAGAAAGCGCAGATCGCTTTCGTAGGCGTCGAACTGGGCCCAGAGGGTCCGCAGGTCCGAGACCGTGAACAGGACCTTGTCGGGGCCGATCTGCTCGCCGACGACGGCCTCCCGGAAAATGACCCGGCCGTCGACGGGCGAGACCACGGTCAGGTTCGGGTCGACGAGCTCGCAGAGCCAGCCGTCCCGGTCCAGGTCGTCGCACCGCTCGAGCCAGGCCTCGATCTCGGCGTGGTCCAGGCCGTAGGAGTGGAGCTTGGAGCCCAAGACGCCGAACTCCGTGGACGCGTCCTCGAACTCCGCCTCCCGGCGCAGGAACTCCTTTTGCTCGATGGCCTTCTCCTCGACGAGCAGGCGGGCGCGCTCGAACTCCCTGCGGGTTAGGTTGAAGCGGGACCGGGCGCGCAGGAAGTCGGAGCGGTCCCGGGCGAACTCGGGGGAATTGATGACGGCCAGGGGCTGGCCGCGCCGGACGTCGCGGCCGAGGTCCGTGGCGACGGAGACGATCTTGCCCGCCGCCAAGGACGAGACGTGGGCCGTGCGGTTCAGGTCGAGCGAGAGCGCGCCGTTCAGCCGCGTCGTGAGCGGCAGGGCGGCCTCGGCGACCGGGCCGACCTCGATCCCCCACTCCTTCTGCCTCTCGATGGGGACGACGACGTGGACGTGCTTGTGCTCGCCTTCGTGGTCGGGGTCGCCGGGCGCGGCGGCCGTCCGCCGGTCCCCCGGCCCGCAGGACAGGAGACCGAGGGCGGAGGTCAATGCGACGGTCATCATCCAATGCTTCATCGGCTCATTCTCCCCTCGGATCTTCGCTCGCGTCGCCGGGTTCGAGAACCCCCGACGCTTTCTCGAGCTCGGCCCGGTCGACCTGCCATTGCAGGAGCGCCTCCTCATAGTCGCGAAGGATGGCATAATGCGTCCGCCGGGAGTCGAGGTAGTCGAGCAGCGACAGCTCGCCCTGGCGGAAGCTGACATCGGCGATGCGCAGGCTCTCCTCGGCCTGCTTCATCAGCCCCCCGCGGAACAGGTCGAGGGTCCTCGCGGTGAGCCTCATCCGGTTGACCTGGGCCCGGACGCCCAGCCCGACCGAGGTCCGCGCGGCCCGCAGGGCGCTTTCGGCGGCCAGGGCCAGCCCCGTCGCCTCGTCCACGGCCCGCGACTTGAAGTCCCAGAGCGGGATCTCGAACGACAACCCGACGCCCGTCTTGCGGCCGTCCATCTCGTCGCCGGTGAAGCCCGAGATCACGGGATCGGGGAGCCGCTGCCAACGGACGTAGCCCAGCCGGCTCCGGGCGGCGGCCAGCTCGCTTCTCCTCGTCAGGATCAGGGGATGGGAATCGTCCGCGCGGGCCAGGAGCGCCGTCTCGTCGAGCAGCCCCGGCTCGTAGGTCATCTCCCCGTCGAGCTCGAAATCCGGGGGCAGGGACCCGCCGACGAAGCCGTTGAGCTCTTCACGGGCCAGATGGAGGTCGGCTTGGACGCGGTGGAGGTCGTTCCGTCCGCGGAGCGTCTCGACCTCGATCTTGAGGGCCTCGAGCTCGCGGCTCTCGCCGAGCTCGACGCGCCTGCGGACGAGCGCCAGCATGGACTCGAGCGATCCCGCGTCGGCGCGGGAGATCGTCTCCAGCCTGCGGAGATGGAGGATGCGGGCGAACAGGACCTTGACCCCGGAGATGAAGGCGATCTCCTCGGCCCGGAGATCGTGCTCCGCGGCCCGCCACTCGTTCTCGAAGGCTTCCACCCGGTATTTCCTCTTGACCGGGTTCTCGAGGGCCTGGCTCAGAGCGATCCCTCCGATATCCACGGAAGCCTCCGTCCCCGCCGGGTATCCCTTGCCGGCCTCGAGCCCGAGGGTGGGGTTGGCCCATCGGCGGGACGCTCCCCAGGCCGCTTTCCGGGCCTCGGTCGCGCTCCTCCGGGCCTGGAGGTCCGGATTGTTGTCCAGGCCGGCGGCGATGACCGCCTCGAGCGTATAGGACTTGGGCGCGTCGGACCGGCCGGCGCCCGGCTCGGCCGCCGCGGATAACGACAGCAGGATGATCGCCAGGACCACGGTCGCCTGTCTCATGTCGTCCTCCCGAGCGGGCCATTATATCACCAAAGTTGACATTTTGGGGCTTTCGCGCGCATCATGGCCAAGGACTTCGTTCAGGCCCTAGAGGTCGTCAGGGAGGAAATGGCGGCCAAGATGAGAGCGACGCGGCCGGCGCCGCCACCGGCGAGCCATCGCTCCCATTCGCCGCGACGCCCGAATGGGCTATAATACGTACCATGAACAAGAGATCGACCGGGTTCGCGGGTTTCCTTTTTATTGTCCTCCTTTTGACGGCCTCCTGTTCCGGCGGGCGGCCGGCGGCCGACACCGTCATCCTCAATGCCCGCGTCTATACGGTGGATGCCGCCCGTCCGTGGGCCGAAGCCGTCGCCGTCCGGGAAGGGCGCATTCTCGCGGTGGGAACGACGAAGGCCGTCTCGCGCCATAAAGCCCCTGAAACTCTGGTCATCGACGCCGGGGGAAGACTGGTCCTTCCCGGGTTCATGGACAGTCATATCCATTTCGTCAGCGGTTCGGCGAGCCTGGCCAAGGTCGACCTGGCCGGGACCAGGACGGTCGAGGAGATCCAGGAAAGGATCCGGGCGTTCGCCCGGGAGAACCCCGAGGCGAGCTGGGTCCAAGGGCGCGGCTGGATGTACGCCGCGTTCCCGGGCGACATGCCGCACAAGAAATTCCTCGACGAGGTCGTGCCCGACCGCCCGGCCGTCATGAGCTGCGCCGACGGCCACACGACCTGGGTCAACAGCCGGGCCCTGGCCGTCGCCGGCGTCGGCCGCGACACCAAAGACCCCCTGAACGGGACCATCGTGCGCGACGAGGCCGGGGAGCCGACCGGGGCTCTGCTGGAAGAGGCCGGCGCCTTGGTCTCGAAGCACATCCCCCGTCAGACCGACGAGCAGACGCTCGCGGCCCTGCGCCGAGGCCTGCGCGAGGCTGCCCGGCTGGGTGTCGTCCGCGCGCACGGGATGGGAGGCGAGTTCGAGGCCCTCGACCTCTTGGACCGGATCCGCAGGGAGGGCGATCTGACGGTCCGTCTCTCCGTGTCCATGTGGGTCGATCCGCCCGGCCCGGCCGAGAAGGACTGGCTGGCTTATGAGGAGGCCCGCGCGCGATACGACGACGACTGGCTCTCGCTCGGCGGGATCAAGCTGATGCTCGACGGGGTCATCGACTCGGGCACCGGGGCCATGCTCGATCCCTACGAGAACCAGCGCGGAAACCGGGGAAAGCTGTTCTGGGAGCCGGAGGCCTTCAAGAGAGCGGTGGCCGCCTTCAACGCCAAAGGCCTGCAGGTGTCGACCCACGCCATCGGGGACGCGGCCATCCGGCTGTCGCTAGACGCCTACGAGGAGGCCGCCCGGGCGGCCGGGAACCCCGATGTCCGGAACAAGATCGAGCACGCCGAGGACATCGCCGCCGGCGACATCCCGCGGTTCGGCCGGCTGGGCGTCCTCGCCAGCTTTCAGCCGCTGCACGCCAATCCCGACCCTACGTGGATGGGCACCTGGATCGCCAACGTCGGCCCCGAGCGCGAGCAGAGGGCCTTCGCCTGGAAAGCCGTCCTCGACGGGGGCGCGCGGCTGGCCTTCGGCAGCGACTGGCCGGTCGTCACCCTCAGCCCCTGGCCCGGCCTCCAGGTGGCCGTGACCCGCCAGAGCCTCGACGGTTTCCCCGAAGGCGGCTGGCTCCCTCAACACCAGGTCACGCTCGAGGAAGCGGTCCACGCCTACACCATGGGCGGCGCCTACGCCATGCGTCGGGAGAAGGACGAAGGTTCCATCGAGCCCGGCAAGCTCGCGGACCTGATCATGATCGACCGGAACATCTTCGAGATCGCGTCCCGAGAGATCGCCAAGACCGAGGTCCTTTTGACCATGGTCGGCGGCCGCGTCGTCCACGACGCCCGCTGATCCGTTCGGGATTATTTTCATTCAGGAGGACGGACCCATGGCTTTTAGAACGCTCTTTCTTGCTCACGCCCCGGACGCCGACAAGGACAGGCACCGCTGCTTCATCGACACGGGCAAGTGTCAATTGGACGTCGTCATCGTCAAAAGCCAGGCCGAGGCCCTGGAGGTCAGCACGCGCCTGTACCGGGAGAAAAAGATCGAGTCCATTCTCCTCTGCCCGGGATTTACCCATCAGGACATCGCCGAGATCGTCCGGGCCACCGAGAACAACGTCGCGGTCTGCGTGGCCAGGGGCGACGGCCCCTCCAACCGGATCTCGATGGAAGCCCTGAAGCGAGCCGGCTTCTTCTAAGGCGGCGGCCGGCACGGATTCTGGCACGCGCTTCTTGAACTCCGATGATGGTGATGATGGAAACTTCCCCCTCTGATGGCCTGGGGGAAGGCGCAGGATAGGCGCGATCAGGACGCGACCACTCCGCGGGCCAGGGAGTCGAGAAGACGAAAGCGGTCCTTGGGCGCCCCGGGGAGCTTTCCATACTGTTCGACCTGTCCCTCGCGCAACGTGAGGGCACCTGTGGCCAGTTCCGCGAACGGCTCGATGGCGTGGGAAACGACGGCCAGGGTGGCTCCGTCGGCAATTCTTTCCCGGATCCAACCCAGCACATCGTCGGCGATCTTCCTGTCGAGCGCGTCCAGCGGCTCGTCGAGCAAGACATGGGACGGATGTCCGATGAAGGCCGCCGCGAAAAGGGCTCTCTTCCTCTGACCCGATGACAGCTCACGGATCGAGCGTCCGGCTTCGCCCCCCAGGCCGAACGTTTCCAAGGCCCTGTCCCCCGCCTGGACAGGTTGCCTGCGGAGGCGACAGACGAGGCGCATGACATCCCGGAGCGACGCGTACGGCGTGATGTCCGCGAACTCCGGAAGATAGGCCAAGCGCTGTCGGGCCTTGGCTTCCTCCCTCCAGAGGTCGGCGCCGTCGACCAGGATCCGGCCTTCGTCGGGGCGTTCGACGCCGGCGGCCAGCTTCATCAACGTGCTCTTGCCGCATCCGTTCGGCCCCAGAAACAGGGTCAGGCCGGGCGACAATTCCAGGCAGGCTTTCCGGATGACCGCCCTCTCCGGCTCATAGCCGAAGGTCACGTTCTCGAAGACCATCATGAGGCGCTCCAGGAGAGAGGATCGCCGGCGCTCAGGTGGTGACGCTCGGCCCACAGGGTCGGTTTGAGGTGTCGCTCGGCGTTTCTGGACCAGAAGAAGGCCGCTGGCGCGGCGGCACCCAGAAGCCAAGCCCCCCATGGGACAACAGCCACGATCATGGAGAGGATCGTTCCCTCGATGACCAGCCGGCCAAGTACGCCGAAGGGCTTGTCCGCATCCACCCGCATGGCGCCGGCGCCGCGGAACGCGAACCAGGCCAGGGGGCCGACGAGGGACACGGCTTCCCCGGCCTGGCGGCCGAGGAGGGCCAGTCCGAACACGACGGGCAAGGCGATGAGGCCGAGAAAGAGCGCGTCGGAGCCGATCCGCGCGGCGGCCGACCGGGGAAGCGAACGGAGCCAGGGCCAAGCGGGCCGCCGCGCGGCCAGGGCGTGGGCTGTCGCGCCAATGGATGTGGCCAAGCCCAGAGTGAGGCCGAAAAGCGTAAGCCCCAAGGCCGCGGGCCCCGTGAATTCGTTGTTGACGAGAGACAGCCGGCAGGCGGCCAGGATGAGCGCCGGCGGAACATAGGCCAGGACGGCCCGTCCGCCCAGGGCCCGGAGCGACACCCCAAAGAAAAATCGAGCTGCGGGCAGAGAGCGCCGGGAACGACCCCGCTTTCGGCCGATCGAGTCCATGGCCGGCGCCGCCATGGCCAGGATCAGGCTCCCCGCGGCCGCCATCAAAGGGATGGCCTGCCCCGAAAAGGAGAGAAAACACGCGGCCGCCGGAAGGAGCTTGCTCTTCAGAGAAGCGCGTCCTTGGAGATAGAGAAGGCCGGCCGCTGCGGCGCCGACGAGGAGACCGCCGAGATGGGCGGCCACCCTGGCCGGATTCGGACCCGCGACGGCCCAGGCCAGAGCCCCCAGCACCATGAGAAGGGGCGCTTCCGCGATGACCGAGGAGAGAACCTCCAGAGCTCGGAGGGCGCGACCGTTCGCCGGAAGGGAGCGCGCCCATCCGGCATGACCGGCCGCGACTCTGGGCACGACCGCACGGGCCATGGCCAGAAGAAGGAGGGTTCCAGCCAGGCCGGATTCGACCAGGCTGCCCTCGAGATAGAGGGCCCGGGCGAGGGCCAGAACGAATTCGGGCCTCAGGACATAGAACAGGAATAGGATGACGGCCAAGACAGGGGCCAAGATGCGCAGGGCGAGGCGCGCGCCCACCCGGAGGTGGAACCGAAAGAAGGCGGCTTCGGTTCTCATTTCGGTCCTCTTTCGTCTCCGGCCATTCGCTTTTATCGATCTTGGATGAGCCCCAGGGCTTTCTCAGCGGCCCGGGCCACCATGTTCCGGTAGGAAGGGACGGTCGCGGCCTGCCTGAGGAACGGGACGGCCGATTGATCGCCCGTCTTGCCGATGGCCGTTAAGGCCTCGGCCTGGACCCGGTAGCTCGGGTCCTTCCGGAAAAGGTCCATGTAGAACGCGAGGTTCTTCCTGTCTTTGAGATCCCCCAGGGCGACGAGGGCCGCGGCCCGGACCTGCGGATCCTTGTCCCCGCAGGCTCTCTTGAAGACGGCCGCGCCGTCCTTGGGGCCGATCTTGGCCAGGGCCTCGAGGGCGCCCTTGCGGACCGCCCAGAACGGGTCATCCCGGAGGCTGGAAACGAGCGCCCTTGCGATTCGCGGATCGTCCTTGAAGGACGCAAGCGCACCGGCCGCCTCCATCCGGCCGATAACGTCGTCGTTGTCGAGCTGAAAGCGAAGCTCGTCACTTCCCTTCGGGAAAGTAATCTCTTTGATGAGCACGTTGTCCGCGTCGAACCGTACCAGCAGAGGCCGCTCTCCGAGCGGCAGCTCGAAGGTCGCCTCCCGCTTCTCGACCCAGATCTTTTGGATGTCCGTCCCGGAGCCCGTGACGAGCTTGATGGCCACGGGCATCTGGAATACGGGAACGCCCTTCGAGAGGTTTTGGACCTGGGCCACCGCGAGCCGGACGACCTTGGCGTCCGCGTCCCACTCGCTCTTGACCTCGAAGACCGGGTGGCCGGGCTTGAACAGCCACTGGTCGAAGAACCAGTCGAGGTTCTGACCGGTAACGGTCTTGACCGAGCGGATGAAGTCGGCGGTGTCGACGGCGTCGAACGCGTAGCGATGGAGGAAATGGCTGATCGTCTTGAAGAACGGCTCGTCGCCGAGAAGGGAGCGGAGCATATGGATGACGCGGGCCCCCTTGGGATAGGTGTGGGCGTCGAACATGTCGCCGGGCTTTTCGTAGCGGTCGGTGACGATCGGCCGGATGTAGCGGGTCTTGGCTTCCCGGAGATAGGAGTCGAGCTTGTTCTGGAGATTGAGCGCGCCCTCGTCCTCGCCCATCTCGAAGCGGTGGTAGAGGTAGTCCGAGTAGGTCCCGAAGCTCTCGTTGATCCAGGCGTGGGCCCAGCTGCGGAGGGTGACGAGGTTGCCCCACCACTGATGGGCCAGCTCGTGGGAGACGATGCCGATGGCCGGGAAGTCGGGCTCTCCCCTCTCGTCGACCATGATCCTGTGGGTCATGGCCGTGGCCGAGGTGCTCTCGGCCCCGCCGCCGGAGGGCACCGAGATCTGGTCGTATTTCCGCCAGGGGTAATCGTACCCGTAGATGCGGTCGAAGAACTCCATCATCTTAGGGGTCTTGCCGTAGGTCGGCCCGGCCTTGGCCTCGTCCTGCGGATAGACCCAGTAGCTTATCGGGAGGGTCTTATAGGAATCCCGGACGACGACGTAAGGCGCGGCCGCCAGGAAGATGAGATAGGTCGAGTGGGGCTGGTCCTGGGACCAGTGATAGGTCACCGTGCCGGCCGCCGGATCCTCGAAGACGCCGACCAGCCGGCCGTTGGCGGCGACTTTGAGCCCGCGCTCGACCGTGGCCACGATCTCGTTGGTGACCTTGTCGTTCGGGTAGTCGAAGCAGGGGAACCAGTGGTGGACGTTCGTGGGCCAGGAGTCGGAAAAGACGATCCGGGGGTTGTCGGCGGTTTCCGCGGCGAACCGCAGCCCGATCTTCGGGTCCTGCCCGTGATAGAAGCAGGTGAAGGTCATCTCTTCGCCGAACTTGTAGGGCCGCCCCAGACGGACGGCGAGCTCGGTCGCCGTCTGGTCGAAGGCGAGCGGCCGGCCGTCGGCGTCGAGGACGGAGGTCACGGTGAACTCCTCGGCGTCGAGGACACAGGTCTCGAGGCCCTCCCGCAGGGAGGTGGCGATGACGGTGGTCACGCCCTCGAAGGCTTTCCGGTCGAGGTCGAGGCGGATCTTGATCAGGTAGTGGAGCGCGTCGTAAGACCGGGCGCGCTCGGACTGCAGCGGCTTGGTCGACCAGTCCACGCCCTGGCCGAGAACCGGCAGGGAGGCGACGAGAACGAAGAGAGCTGTCAGGACGACAAAGAGGGATCTTCTTTTCATATTCTTACCT
The DNA here is from genome assembly GCA_016867635.1 of Candidatus Aminicenantota bacterium. Lineage (GTDB taxonomy): Bacteria > Acidobacteriota > Aminicenantia > Aminicenantales > Saccharicenantaceae > RBG-16-66-30. The sequence continues at coordinate 41,196 of VGJC01000004.1, read as the reverse complement.
CATCTTTCAACGCTTCGGGCGCGCGCCGTCGTAAAGCTGGAGGAGGCCGTCCTTTTTCATAAAGGCCTCGATCTCGGCGACCGTCCGGGGCACGCCGGCCGACAGGTTCTCGCAGCCCGTCCCGGTGATGGCCACCGTGTCCTCGATCCGGATGCCGATCTCCTCCTCGAGGCGGAAGAGCTGGATGTCGCAGGCGAAGACAAGGCCGGGCACGAGGACCTCGTCGGGCCCGGCGAACGTCCCGGTGACGTCATGGGTGGCCAGGCCGATCATGTGGTTGTAGCCGCCGTAGCGGATGACGCCCCGGAAATCCCCGGCGTAGGCCTCCAGCTTCTTCGCTTTGAGCATGGCCTCGATCGCGGCGCCGACCTGCCGAAAGGTCAGCCCCGGACGGTAGGTCGCCAGGCAGACGTCGCGCACGGCCAGGGCCGCCTCGTAGAGCTCCTTCTGGCGCGGAGTGAACTTGCCCGAGGCCGGGAAGGTCGTCGAGATGTCGACGTGGTAGTCTTCCACCGCGGGACCGGCGTCGAGGATGATGAAGTCGCCGGCGGCGAGCGTCCGGTCGTACTTGTGATAATGACCGAAGGCGTGGTTCTTGCCGGACATGAGGATGGGCGGATAGGCCATGTCGACGGCCCCTCGCAGGCGGCAGACGAACTGGAAGACCGCTTCCAAGGACTTTTCGGCCACCCCCGGGCGGGTCGAGCGGATGACCTCGTTGTGGGCCTCGACGCCGACCCGGACGGCGCGCCGGAGGACGTCGAGCTCGGCCGGGGTCTTGACCTTGCGGAGGTCCCAGACCAGGGGCGAGCAGTCGCGGATCTCGACCTGGGGGAACCGGTCGCGAAGGACGCGGACGAACTGGAGCTCGCGCGTCAGGCGGCCGTCCCACGGGTTCGTGGTCATCGTTCTCTGCAGGACGTTGAATTTCTCGTTGGAGTTCTCGGGGCCGAGCTCCTCGGGCTTGAACATCGTGTAGATGACGGGCGTCCTTTGGGCGAGTCCCGCGAGGAATGTCCCGAACTGTTCGGCCGGCAGGGCACGGTCGACCCCGGTGACCGCCTGGGGATCGCGGACGAGCTCCGGGGGAAGGCCCTCGCCTTCGGCCTCTTTCTCGCTGATAGTGAAGAACAGGATGCTCTGCCTGCGCAAGCCGTCGATGACCAGATTGGCGTCGGGGACCTCGACGCCCGTAAAGTAGCCGAAATCGTGCCCCTGGCGGAAGGCCCGGTCGGTCGCGGAGGCGGTCGCGCCAAGGAAGACCGCGACACCGTCGGGGATCTTGTCCATGAGCCGGGCTCGTCGGGCGGCATACTCTTCGCGGTCGAAAAGGAGCGGACCGGCCGAAAGCCGCGCAGCCGGCAGTGAGCCCGCGAGGATCGCCAGGGCCAGAGAGACGCTAAGCCTACGGAACGGATTTCTCATGATCGGATTCTAATCGGGCAGTCCGGGGACTGTCAATGGACCAGAAGCCCTTCGCGTTCGATCTTTCCTCAATTTGGCCGGCCGCGGCCAGGCCATCGATCGTTGGCTCCTCAATCCGGGCTTCGGATGGTCCCGAGGAAATCCCGGATCGCGGTGAAGAACTCCTCCCGAAAGACCTGCGGAGCGATGTGTCCGTAACCCTCCGGCAACTTGACGATCTCGGTTCGGGGAAATACGTCACTGAAAACGGCGATATCTCTGTGAGAGGGATCGTCCGGGCTGGTGATGACGAGAAGCTTGCCCGGCCAGCTCCCCAGCTCTTCCGGCGTGTAATCGCCGGCGGCGCTGAGGGCGAACGCCAACTTCAGGACGCCCAAAAGCTTCCTCCGGGTGGCATAGGACCGGAAAATCCTGGTCGCGAGAGCCCCCTTGAAGGCCAGCCGTTCCGAGACATCCCCGGGGATAGGCTTGGTGGTTCGCGAAAGGCGCTTGAGGGACCGGGAAAGGAGGAGCCTGAAGAGCGAGAGCGGGATGATCTGGATCAGGGCGAGGGCCCATTTCCTGGCTTTTCTCTCATGCGGCGCCGGCGTTAATGCCAGGGCCATACCGGCCACTCGCTCGGGCCTGCGCCGGAAATAGACCTGCCCGAGGATGCCCGCCAGAGATTGGCCGACCAGGGCTATCCGGTCGATACCCAGCCTATCCATAAGGCCGTCGGCGACCTCGGCGAGTTCGGAAGGCCGGCTTATGGAATCCGTGTCGATGACGATCACCCGGTGCCTGTTCTCTAAGGCCAGGATCGTCTCGTAGCTGAGATCCGGGCCGCCCCACCCGCCGGCGAAGATCAGCACCGCCGGTTCGCCCGTCCCGCTGAGGCAATAAGCGACGTCCCTTTCCTTGATCCTGATAGTCTGGATGGGGTGACCACGAAGGAAGGCGGCATATCTCTCGGTTTCCGTTCTGGATATCTCTTCCAGCGCCGCCCAGTCAGCTTGGTCGAGGGTCATGGCTATCGCCCCCCTTCCCAAATCGATTCCTTCACTAAATCTTGGCCCGTGATAACAGACATCATAACCCGGAGCTCGGCCTGTCGGCGTTTTTCCGGACGTGGTTGTCGTAAAGAACCAGGCCGAAGCCCTGGACGTCAGCACGCGCCTGTTCAGAGAAAAGGGCATCGAATCCATCCTGCTCTGCCCGGGATTCACCCATCAAGACGTCGCCGAGAGCGTCCGGGCCACGGACAATAAGGTCGCCGTCTGCGCGGCCAGGGGGGACGGCCCGTCGAACCGGATCTCTATGGAAGCGCTCGGCCGAGCCGGATTTTTCGGCAAAGCTTGATAGCTGGGACGATTTGAATGCTAGAGAGGCGCGGAAAACGTGGCGTGCCTGAGAGGATCCGGAGAACGGCGGAGCGCCGAATTATAAGGAGCCTCGCGGTTCGCGCCCTCCGATCACATCGTCAGGACGATCTTGCCCTCGACGTGCCCCGCATCGAGATAGCGCATGGCCTCGGCGCCTTCGCTCAAGGGGAAGCTCCGATCGATGACGGATCTGATCGTCCCGGCTTCCAGAAAGCCTTTGATGACATCCAGATCCGATGCGCTCGGCCTCGCCGCGAGGATGCCCATTTTCTTGCGGCGGCCGATCGACATCAACGGCCCCAGGAACATGGCCTGGAAGATCTGCCTGTTGGAGCCCCCGACGGCGACATAGATCCCTTCGGGAGCCAAAGCCCGCTTGTACTCCGACAGCGAACGATCGCCGTTGACGGCCAGGATAAGATCATACCGCCGTCCGTCTCTTGCGAAATCCTCCCTCGTGTAGTCCAGGACACGGTCGGCGCCCAGCGATCGGGCCAGCTCCTGGCTCCCGGGGCCGCAGACGGCCGTGACCTCGGCTCCGAAAACCTTGGCGAGCTGGATCGCGAACGTCCCCACGCCGCCTGATGCGCCGTGGATCAGCACCTTTTGGCCCGGTCGGATCCTCTCCTTGTCGCGCAGCCCTTGCAGAGCCGTCACGGCGGCCATGGGCACGGCGGCCGCCTGCTCGAAGGTCAGGCCGGCCGGCTTCAGAGCCAGCAAGCTCTCGCGGGCCACTGTGTATTCGGCGAAGCCGCCGGAGCCGAGGAACGTGATATCGGCGAAGACCTCGTCGCCCGGCTTGAACCGCCGGACGCTCCGGCCGATCGCCTCGATCCGCCCGGCGACGTCCGCGCCCAAGATCGCCTTTCGGGGCTTGAACAGCCCGCCGGCCATGCGGGCCATGAACGGCTTGCCCCTCATAAGCCGCCAATCGCCCCGATTGAGGGCGGCGGCCCGCACCGCTATCAGGACCTCGTCGTCCTTGGGCACGGGCTTATCGACGTCCTCGAGATTCAAGACGTCGGGCGAGCCGTATTTCCGATAGACAATGGCTTTCATGATGCCGTCTCCTTCATTCTGATCATCTTACTCGGAAAGCGGGCGTCCCGTCGCGCGCGATCCGTTTCTTCCATGGCCCTCATCCGGCGCTTTGCACACTATGACCACGCTCCCCTTCCGTTGCCCGGTCTCGACATACCGGTGCGCTTCGGCCGCTTCCTCCATCGGAAAGCGCTTGTCGATGATCGCCTTGAGCTTCCCCTCATCCGCCAGCGCCTTGACCGCGAGCAGGTCCTGGAGGCTCCCCGGCGCGAGGGCGCAGACCGCCCGTCGGCCGCCGGACCGGGACGTCAGCGCCATTGCCATGAGATGGCGCATCTTGAAGCTGGCGTACAGGATGATGCCGCGGGGGGCGAGCGAATGCCGGCCGCGCGAAAACGGAGTCAATCCCAGGATATCGAATACGACGTCGAAGGTCTCGCCGCTCCGGGTGAAGTCCTGCTCGGCGTAATCGATCGCCCGGTCAGCGCCCAGGGCCCGGACGTAGTCCAGGCGGGCCCCGCCGCACACCGCGGTCACGTCGGCCCCAAGATGCTTGGCGATCTGGACCGCGGCCGCCCCGATCCCGCCGCTGGCCCCGTTGATCAGGATCGTCTGCCCCGGCTGGAGCTTGGCCCGGCGCAGGAGCGAGAGGGCATGCACGGCCCCGTAGGGAATGACGGCGGCCTCATCGTAGGACAGGTTGGCGGGCATGAGCGCCACCGGGGCCTTCTCGCTCAGCGTGAGATACTCGGCATAGGCGCCGAAGCGGTCGCTGGCACAGCCGAACACTTGATCGCCCGGCTTGAAGCGCTCGACGTCCCGCCCGACCGCCTCGACATCCCCGGCGAACTCGTTCCCCAAGATCCTCCTCTTCGGCTTCCTCCAGCCCATGGCCATCTTGGCGACAAACCAGAAGAGGAACGGCATGTTGAAGCCGCGCGGTGTCACGGACCTGAAGCTTCTGGCCATGATGTCCCCGAAGTTGACGCTCGAAGCCCAGACCCGGACCAGGATCTCTCCGCGCTTGGGCTCGGGCCGGGCCGCATCCTCGAGTCGGAGGACGTCGGGGGGACCGAATTCGGTGTAGACGATCGCTTTCATGGTCGTTGGGGTCGTGTTCATCTCATTCTATCCTTTCCATTATCCAGCCGCCCCCGCGTCAGAACCGGAGACGGAAGCTGCAGCGGGACCCGCCGCCGGCAATCGGGGAACTGCCTGATCTCGAGAAATCATAACGATTCCCGATGCCTCATTTCTTATTGAGTTCTTTAAGCCGGGCCGCGGCATCGGGCCGGGCGCGCGCTTCAGGGAACGTCTTTTCGCCGAGAGGTGTCGCGATCTTCCAGCCTTCAAAGACGAGCCGCAGCCCTTCGACCAAGGAGTTTCCGGGGACGTGTCCGCAGCCTCCCAGGACGGCCATCCGGCAGGACAGGCCGGTGGGCGCGAGGAGATCACATTGCTCCTTCAGCGCGCTATTCTGGCTCAGGACGGTGGGCAGGTCGTTCTCGCCCATGAACAGGATAAGCCGCTTGTCACTGCCCTTGAAATCCCGGATCCAGGCCCCCCGATTGGTGCGAAAAATGGGCACGGACAGCGTGGCGCTCGCAGCGACATAGGCGCCGGCCAGCCTGGGGTTGTGGAAAAGCGCATGGACGGCCGTGAAGCCCGTATTGGACGTCCCGTAGAGGACCCGGAACGGCTCGGTCCGATAGTTTTTCTCCACAAGGGCCATCAGCTCCTCGCCGACGAAATCCAGGAACGCGTCGGCCCGGCCACCGTCCTTGGTCCCGTCGACGCCAGAGTTGAAGTTGATCTCGCCGTCGAGCATATAGATGACCGGATAGCGGTCCCCTGTCTCGTCATAGCGGTCGGGCAGCGACACCCAGGCCTCCCGCGTCTCTCCGAGTTTGGACGAGATGACCTTCTCGACCCTGACGGGCGAAATCGGCAAGGAGGCGCTCATGGCCTGGACCGGAATGATCCGGAATAGAACACAAGCGATAAACCCCGCCAAGGGCCACCGGCAACCTTTAACGGACATCGTCGACTCCTCGAAAAGCGATATCTTTTCCTCGCAGCGCACTCACCGCTTTTTTGTATTCCTCGGCGTAACGCTTGTTCTTTTCATCGCTGTTGTAGAGCCTGACGCATTTATTATAGAGCGTGAGGGCCTTTTCGTCGTTGACGCCCCTCAGGGTCTCCGCGCAGTAGTAATTCAGCCCGAAATCGTCGGGGAAATCAGCCAAGCCCGCTTCCCATATTCTGATCGAAGCTTGCTTCAGACCGTGTTTATTGTCCAGTTCCCTAGCGAGATAGAAATAATCCGGCGCGCCGATGCTATAATCATCGTTCTTCTTGAGCCGAGATAATTGCGCCATGGCCTGCTCGATCCCGGCCTGCCCAATCGTCAGCCCGACGGCCTTGGCGATCGATCTCTTGGCCACCGGGACGTCCTGGCCCGCCAGAATGCCGATGATGTCTTCGGTAATGTCGTAACACCACTTGACCCCCACATCGGTCCTGAAATAATCGTTCTCCAAAATGATGATATCCGTCTGGTCTTCCACGATCCTGGTCGAGTAAGCCTTGTATCCGTCGGTCGAGCCGCCATGACTGATCAGTGTTTTTTCCTTGCCGCCCAGCGCGATCGTATCGATCCACCACCCATAGCCATAGTACTGCCAGTCTTTAACGTGGGGGGTGAACATCCTTTGATAAAGGGATTTTGTTGTTAGCGTTTGAGCCACGAAGCACTCGTTGTTGAACTTGGCCATGTCTTCGACGGTGGACAGGATCCCCCCGCTGCCTTTGCAGTGATCCATGGAAATATATGAAGGGAGCTTATACCCTTCCAGCAGGTAATACTCATAGCCATAAGCCCGCTTGGATTCGATCGCGAGGTTGTTGTTGAGCGTGGTATTGCGCATATGGAGAGGAGTGAAGATTTTCTGCTTCAGTAACTCGGCAAAATCCTTCCGGGTCACCTTCTCGCACATGATGGCAAGCAAGTTGTAAGCGATCCCGCTGTATTGAAAGCCCGTGCCGGGCTCGAACTTCAAAGAGGTTTCCTTGACCAACTCCAGGTATTGATCCGAATCGTATATCCAGCGGACCCGCTTTTTGGAAAGATCGGGGATCGCTCCGTGATCCGGGATCCCGGACGTATGCGTCAGCATCTGGTGGATCGTGACCTGATTCTTTCCCGGGCCGTCATATTGAGGAATATAGGTATTGAGGGTTGCATTCAGGTCGATCAAGCCTTCGCCGGCCAGGATCAGCACCATCAAAGCCGTGTACGCTTTGCTGACGGACCCGATCAAGAATTTTGTATCCAGCGTGTTCTTAACGTTCCATTGCCGATCAGCCAAGCCAAACGCCTTCGCGTAGAGGATGACAGTGCCTTTCTTGACCAGAATGGTGCCGTTGAATTGCCCGCTTTTGTAATACGATTCGATAAGCCTATTGATTCTTTGCGAAGCGTTTGCGGCGTGAAGCGGCCACGCGGAAAAGAGCATTATGAAGATTGCCAGAGAAGCAAAAGCGTTATGTCTCATGGCCGTTCGGTTCATAGTTGTCTCCTTATCCTTCCGCAGGCGCGAGCGAAATGACGACCGAGCCCATCTTCGCGCCGCCCTCGGCATAGCGGTGTGCTTCGGCGACCTGCTCCAAAGGAAAGGTCCGATCGACGACGGGCCGGATCTTACCTGCCTCCATCAGCTCCCTTACGAGGATCAAATCTTCCTGCCGCTCGGCGACCAAGGCGCAGATCACTTTCCTCCGGACGGAGACGGACGTTCTCAGCATTTGGAGAAGTTGCTTAGCCTTGAAGCTTACGTAAACCAGGTGCGCTCGCGGCCGGAGAACGCGCAGGCATCGCGCGTAAGAGCTTTTGCCCAGAATGTCGATGACCAGGTCGTAGGTTTCAGGGCGGTCTGCGAAATCCTCACGGTTGTAGTCGATGACCGCGTCCGCGCCCATCGACCTCACATACTCGAGGCGGGCGACGCCGCAGACACCCGTCACGTTGGCCCCAAAGTGGAACTTCGCGAGCCGCACGACGGCGGGACCGATCCCCCCAGACGCGCCGACGACGAGGACGGCTTGACCGGTCCGGAGCCGAAGCTTCCGAAGCAGGCCCAGAGCCATAACGGCCCCATAAGGGCAGGCCGCGGCCTGCTCATAGCTCATGTTCGACGGCTTGGCGGTTACCATGCCGGTCTCAGAGACACAGAGGTACTCCGCGTAGGCGCCCATGCGGGGCCCACGATAGCCGAAGATCTGATCGCCCTTCTTGAAGCGCGTGACCCGCTTGCCGACGGCTTCGACCTCCCCAGCGAATTCGTTTCCGAGGATGTGGATCCGGGGCTTCCAAAAGCCGAAATTCAGCCTCCCGATGAGCCAGAACAGCCACGGCATATGGAACTTCCGCGGGGAGACAGCGGCGAAGTTGCGGACCAGCGTGTCCCCAAAGCCCACGGTCGCCGCTTGAACGCGGACGAGGACATCGTGGTTCCCGGGAACAGGCTTGGCGACTTCGCGCAGTCGGAGGACGTCGGGGGGACCGAATTCGGTGTATACGATAGCTTTCATGGTGTCTGAGCTCATCGGCATGACCTCGCTTTAATGTCGAAGATTTTCGCTCCCGGCTGGGTGCTATATCGGGCCTGTAACTTCTTGATGTGCTCGTAAGCAACCGGCCATTCTTTCCAGAAGGCCTTGTCGCAGGAAGCCAGGCTGCCGCATTGAACGCAGGATTCCATGCCGTGGGCAATGGGGCATGTCCTGACCGCGCACTCGGCCATCCCCACCTTCAGGGGCTTGTCGCCAGGCTTGCAGCCGTAGCAGAAGATCTTATCGGCCTCGAACTCGATGCCGAATCGATTTTTCATTTCCCATTTGTCATAGACGGCTCTCTTCAACTCGGCATCGTTCTCGAGGGTGGCCTTGAAGAGCTCGCACCTTGACTCGCAAAAGGCCTGCGGGATCCCGCAATAAGCCAGCGCTGCCAAGTCGATGGGCTTCTCTTGCCGGGCTAGTGGGACCGCAGTCTGCCTCGCTCGCGAGATCCGGTTCAAGGCCAGCAGGGCGCAACAGGCGCCGCCGCATTTCGCGCATTGCGCGAGAAAACTCCGCCGATTCTGCTTGTGGTTCATGGTATTCTCCTTAAAACGTGGCCGCGATGAGCCTGATCCCGTAGGGGATCATGGCGGCGGCCATCAGAAGGGAAGCGCCGAGATTGATGATCTCCAGCCCGTCCGGCGTGCCCACGAACAGCACCCCGATCAGGAAAAGGATGCTCTCCCAGCAAGGCAGCGCCTGGGCCTGGAGGAGGCCGACGGCCTGAATGGCAAAACCGGCCGGCAAGAGCACGATCCCCCAGAGGAGCCACATCCAGCCCTTTTTGGCGAACATGGCCCGGAGGCCGGGCGTCATGGCCGAGAACTCATCGTCGGGGACCGTGTCCAGGGCGCTCATCGTCAGGCACAGGGCCCCTTTGTCGGCGGCTAGAATAATAGCGCCCAGGACCGCAGGAATCGCGCCCACGAATCCCGCCCAGGCTCCCCGGCCCGCGCTCAGGATCCTCATGAAGTGAAGCGCCGCGACGACGAGGAGCGCGGTATTGAGAAGGACCAAGGCATGTCCCAGTTGCAGGAGCTTGCGCCCCCTCGCCCGCAGCATGATATCCTCGGGCCGGAGCAGCCGCGGCCTCAGGAGACGGGGATGAGAGGCAAAAGCGAATACGAAGACCAGGGGGAAGACGATGAACGCGGCCCCCGTGCCGATCTGTTGAAGTTGAGAGAGGACGTTTGGAAGCATTGTTTTCTCCTGGCTATCATTCTCTTCGAGGGTACCATACGCCCCGGAGCCAGCCCCGGCAATCGGGAAACCGCCTGATCTCGAGAAATCATACCGATTCCCGAGGCCTTCGGCAGCCGCCCGGCCCTTTGTCCGCGGCCCACTTGCCACAGGCGCACCCGTTTGCCTATAATTCCTTTCCCTTGGAGTGGCATACCCGGCCTTGAAGCATTTCAACGTCCTGACCATGGTCCTCATCCTGACCGTCGGGGTCTGGGCCATTGTCGAATTCCGCCAAAGGTCCCGCCTCTCCGCCCAGAGCCGGCTGGGCGGTCTTTGGTTCTTCCTGATCTTCTATAACGCCCTGGCTGTGGTCACTTTTCTCGGCGCCTACGGGCAGAGCAATCTGACCTCGGATCAGTTGGCGGGGCTCTCATTTTGGTTCAGGTTCGTCGAATGGCCGGTCCTGACCGCCCTCGTCTTGGGCGTCCACGTCTCGCTTTACGCGTTCATTTTCCGGCGCCGGGACAGGGGCCTGCCTGCATGGATCGTTCTCTTGACGGGGGTTTTCGCCGCCGGGGCTTTGGCCTGGTATTTCCTGTCCCTGAGTTTTCCGTCCCTTGCGCCCCCGAGGCCGGAGAACACCTTCTGGCTCGTCCTTGTCTGGCCCCCGGGCATCCTCGACATCGTTTTGCTCGGCTGGCTGCTTGTCGGAAGCCGCTGGATTGCCGACGATCCGGGACGGCGGAAGGTCGACGCCGCTTTCGCCTGGCTGTTCCTGGCCCGCTATCCCGTGCACCTGGCCCTGACCGTTTGGAACCCGGCCGGAGCGGAGTTCTGGGCCTTCGCGCTCTCCAAACTCCTCGGCCTATACACGAATCTCGCGCCCCTCATCTGGCTCAAGGCCTTCTTCCTGCCTTGGGCGGGCAGTCTCGGCAAGGTCCTGGGAACGCGATTCGACCTCCCCGCGATCGGGCGGGCACGCGGCCTCTCCGCCCGCGAAATGGAGATCCTCGAGCTCATGATCGACGGCAAGAGCTACAAGGAGATCGAGAGCGCGCTCCATATCTCGATCCACACGGTCAAAAGCCACGTCTACAGCCTCTACCGCAAAATGGACGTCAAGAGCCGCCACCAGCTGATCCATAGGATCGGCGTCTACGGCGGCGGGGACAGGACCTGAGGCACGGACTTCATTCTCCCTCGAATTTTGCCACAAGACTAACAATTTGGGTGGAACATTGACATGGGATGAGGTCCGCGGCGTCCCAAGAAATGGCGTGCCTGAGAGGATTCGAACCTCCGACCTTTGGATCCGGAGTCCAACGCTCTATCCAGCTGAGCTACAGGCACGCAAAGCCCCACGAATATAGCTGAAACCAAACTAAAAGGCAAGGATAGGAGGCTGCTCGCCCTACTTGTTCTCGCGGCCTGAGCTGACGAGCTTCGCCCACTCGTCGCGCAGGGTGACGGTCCGGTTGAAAACCAGGGCCCCGGGCTTGGAGTCCCGCCGGTCGACGCAATAATATCCCATCCGCTCGAACTGCCAGCGGCTCTCGGGTCGCGCATCAGCCAGCCCCGGTTCGAGCTTGGCGCCCCTGACGACCTCGAGCGATTTGGGATTGAGTAGCGATTTCCAATCGGTCCCCTCGGGGACGTCCATCGGGTCGCGGACCGTGAACAGCGTCTCGTAGAGCCGGACCTCGGCCTCGATGGCGTGCGACGCCGACACCCAATGGAGGGTGGCCTTGACCTTGCGCCCGTCGGGGGGCGAGTCCCCTCCCCGGGTCGCCGGATCGTAGGTGCAGCGAAGCTCGGTGACCTCGCCGGTCTTCGGGTCCTTGACGACTTCCTCGCACTTGATGAAGTAGGCGTAGCGCAGCCGGACCTCGCGGCCGGGGGACAACCGGAAGAACTTCTTCGGCGGGTCCTCCATGAAGTCCTCGCGCTCGATCCACAGCTCGCGCGAGAACGGGACCTTGCGCGTCCCGGCCGAGGCGTCCTCGGGGTTGTTGACGGCCTCGAACTCCTCGACCCGTCCCTCGGGGAAGTTCGTGATGACGACCTTGAGGGGCCGCAGCACAGCCATCACCCGCGGCGCCATCCGGTTGAGGTGCTCGCGGACGCACATCTCGAGGAGGGCGGCGTCGACGATGCTGTTGTCCCTGGCGATGCCGATGATGTCGGCGAAGCTGCGGATGGACTCGGGAGTGTAGCCGCGGCGCCGGAACCCCGTCATGGTCGGCATCCGGGGATCGTCCCAGCCCGAGACAAAGCCCCCCTCGACGAGCTCGAGGAGGCGGCGCTTGCTGAGGACGGTGTGGCTGAGGTTGAGGCGGGCGAACTCGATCTGCTGGGGATGGTGGACGCCGAGGCGGTCGAGGAACCAGTCGTACAGGGGCCGGTGGACCTCGAACTCCAGCGTGCAGATCGAGTGCGTGACGCCCTCGATGGAGTCGCTCTGGCCGTGGGCCCAGTCGTAGGTCGGGTAGAGGCACCAGGCGTCGCCGCGCCGGTAGTGGTGCTCGCGCCGGATGCGGTACATGAGCGGATCACGGAGGAGCATGTTCGGGCTGGCCATGTCGATCTTGGCCCGCAGGGTCTTCGCGCCGTCGGGGAACTCGCCGGCCCGCATGCGGCTGAAGAGGTCGAGATTCTCGGTAACAGAGCGGTTCCGGAAGGGGCTGTCCTTGCCGGGCGTGGTGACCGTGCCGCGATACTCGCGGACCTGGTCGACGCTCAGGTCGCAGACATAGGCATCGCCCTGCTTGATGAGCTGGACGGCGAACTCGTACAGCTTCTCGTAATAGTCGGAGGCGTAGTACTCGCGATCCTCCCAGTCGAAGCCCAGCCAGCGGACATCCTCCTTGATGGAGTTGACGTACTCGATGTCCTCGGTCTCGGGATTGGTGTCGTCCATGCGCAGGTTGCACAGGCCGTTGTAGTCGCGGGCCAGCCCGAAGTTCAGGCAGATGGACTTGGCGTGGCCGATGTGGAGGTAGCCGTTGGGCTCGGGCGGGAAACGGGTGTGGACGCGGCTGAAGCGGCCGGTCCTCAGGTGCTCGTCGACGATGTCGCGGATGAAGTTGGACTTGGGCTTGGGGTTGGTCGGCTCATCCATGGGCGGCTCTCCTCAGGCGTTCCACGACGCGGTCCCGGCCGAGCACTTCCATCATCTCGAACAGGCCGGCGCCCTTGGTCCGGCCGCTGACGGCCATCCGGGCCGGGTGGATGACCTGGCCGGCCTTGAGGCCGCGCTCCTCGACGAAGGCCCGGAAGGCGGTCTCGATCGAAGCGTGGTCGAAGGCCGAGAGAGTGGCCAGGCGGTCGGCCAGGGCGGCCAGATATTCGCGGCTCTCGGGTTTCTCGAGGTGCTTGAGGCCCTCGGGTTCGAGGGCATAATCGTCGCGGAAGAAAAGGTCGGTCATGGCCGGGAACTCGCTCAGGGTCTTGATGCGGACCTTGTAGAGGTCGAGGACTTTCGAAAGGCGGTCGTCGGTCGCGGCGGCGGAGTCCTGACCGGCCGCAGCGAGCTGGGCCCGGAGGAGCGGCAGGAGGCGGCTGTTCTCGGCCTTCATGATGTACTCGCCGTTTATCCAACGCAGCTTCTGAAGGTCGAACTTGGCCTGGACGTCGTTCATTTCGGAGATGTCGAACAGGCGGACGATCTCTTCGAGGGGCACGACCTCGCGGCCGTCGCGCGGCATCCAACCGAGGAGGACGAGGTAGTTGGCCAGGGCCTCGGGCAGGAAGCCCTCTTTCTTGTATTCCTCGACCGAGACGCCGCCGTGGCGCTTGGAGAGCTTCGAGCCGTCGGAGCCGAGGATGAGGGGCATGTGGCCGAAGCGCGGCGGCTCGAGGCCGAAGGCCTCGTAGAACAGGATCTGCTTCGGCGTGTTGCTGATGTGGTCGTCCCCCCGGAGGATGTGGGTGATGCCCATGTGGGCGTCGTCGACGACGCAGGAGAAATTGTAGGTCGGCGAGCCATCGGACTTGATCAGGACCTGGTCCTTGATGGCCTCCGTCTCGACGGTGATGCGGCCGTGGACGATGTCGTCGTAGGCGACGGTTCGGGAGGGCGGGACGCGGAAGAGCACGGCGTCGCCGTCGCGGTAGGCCTTGCCGGCGGCGACGAGCTCCTCGGCCTTGGCCCGGTAGACGTCGAAGCGACGGCTCTGGAACAGGGGCTCCTCGTCCCAGTCGAGGCCCAGCCAGCGAAGGTCCTCGAGGATCTCGTCGAGGAAGCGCGATTCGGAGCGCTTAAGGTCGGTGTCCTCGACGCGCAGGAGGAAGCGGCCGCCGGTGTGGCGGGCATGGAGCCAGTTGAAGAGGGCCGTCCGGGCGCTCCCGATGTGGAGGAAGCCGGTCGGGCTGGGAGCGAATCGTACACGAACCATGGTCAACTCTCTCGTCGGCGGATCGGTCGGCTGGCGGCCCTCCCCGGCCGGGGCGGCCGCTTTTCGTCGCGGTATTTATACCATAGGGGGAAAGGGCGGGCAAGGCGGCCAAGAAGGGGTCAAACCTCTCTTTTTGCAGTTTCTGCAAAAAGAGAGGTTTGACCCCTTCTGCGTCGACCACTTCTTGTTTATAATCCTCCCTTGCGACGAAGGAGGAAAGAATGGCGAAACGAACATCCCTGAAGATCGTGTCCCTGATGGCGGCCGTGTTGCTCATGGGGAGCGGCGGGGCGCCGGCCTCCGGGGCCGCGGCCAAGGCCAAGGTCGCCAAGGAGAAGCAGCTCGTCCTCGACTGGCTCAGCCGGCCCGAGGCGGTCGAGAAGTTCGGCCGGATCTCGGACACCATTTGGGAATACGCCGAGCTCGGGCTCCAGGAGTTCGACTCCGCGAAGCTCCTGGCCGACACGCTTGAAGAAGCCGGGTTCACCGTCGTGCGCGGCCTGGCCGGGATGCCGACCTGCTTCGTAGCCACCTACGGCTCGGGAAAGCCGGTCATCGGCTTGCTCGGCGAATATGACGCTCTGCCCATGCTGTCCCAAAAGGGCCGGGTCCCGAAGCAGAATCCGGTCGTCGAGGGGGCCCCGGGCCACGGCTGCGGGCACAACGCGATGTGCACGGCCGCCGTCGCCGCGGCCATCGCCGTCAAGGAGGCCATGGACAAGCATGCCCTCAAGGGGACGATCAAGGTCTTCGGCTCGCCCGCCGAGGAGATCGTCGCCAGCCGGCCCTACATGATCCGGGCCGGGCTGTTCGAGGGTGTGGACGCGGTCATCGACAACCACAGCTCGAGCGGCTTCGGCACGGACTACGGCGTCGGCGGCAACGCCTTGTTCTCGACCATCTTCACCTTCAAGGGCAAGACGGCCCACTCGGCCGGCGCGCCCTGGGTCGGGCGCAGCGCCCTCGACGCCGTCGAGATCATGAACGTGGCCACGAACTACCTGCGCGAGCACCTGCCCCTCACCCACCGCATGCACTACGTCATCCTCGAGGGCGGCGAGGCCCCCAACGTCGTCCCCGACAAGGCCAGCGTCTGGTATTACGTCCGGAACACGGACGAGCGGCTCGAGGACATGTACCGGCGGGTCGTCGATTGCGCCAAGGCCGGGGCCCTGGCCGCGGGCGTCGAGCTGGCCTCGACCCGGGTCATCAGCGCCATCCACCAGCGTCACGCCAACAAGGCCGCCGCCGAGCTGTTCCAGAAGAACATCGAGCTCGTCGGGATGCCGGCCTGGACCGAGGAGGAACAGGCCTTCGCCAAGGCGCTCCAGAAGGAGCTCGGGGTCGAAGAGAAAGGGATGCCCTCAAAAGTCGACGAGCTCCAGGCCCCGACCGGCATGTTCGTCGGCGGCGGGTCGTCCGACGTCGGCGACGTGACCCTGATCGCCCCCACCGCGACCATCACCTTCCCGGGGCTCGTCCCCGGGGCCATCGGCCACCACTGGTCGGCCGTGGCCTCGTTCTACGGTTCGACGGCCTGGAAGGGCCTCAACGCCGGGGCCAAGGCCATCGCCGCCTCGGCCGTCGACCTGCTGACCAAGCCGGAGGAGCTGGCCAAGCTGAGGAAGGAGTTCGAGGACTATTCCAAGAAGCGGCCCTACAAGCCGTTCCTGCCGGACGACGCGACGCCCCCCAACGACCTCAACAAGGAGCTCATGGACAAGTACCGCGGGCTCCTCGAAAAGGCGCTAACCGAAAGATAAAAAGAAGGGGTCAAATCTCCACATTACACTTTTTTTAATAAGTGGAGATTTGACCCCTTCTTGGTTGCTTATTTGTAGACCGGCTTGATCCCCATATTGAAGAACATGAAGGACCACTGGTCCGTCAGGTCCTCGATGGCTTTGCTCAGGTTGCTCGAGCCGTGTCCCGACCGCGTTTCGATGCGGATGAGGACCGGCTTGGCGCAGGCGTGCGCCTCCTGGAGCGTGGCCGCGAACTTGAACGAGTGGGCGGGCACGACCCGGTCGTCGTGGTCGGCGGTCGTGACCATGGTCGCCGGATAGCAGACGCCGCCCTTCAGGTTGTGGAGCGGCGAATAGGCGTAGAGGTAGGCGAAGTCCTTCTCGTTGGCGCTCGAGCCGTACTCGACGGCCCACCCCCAGCCGACCGTGAACTTGTGGTAGCGGAGCATGTCCATAACCCCGACGGCCGGGAAGGCCACGCCGAAGAGCTCCGGCCGCTGGGCCATGACGGCGCCCACGAGCAGCCCGCCGTTCGAGCCGCCGGCGATGGCCAGCCGCCCGGTCGTCGTGTACTTCTCGCGGACAAGATACTCGGCCGCGGCGATGAAGTCGTCGAAGACGTTCTGCTTGTTCTCGAGCATCCCGGCCTTGTGCCAGGTCTCGCCGTATTCGCCCCCGCCCCTCAGGTTGGCCATGGCGTAGACGCCGCCGTTCTCGAGGAGAATGATGTTGGCGGCGCTGAAGGAGGGCGTCATGCTGATGTTGAAGCCCCCGTAGGCGTAGAGAAAAGTCGGGTTCCTGCCGTCAAGCGCAAGGCCCCTCTTGTGGACGATGAACATCGGCACCCTCGTGCCGTCCTTGCTTTCGTAAAAGACCTGCTTGGTCTCGTAGGCCTCGGGATCGAACTTGACCTCGCTCTTGCGGAAGACCTCGGAGACACCCGTGGCCGGGTCGAACTTGTAGATCGTCGGCGGGTAGGTGAACGAAGTGAACGTGTAGAAGAGCGTCGCCTCGTCGCGCTTGCCGCCGAAGCCGCCTGCCGAGCCGAGGGCCGGAAGCTCGATCTCCCGGACCAGCGTCCCGTCGAGCCGGTGCTGGAAGATCTTCGAATTGGCGTCCTTGAGATAATTGCTGAAAAGATAACCGCCGGCCGTCCCGGCCCCGCTGAGGACCTCGGGTTTCTCGGGGATGACGGTCACCCAGTTCTCCTTGGCCGGCTTCCCGGGATCGACCAGGACGACCCGGAAGTTCGGGGCGTCCTCGTTGGTGTGGACCAGGACCTTCCCGTCGACGACCTCGACCGGATAGCTGTCGTAGTCGAAGCCTTTGACGAGGAGCCCTAATTTCGCGTTCTTCTTCGTCAGGTCCTTGATCCAGACCTCCGAACCGCTGGTGCCTTCCGAGAGGATGAGGAAGAGCCATTTCTCGTCCTCTGTCGTTCCGGCGCTGACGTAGCGCAAGGGGTGCTCCTTGTCCTCCCAGACGAGGGTGTCCTTCTCCTGGGGGTCGCCGAGCTTGTGATAGAAGATCTTCTGATACTCGTTCTTGGCGCTGAGCTCCTCGCCCGGCGCCGGCGCGTCATACCCGCTGTAGTAGAAGCCGTCCCCGTGCCAGGCCGCCCCCGAGAACTTGACCCACCGGACGCGGTCCGGAAGCTCGGTCTTCGTGGCGATCTCCATGACCCGGATCTCGGACCAGTCGGAGCCGGCCTCGCCGCGCGAGACGGCGACGAACCGGCTGTCCGCGGACTCGCCCATCAGATAGGCCCGGACCGTGCCGTCGGCCGAGAGCTGGTTGGGATCGAGGAACACCTCGGGCTCCCCGTCCAGGCCCTTCTGGATGTAGGTGACCGACTGGTTCTGGAGCCCGTCGTTCTTGGTGAAGAAGTAATGGTCCCCGACCCGGCGCGGCGAAGAATACCGGGGGTAGTTGAAGATCTCGGTCAGGCGCTCCTTGATCTTGGCCCGATAGGGGATCTTCTCGAGATAGCCGAAGGTCACGGCGTTCTGGGCCTCGACCCAGGCCTTGGTGTCCTCGGCGTTGTCGTCCTCGAGCCAGCGGTAGGGGTCGGCGACCTTGGTGCCGAAGTAATCGTCGACCTGGTCGACCTTCTTCGTTTCGGGGTAGGTCAGCTTGGCCGCCTCCTTCCGGCAGGCCGCGAAGGCCAGGGCAACGGCGAGAATGACCACGATCACGAGCATCTTTTTCATGTCCTCTCCTCGGTCAAAATATCCCCTCTATTCTATCCGAACGAGCCCGGAATTCAATGCCCGCCGCGCTATCCCCTTACGAGCCCCCGCTCACTGGTGTATAATCGGGCCGTGAAGAGGATCGCCGTCCTGACCCGGGACTGCGGCGGCGTCAACGCCGCCATCCGGGCCGTCGTCCGGACGGCGGCCGCGGCCGGCCTCGAGGTCCTCGGCGTCCGCCGAGGCTACGAGGGGCTGATCGACGGCGACTTCACCCCGCTCGACCGCCGCTCGGTCTCCAACATCATCGGCCACGGGGGCACCATCCTCAAGACGTCCCGCTCGGAGCGCTTCTACGAGCGCGGCTTCCAAGAGCAGGCCGCGGCGAACATCCGCCGGGCCGGCGTCGACGGCCTGGTCGTCATCGGCGGCAACGGCTCCCTCGCGGCGGCCCATGTCCTGGCCTCCCAACACGGCCTCCGGGTCGTCGGAGTGCCGGCGACCATCGACAACGACGTCCCCGGCGTCGACAAGTCCCTGGGAGGCGACACGGCCCTCAATGTCGCCCTCGACGCCCTGGACAAGATCCGCGACACGGCCACCAGCATGGAAAGGATCTTCGTCGTCGAGGTCATGGGCCGGAAGTCCGGCTGGCTGGCCATGCAGGTCGCCCTGGCCGGGGGCTGCGAGGAGGTCCTGCTGCCGGAGAAAGACCTGCCCATGGAGACCGTATTCGAGGACATCCGGGCCGGTCACGCCCTCGGAAAGATCAGCTGGATCGTCATTTTGGCCGAGGGCAAGGCCAACGCCCAGGACGTCGCCGCGGCCATCACCGGCGCCACCGGCCTCGAGACCCGCATCGTCGTCCTCGGTCACATCCAGCGGGGGGGAAGCCCGACGGCCGCCGACAGGATCCTGGCCGCCCGGCTGGGGCACGCCGCCGTCGAGGCCCTCCAAGCGGGGCGCGCGGACGGCTGCGTCCATCTCAAGAACGGCGCCATCGAGTTCCTGCCCTTCTCCGAGGCCCCGGAGCGAAAGACGATCGACATCGAAGCCGATTACCGCCTGCTCCGGATCCTATCCTGATCCCGCCATTCCCCGTCCCGCGGACTCATCGCTCCTTCCTCCGGAAAGGGCCTTTCGGCCTGGCCGTCCCCCCAACCGATTTTGGTTGACAGGCCCGCTGAAATCTAATATTTTTAAGTTTCATCATACCTGGACAGGAGGCATATCCATGCGGACCGTCAGACGAACGACCTTGGCATTCGCGATTGCGGCCGGCCTTGTCGGCCTTCTCGCGACCGGCCACCAGGCCATGGCCCAAAAGGCGGCGGCCAAGGCCCAGAAAAAGATCGAGAGCACCGATACCGCCCAGCGCCTGAAATGGTTCGAACAGCATCAGGCCATGAGGGAATCGTCGCCGTTCAAGGACGTCAAGTGGCGCTTCATCGGCCCCTTCGACCTCGGCGGCCGCTGCACGGACGTCGAGGTCCCCAAGGACAGCCGGACCGTCTTCTACGTCGCGGCGGCCACGGGCGGCCTCTGGAAGACCGCGAACGCCGGCACGACCTGGGAGCCGATCTTCGACGACATGCCGTCGCTGTCCTTCGGCGACATCGCCATCTCCGAATCCGACCCGAACATCGTCTGGGTCGGGACGGGCGAGGCCAACATCTTCCGGGCCTCCACGGCCGGCATCGGCGTCTACAAATCGACGGACGCCGGAAAGACCTGGAGCCATATGGGCCTCGAGGCGACCTACACGATCGGCCGCATCCTCATCCACCCGACCAACCCCGACATCGTCTACGTCGCGTCCACCGGCCACGAATGGACCACCAACCCCGACCGCGGCCTCTACAAGACGGCCGACGGCGGCAAGACCTGGCAGAAGATCCTCTATGTCAACGAACGGGTCGGGGTCATCGACGTCGTCATGGACCCCCAGAACCCCGACACCTTGATCGCCTCGAGCTGGAACCGCATCAGGCGCCGCTGGAGCGATCCTGTGCCGGGCGGCGAGGACGGCCTCCACAAGACGACCGACGGCGGCAAGACCTGGAAGCTGCTGACCAACGGGCTCCCCGACACGGCGCTGACCGGCCGCACCGGCCTGGCCCTGTGCGCGTCCAAGCCTCAGGTCGTCTACGCCTTCGTCGATAACCACACCCCCGGCCGCGAGGCCCGGGCCGGCGAGCTCGACTCCTACGGGCGGCCCCGCCAGCGGGGCATCACCGGCGCCGAGATCTACCGCTCCGACGACCAGGGCGAGAGCTGGCGCAAGGCCAATCCGGCGACGGAATACTTCGAGCGCTTCGGCGGCACCTACGGCTGGGTCTTCGGCCAGATCCGGGTCGACCCCAGCGACGAGAACACCGTCTACATCATGGGGCTGGGCCTGGCCAAATCGACCGACGGCGGCAAGACCTTCACCAACCTCTACTGGGAGGGCCTGCACGGCGACCACCACGGACTGTGGATCGACCCCAACGACTCGACCCACCTCATCAACGTCAACGACGGCGGGGCCAACGTCTCCTACGACGGCGGCAAGACGTGGCGGGACTTCCACAAGGGCATCCCGAGCGTCCAGTTCTACAACGTCTCGCTCGACAACTCGACGCCGTTCTGGGCCTACGGGTCGGTCCAGGACCAGGGCTCGTACCGCGGCCAGATCCCGCTCCTCCGGGGCGGGGCCGGGGCCCAGACGGGCCGGCGCGGGATGGCCGCGATGCAGCCCAAGTGGGAGACCGCCCCGGGCGGCGAGGGCACGCTCCACGCCATCGACCCGACCGACCCCAACACCGTCTATTCTTCGTCGTTCTACGGCCGGCTCGAGCGGGCCGAGCTCAAGGACGGGCGGTGGACCGCGACGCGCATCTTCCCCAAGCCCGCCGAGGGCGAGGCGGAACACCGCGGCCAGTGGCTGGCGGGTCTGGCTCTCTCGCCGCACAACCCCCAGGTCGTCTACCACGGCTTCCAATACGTGTATCGGTCCATGAACCGCGGCGACAGCTGGGACCGCATCAGCCCCGACCTGACCTATAACAACCCGGCCCAGCAGGGCAAGTGGCCCTACGCCATCCCCTTCGCCACGATCACGGCCATTGACGAGTCGCCTTTCAAGTTCGGCCTCCTCTACGCCGGGACCGACGACGGCCGGGTCTGGGTGACCCGCAACGGCGGCGAGAATTGGACCGAGGTCACCGCGGGCCTGCCGTTCAACAAGCACGTCTGGAAGATCGTCGCCTCCAAGTACGACGCGGCCACGGCCTACGTCACTCTCGTCGGCCGCCACGACGACGACTTCAACCCCTACATCTTCAAGTCGACCGACTACGGCAAGACCTGGGTGAGCATCGCGGCCAATATCCCCGGAGGGCCGGTCAACGTCGTCCGGGAGGACCCCAAGAAAGCGGGCATCCTCTACGCCGGAACCGACACGGGGGTCTACGTGACCCTGGACGGCGGAAAGAGCTGGAACGTGCTCGGCGTCGGGCTGCCGACGAACTACGTCTGGGACATCGCCATCCATCCCCGGGACAACGCCCTGGTCATCGCCACCAACGGACGGGGGATGTGGATCATCGACGACATCGCCCCCGTGCAGGACGCGCTCAAGTAGAGCCGAGGACGAGGTCGGCGGCCAGGCCGCCCGTCGTGAGAGCAGTGGGCACGCCGCCCAGGAAGAGTTCCGTCGCGGCGTAGGCGCCCACGGCCAGCAGGCCGTCGACCCCGGTCCGCACGAGGAGCTTGCGGGCCATCCCGTCCGGCCCGGACGGGCCCCAGGTCCACCCCGCGATGGAGCCCTCATAGCGGCCGCCCCAGTCCCGGTAGGTCACGGGCGTCGCGGCTTCCATGGTTTCGACGGCTTGGGAAAGTCCCGGACAGGCGCGCTCGGCCGTCCGCACCAGGCGCCCCGCCAGGCGGGCCTTGAGCTCCCGGTAGCCTTCCCGCCGCGTTTTTTCTCCCAGTCTCAGGGGAGCGAAACGGCCGTAGGGAAAGCCCGCTCTGAGGACCAGGGCGGCCCGGCCCGAGGGAACGAGATCGGGGGCCTTCCTTGACCAGTGACAGATCTCGATCTCGCGGTCGTCGAAGTCCTCGAGTTCACGGCCCCCCCCTTTCTTGATCTCCGCCCGGAAGAACAGGTGCTCGGTCTCGAGGGCCGAAAGGTCGACGCGGTCCGGGCGAAGCCCGAGATAGACGCACAGCTCCGAGCCCGTGTAGGGGGTTTCCCGGATGGGCGAAAGGTCGACGAAGGGAATGTCGCCCGCGTCGATGAGCTCCAGGAAAGTCGTCTTGTAATCGGCGTTCGAAACGACCCAGGGGGCCTCCTCGGTTCGGCCGCCCGCGGTGACGACGCCCGCCGCCCGGCCGTTCCGGACGAGGATCCGGCGGACGGCCGCACCGAGGCGGACCTCTCCTCCCCCGGCCCGGATCCGGGCGACAAGAAGGTCGGCCAGGCCGTGGATGCCGCAGGAAGGGAACCAGATGCCTTCCTCGGCCATGATGCGCCACATCAGCCCCAGGTTGAGCAGCGACATGACGGGGCGCCCCGTGCCCATGGAGCCCAGGAAGTTCCTCAGCCGCTCGTCCCGGACCAGCCGGTCGAGCAGCTCCGCGCCCGGCGTCCGGGAGAGCTCGGCCACCCGGAGCATCCGGTCGCCGGCGGTCCCGCCGTCGGGCACGGCCTCCCCTCCCGCGCCCGGGACCAGCCTGAAGCCCGGGTGCCAGCGGTCGAGGTCGCCGGCCGCGGCGCTGATCTCCCTGAGCTCCGCGAAGAAAGCCGCGAGTCCGGCCTTCTCTTCGGGAAACCGGGCGGCCAGCTCGCTTTCGAGACCGGCCAAGGGCTGGGACATGAGCAGGCTCAGCCCTGGCGCCCGCAGCGCGAATCGGCTCTTCGTGAATTCGGGCGGGCTGCCGATGCCGGCCTCGGCCAGCAGCTCCCGGACCCGGCCGGGGAAGCTGAACGACAGCGGCCCCATCGGGAAGGCGTACCCTCCGCGCCGGAAGACGTAGCTCGTCCCTCCGGGAAGGGCTTTCTTGTCGAGGACGACGACCCGCAGGCCCGCCCGGACGAGCTTGGCCGCGGACATCAGCCCGCCGAGCCCGGCCCCGATGACGATGACGTCGTGCATCGGCCCCATCATACCGGAAACCCCTCGCGCCCGCCAACGAGGGCGCGGGGACACGTACCGGAGGTACATGTCCCCTTCCCACCCCGCGAGAGGAACGTCCCGAGCGTCCTGCCCAGGGAAGCGGGCCGCTCATGGCGTACGAAGCCGCGGGCGTGATACAATGCGGGCATGGGAGACGTCGTCAGCCTGATCATGGCCGGAGGCCAGGGCACGCGCCTTTTCCCGCTGACCAAGTTCCGGAGCAAGCCCGCCGTGCCCGTGGCCGGGCGCTTCCGGCTCATCGACATATCGATCTCCAACTGCATCCACTCGGGCGTCTCCAGCATCTTCGTCCTGACCCAGTTCGCCAGCCGCTCCCTCCACCGCCACATCTTCACGACCTACCGGTTCGACGACTTCCACCGGGACTTCATCACCATCCTGTCGGCCCAGCAGACCCTCGAGAGCCGGAACTGGTACCAGGGGACGGCCGACGCGGTCCGGCAGAACCTGTCGGTCATCGACGATCCCAAGGCGCTGATCCTCATCCTGTCGGGCGACCATCTCTATCGCATGGACTACCGCAAGTTCGTCGCCTTCCACAGGGATACCGGAGCGGAGATCAGCATCGCCGTGACCCCGGTCGGGGCCGATCAGGCGCCCGAGTTCGGGGTCATGAAGGTCGACGCGGCGGGGCGGATCACGGAATTCGCCGAGAAGCCCAAGGACCCGGGCGAGATCGCCCGGATGGCGGTCGGCGAAGAGGTCTTCGACCGCTTCGAGACGCCGGCCCGCGGCCGGACCCATCTGGCCTCCATGGGGGTCTATCTCTTCGACCAGGGCGTCCTGCGGGACCTCCTGGCCGGCGCGGGGCACCGGGATTTCGGCCGGGAGGTCATCCCCCACGCCATCCGCGAGCGCCGGGTCTTCGGCCACTTCTTCGACGGCTACTGGGAGGACATCGGGACCATCCCGAGCTTTTTCGAGGCCCACATGGACCTGGCCCGGCCCCTGCCCCGCTTCGACTTCTACGACGAGCAGCGGCCGGTCTTCACCCACGCCCGATTCCTGCCCGGCTCCAAGATCCTGGCTTCCGAGGTCGAGAACTCCATTCTCTGCGAAGGCAGCATCGTCAACCGCTCCCGCATCCGGCAGTCCATCGTCGGCATCCGCTCCCGGATCGGGGAGAACTCCTCGCTCGAGCGGACCGTGATGATGGGCGCCGACTACTTCGAATCGGCCCAGGACCTCGCCCAGAGCCGAGCAGCGGGGATCCCCGACATCGGCATCGGGCGCGACTGCGAGATCCGCAACGCCATCATCGACAAGAACGCCCGCGTCGGCCACGGCGTCAAGCTCGTCAACCGGGGCGGCCTGCGCTCCGAGACCGCCGAGAGCCACGTCATCGTCGAGGGCCTCATCGTCGTCCCCAAGGGCGCCGTCATCCCCGACGGCACCGTCATCTGAGCTGAGGCCGATCCGATCCGGGCCCGAAGATCCGCTCCAGGCACAACCGGAGTTCATCCCGTCGGACACGGTGGTCGCTGGTGGGGTCGCTCCGGTGGACGACTTCGTCCCCGATGAGAAGAAGAAGGTCGGGGACGACCGCGACCTTGAACTTCCGGAACAACAGCTTGCGCCTGTCGAACACGACCGGTTTGTCCCAGCGGTATTTTTCGAGGAAAGCGCGCAGCTCCTCGTAGGGGCCGAGGTGGACCCCGACCACGGCCACCGGCCAGCCGTTTTGCTCGACGGCATATCGCGCCTCGAGAAGCTCGTCAAAGCAGATCGCGCATCCCGTCGAGAAAAAGACGAGCAGGACGGCCCCGCCCGGGGTCGGGACGGCCTCCTCGAGGGAGGCGCAGATCCGGGCCCCGTCGCGGTCGCGCCCGAGGCCCGGCAAAGCCCCGCCCATCCCCGCGGCGAGCAGGAAGGCCAGCGCCGGGCGGATCATCTCGCGACCTCGAAAACACCCAGCTCCCCTTCCTCGTCGAGAGCGTAGATGCGGTCGCCGTCGACCGTGAATCGGTGGATCCGGCGCGGCAGATCGATGACGGCCTGCATCCTTCCGTCGCGGCCGAAGACCGATACGCGGCGGCCGGGGCCGAGGTCCCGGCCGTCGACCGCCTCGGGCTCCAGGAGATAGAGGCGCCCCCGGTCGAAGGCCGACGCCCAGCAGAAGCCGAGGAGGACCTTCGTGGGGCCCTTGAAGGGCAGCCGGACCGGCTTGAAAGCGTACCGCTCGTCCACCGGGACCCCTCCGAGGGCATCCCCTTTGGGCCCGAAGCGAAGCACGGCCCTCTCCTCGCTGCGATAGACGATGAAGAAGCCGTCCGAACCGTCCGGGCAGACGAGGAACATGTTGCGGAAGGTGTCGTAGACCGGATCGCCGAACGACCGGGACGCGAGCCCCTCCCAAAGGAGCGCTCCCGAGGGGTCGAAGAGGCGGAGCATGTTCTCCCGGATCGGGCGGCCGCTCGGGTTGCTCGTGACCAGGATCGTCCCTTCGCCGAGCGCGTAGATCTTGTCCGGCGGGAAGTCGAGCCGGAAGCCGCCCTCCGGCTTCCCTTCCCGATCGAGGATCTGGACGCGAAAGTTGAACTTGTCCGCGACGAAGATCCGCCCGCCGGACACGCAAACCCCCGACGGGAACGAGAACTCCCCGGGGCCGGCGCCTTTGCGGCCGATCGACCGGAGGAAGCTCCCGTCCTCGGCGAACACCTTGATCGCGCATTCCTGGGCGTCGGCGACGAGGATCTCCTTCCCGTCGAACGCCAGGGCCACGGGACGGGCCAGGACGGCGTCGTCCGGCCTCTCGCCTGCCGCGGTCCTTTCGACGGCTTTGAAGCCCGGGACCGGACCGTCGAGGCGCGCTCCTCCCGGCGACACGGCGGCCCAGGACGTCAGGACGCAGACCAGGGCCGGAACGGCGAACATTGTCTTGGTGCGTTTCATTTTCTGGATCCCCCTGCCACGTTCTGAAAAAAAATGGGGGCCCCCGGAAACGAGGGCCCCCGCCCGCTCAAATGCTCAGGTGCAGGATGCACTTGGCCAGCGCGAGGTCGCAGAGCGTCAGGAACAGCGTGACCTGGTACCAGGGCGCGTCGAGATTGAGGGCGTGCTCCCGGCACGTCACATGCTCTTGGAAGCACCCCCCGACCTCCTCGGCGGCGACGCTCGGCGGGAAGAACAGGACGGCGGAGAGAAGAACGAGACCGGCCAGAACCGCGACGATCAGTTTTTTCATTGGGATCTCCTTTCGCTCCCTCTAAAGCAAGCGGCGTGCCAGAGAGAGAAAAAAGGAAGTCCGGTCTAACCGCCTGATCCCACTCGGCTTTCGAGCGGACTCCGGGCGCGCCCGGAAAACGATGTTGACATCGCCCCGCCGGAGACCGCGCTTCGCGTCACTCCCTTTTGACGGCCGTTATTTCAGCAGCGGAATCCTGATCCCTCTTTCTTTGGCGCAGGCGACGGCCTCGGGATAGCCGGCGTCGGCATGGCGCGCGACGCCGAGCCCCGGGTCCGCCGTCAGGACGCGTTCCAGCCGGCGGCCGGTGGCCGGCGTCCCGTCGGCGACGATGACCATGCCGGCGTGGATGGACAGCCCGATGCCCACTCCCCCGCCGTGATGGACGGAGACCCACGACGCGCCGCAGACGGCGTTGAGAAGGGCGTTGAGCACGGGCCAGTCGGCGATGGCGTCGGAGCCGTCCCTCATGCCCTCGGTCTCCCGGTTCGGCGAGGCCACCGACCCCGTGTCGAGATGGTCGCGCCCGATGACGATCGGCGCGCCGATCGTCCCCTTCTTCACGAGACGGTTGATGACCGCCCCGAACCGGGCCCGCTCGCCGTAGCCGAGCCAGCAGATGCGCGCCGGCAGCCCCTGGAACTTGACCTGCTCCCGGGCCTTGCGGATCCAGCGGGCCAGGGCTTCGTCCTCCGGGAACTCCCGGACGACGGCCTCGTCGGTGGCGTAGATGTCCCGCGGCCTTCCCGAAAGCGCCGCCCAGCGGAACGGCCCCTTGCCTTGACAGAAGAGGGGGCGGATATACTCCGGGACGAAGCCCGGGATGTCGAAGGCGTCCGCGACCCCGGCTTTCTGGGCCTGGCCGCGGATATTGTTGCCGTAGTCGAAAGCCCGGGCCCCTCTTTTCCGCAGCTCGAGCATGGCCTCGACGTGGACGGCCATCGACTCGTAGGAGCGGCGGATGTAGTCTTCCGGGTCCTTTATCCTGAGGGCCAGCGCGTCCTCGTAGGGCAGGCCGTGGGGAACGTACCCGCTGAGCTCGTCGTGGGCCGAGGTCTGGTCGGTGAGGATATCCGGCGTCACCCCCCGGCGGACGAACTCCGGGACGACGTCGGCGGCGTTGCCGAGAAGGGCGATGGACAGGGGCCGGCCTTTTTTCATGGCTTCGCGGGCCAGGCCCAGGGCCTCGTCGAGGCTGGCGGTCATCCGGTCGACGTACCGCGTGTCCAGCCGCCTCCGGATGCGGTGGGCATCGACCTCGACGACGATGGCCACGCCGTCGTTCATGGTCACGGCCAGGGGCTGGGCGCCGCCCATGCCCCCCAACCCCGCCGTCAGGGTCAGGGTGCCCCTGAGCGAGCCCCCGAAATGCCGGCGGGCCGCTTCGGCCAGGGTCTCGTACGTCCCCTGGAGGATGCCCTGGGTCCCGATGTAGATCCAGCTCCCGGCCGTCATCTGCCCGTACATCGTCAGGCCCAAGGCTTCCAGGCGGCGGAACTCGTCCCATGTCGCCCACTTGGGCACGATCAGGGCATTGGCGATGAGGACCCGAGGCGCCTCGGGGTGGGTCTTGAAGACCGCGACCGGTTTGCCGGATTGCACGACCAGGGTCTCGTCGTTCTCGAGCGTCTTGAGGCTGGCGACGATGGCCCGGAAAGACTCCCAGTTGCGGGCCGCCTTGCCGGTCCCTCCGTAGACGATCAGCTCGCGGGGGCGCTCCGCGACCTGGGGATCGAGGTTGTTCATCAGCATCCGCAGGGCGCCTTCCTGAGACCAGCCCTTTGTGCGCAGGCGTGCCCCTCGGGGGGCCCGGACCGTCGGGATCGTATCCGTGCTCTTGGGGACCATGGGCGACCTCCTGGCGGAAAATATACCATATCCCCTGAGCCGGATTCAAAAAGTCGGCCGAAAAAAGAGATTGACGCGGTCCCGAAAATCGGTATATTGAAGGTGGCCAAGGTTTCAACTGTCAGGCGGCGAGGGCAATGACCCAGAAACGGATCCTGATAATCAATCCATCTTCCTCGGAGGGCGAACGCCTCGCCCGGCTGGCCCGCAAGTTCGGGCCGGCGTCCGGGGAGACGGCCGAGGGCAAGGCCTGGCGGGAGATCGCGGGAGAGACTGTCGCCGTCGCCGTGATGGACGCGGGGGCCGTCCTGGCCGATCCCCCGGGAACGCGGATCGAGCCCTCGACAGCCGTCCTCTTGACCGCTGCCGACCCGGACCTCCTCGAACGGGCCGCCGGGGGGTTCCCTCCCGGCGTTTTCGTCGACGGCGCCCTGACCTCCCCGGAAGACCCCCGGGAAGAGTCCTTCGCGAGGGCCCTCGGGCGGGCCTGGGACCACGCCCGCCTGAAAGCGGAAGCGGCCGCCCTCAAGCGCTCCCTCCGACAGCAGGAAGCCAAGGTCCAGGATGTCTGCGCGGAGATCCAGGAGATCAAGGGCCTTCTCAACACGCGCTTCCTCCGCGAGATCGAGAAACGGATCGCCATCGAGTCCAAGTACGTCGGGTCCCAGAAGGAGCGGCTGCGGGTCGAAGCCGTGCTCCGGAAGATCTACGGGGCGGACGATGTCAGCAGCCTCCTCGACGTCGTCCCGGACATCCGGGACATCGTCCAGGCCGCGAGCGCCACGGTCTACATCGTCGAGGAGAACGAGACCCTGGGCCGCTACCTCAAACCGCTTGTCTGGGACAGCTCCTTTCTCTCCCATTCGGAATTCTCGAAATACGTCGCCCCCCTCGACGCCCAGGATTTCGCGGCTTCCGTCGCCCGCTTCGGCCACGACGTCAACATCCCCGTCCTCGGGTTCGACCGGAGGCTCAGCCGCCGGTACCAGGAGTTCCTCAGGTCGCCGCTCAAGAGCCTGTTGGGCGTCCCCGTCATGCACGACCGGACGGTCATCGGCGTCGTCGAGGTCTACAACAAGACGGTCGCGGCGAGACCCGGTCCCGACGGCTTCACCCCGGAGGACCAGCGGATCCTGCGCGGCCTCTGCGAGCACATGGCCATCGCCATGACCAAGCTCAACCTCATCCAGTACGACGCCCTGACCGGTCTCCTCCGGCCGGAGCCCTTTTTCGAGAAGGTCCTCCAGAGGGTCAACGCCCTGGGCAAGCGTCGTCGGGAGGAGGGCTTCATGGCCCTGGTCATGGGCGACGTGGACTGGTTCAAGAACTACAACGACAGGAACGGTCACGAGGCGGGCAACAAGCTGCTCCGGGAGCTGGCCGGCATCCTCAAGATCTCCATCCGGGAAGAGGACCTTCTCTGCCGTTACGGGGGAGAGGAGTTCCTCTTCTTCCTGACCGGCGTCAAGAACCGGGACGAGTCCGCCCAGCTCACGGAGCGGATCCGGAAGAACGTCGAGGACTTCTATTTCGAGTTCCAGGAATTCCAGCCCGGGAACAACCTGACCATGTCCTTCGGAGTGACCGTGTTCCCCAGGACGTCGAGCGATCACGCCCTCTCCAAGACCGACCTCAAGCGCCTGGCCGGGGAGGCGGACCTGGCCCTGGCCGAGGCCAAGGGCAAGCGCCGGGCCGATCTGAGGCCGACGGGGGCCGGCCCGGTCACGAAGAACCGTGTCTGCAGCTATCTTGGGGACAAGCCGGACGAGAACAGGAAGCCTTCCCGTCCGCCCGCCCCCGACCGTTCCTTCCGGGAGAAGAGGCGTTACGAGCGGACCCCCGCCTCGACGGTCCTCATGTTCCGCGAGAACGGCGGTTTCAGGATCGCCAAGACCGTCAACATCAGCCTGGGAGGAGTGCGGATCGTTTCGGAAACGAGGCTCCCTCCCGCCAAAACGCTGGACACCATCCTGGTCCTCGAAGACAAGGCCAACCTCATCCGCAGCGACGTCATCTACTCGGAAAAAGCGGAGGGCGAAACGCCGCTCTATTATTCGGGGCTGAGGTTCCGCGAGATGGGCGACTCGGAGATCCGGGGCCTGGAAGACTACCTCTCCCATTTCCAGAAAAGGAGCCTGCCGCTCTCCTGACGGCGGGTTCGGGCGGGCGGGCGGCCCGCTATTCGGCGTCGAGGTCCTGCCGCAGGGACCGAAGGTACGCGATCCGGGGCTCGATCCGGGCCTGGAACGCCTTCCTCATCCCCCCTATCGCTGCCGAGAAAGAGGCGAACTCCTCGGGGTTGCTCCAATTCTCCATGCTCAGACGCTCGAGGAAGCCCCGCAAGGCGTCGGTGCCGAGGATCTCCCGAGTGAAGCTGGGCAGGCCCCAGGCGCTCTTCTCGCACATCTTGATGATCCTCAGGAGCAGCCCTCTCAGCCCCTCCTGCCAGTTGATGAGCTCCTGCTTGATGAAGAACTGGTCCTTGGGCGATTCGGTCAGCCCGAGCTTGAGCGAGAGCCGCCCGGCTTCCTCGAGGGTCTTGTCGGCGGACTCGAACAGCTTTTCCGGGTCGATGATGACCGTCCGGTCTTTCTGGAAATAGTGGATCTCGCCGCTTCCGTTGGCCGGCTCCGTCCGGCGGCAGGCTTCGAGCTCGGCGGCCAGGGCCCCTTCCGTCCCTTCTCCATCTTCTTTCGGCAGGGCGGGTGTTTCGGGAGGGGCGGTTCCCGCGGGGGGTTCCGGGACGTCGGGCCCGGGGCTTTCGGGCGCGGCCGATCCGGCGATGAGGTCCTGGATCTCGGGGATCGAGAAGGAGGCGTCGCCGGTCTCGGCGTCCATCTCGGCCAGGCCGTCCCGGGCGGCCGGCTCGCCGGCCGTCATGCCGAGATCGGCGGCGGCCGATTCGACGGCCAGCAGCTCCTTGATCTTTCTCAGCTTCTCCAGCTCCTGGTCGAGGTCCAGGTCGAGCGGCTTGGGCTCGTCCTCCATGACCTCGGCCACGATCCCAAACCTTTCCCGGAGATCGTTCTTGAGGAAGGCCGCCTTTTCCGAGGTCTTCGTTCTCAGCCCCTCGAGGCGGTCCTGGATCTCGTTGACCTTCTTGATCTCCTCGACCGTGTATCTCGCGAGGCTCTCGATCTCCGCCTGGAAGCGGAGGACCTTGTCGAAGCGCTCCCGGGCCTCGCTCAGAAGTCGGCCGCGCTCCTCCTCGAACTCGCGGACCATGGTCCGGTAGTCGACGAGGACCTCCCGCTCTTTCTGGAATTCCTTCTCGATCTCGTCCTTGCGCCGCAGGGCGGCCTCTCTCTCCCTGTTGATGAGCTCTTCGAGGCCCCTGTCGACGTCGCCGAATTTCTTCTGGAGAAGCCGGTCCAGCTGGCCCTCGACCTCGTCGATGACCCGGGTGGACTCCCTGATAAAATCGCCGTCGTGTTCCATTGACCGCTCCTTAGCCTTGGCGGACATATTATGCTCATTCGGGAAGGCCTCTGTCAAGGGAAGAAATCGGCCTACGGGCCGGCTCCCTGCCGGGGGCCCGGCTTGAATAAGGGAGAGGAAAAGGGTATATAAAGCGGCATGAGCGAAGAGACGCTCCGCCTGGAGGTGAAACGGCTCAAGAAGGAGCTGGCCCTTCATCTCCGCCGGTCCCGCGAGCTCGAAGAGGCCTACGACTCGACCCTGGAGAACTTCATGGCCGCCCTGGACCTCCGGGACGTCGAGACCTACGGCCATTCCAAGACCGTGGCCCGCTACAGTCACGTCCTGGCCGAGGCTCTGGGCATCCGCGATCCGCGGGCGCTCGAGAGCATCCGCAAAGGGGCCCTTCTCCACGACTCGGGGAAAATGGCCATCCCGGATTCCATCCTGAAGAAGCCCGGCGCCCTGACCCCGAAAGAGTGGGAGGTCATCAAGCGGCACCCCGCCATGGGTTACGGGCTGGTCCGCGACGTCAAGCTGGTCCCGGAAGTGGGGAATATCATCCTCTGTCATCACGAACGATTCGACGGCACGGGTTATCCGCGAGGGCTGAAGGGCGAGACCATTCCGCTCGAGGCCCGGATCTTCGCCGTCGCCGACACGCTCGACGCCGTGACCTCCCACCGGCCCTACCGCGCGCCCCGTGACTTCCGCGTCGCCCGGCGGGAGTTGACAGGCCACGCGGGAAGCCAGTTCGACCCCCGGATCGTGGACGCTTTCTGCGGCCTCGATCTGGCCGTCTGGGAGAAGATCCGTTTCGAGACGACCCGGATCCTGCCCCCTCTGGACGATTACCGGGCCCTGGTTCCCGAAAAAGCCCCCGCTTCTTGAAGCCGCCCCGGCGCCGGGCGCTCAGGCCCGCCGGGCGGTGATGACCCGGGGCTTGCCGGCCAGGTCCCAGGCCGTCTCGATCTCGGTCCAGCGCCGCCCGAAGAGCGACAGGACCCGGTCCCGCTGGCCGTCCCCGATCTCGAAGATGAGATAGCCGCCGGGCCGCAGGAACGAGCCGGCCCGGCGCGCCAGGCGCGAGATCATCTCCAGTCCGGAATCCCCGGCCAGCAGGGCCCGGCGCGGCTCGAACTCCCGGACCTCGGCGGGCAGGCTGTCCCATTCCGCGCGCGACACGTAGGGCGGGTTGGACAGGATGAAATCGAACCGGGCCCCCGTGCCCCGGAAGGCCGAGAACAGGTCGCTCTTCAGGAATTCGACCCGCTTGACCTTGTGGGAGGCGGCGTTGCCGCGGGCCACCCGCAGGGCCCGCTCCGAGATGTCGGCGGCCACGACCCGGGCCTGGGGCAATTCCTTGGCCAGGGCGATGGCGATGTTGCCGCTCCCCGTCCCGAGGTCCAAGATGGTCTCCTTCTCGCGCGTGGAAAGCTCGAGGACCTTCTCGACGATGACCTCGGTCTCCGGGCGGGGGACAAGAACGGACGGAGAGACCCTCAAGGGCATGGACCAGAACTCCTTGACGCCCGTCAGGTAAGACAGCGGCACTCCCCTTCTCCTCTTCTCGACCAGGCGGAGGAACGAAGCCTCGGCCCTCGGCGGGCAGGGAGAGTCGGGGGCCGCGAAATATCTCTCCTCGGGGAGAGCGGCGGCTTTGAGCAGCAGGACTTTGGCTTCGAGGCCGGCCTGGGGGCGGCCCTCGAGGAGGGAAACGCCGAGCCGGTAGAGATCGAGGAGGGACTTGGACCCCGGTTCCGGGCGCTTAGCCGGGGTCACCGGACGCGCTCCCGAGGGCCTGCGCCTGGGCCTGGCGGATGAGCTTTTCCAGGATCTCGTCGATCTCCCCGTCCAGGATGGCCTCGACGTTGTGAAAGTTCTCGTTCAAGCGATGGTCCGTGATCCGGGATTGGGGGAAATTGTAGGTCCGGATCTTCTCGCTCCTCTCCCCCGTCCCGACCTGGGACCTGCGGTTCTGGGCGATGGCGTCATGCTGCTCCCTCTGGGCGATATCCATGAGCCGGGAGCGCAGGACCCGGAGCGCCTTTTCCTTGTTCCGGTGCTGGGATTTCTCGTCCTGGCAGGAGACGACCAGGCCCGAGGGCTTGTGCGTGACCCGGATGGCCGTGTAGTTCCGGTTGACGCTCTGCCCGCCCGGTCCCGAAGAGCCGAAGGCCTCGATCTTGAGGTCCTTGGGATCGAGCTTGACGTCGATGTCGTCGGCTTCCGGAAGGACGGCCACCGTGGCGGTCGAGGTGTGGATGCGCCCTGAGGCCTCCGTCCTCGGGACCCTCTGGACGCGATGAACGCCGCTCTCGTACTTCAGGATCGAATAGGCCCCCTTGCCCCGGATGTTCCCGATGGCCTCCTTGAGCCCGCCGATGGGCGAGGTGCTGGTGTCCAAGACCTCGAACTTCCAGCCCTTGTTCTCGGCGAACCGGGAGTACATGCGGAACAGGTCCTGGGCGAAGAGCGAGGCCTCGTCCCCGCCGGCCCCGGCCCGGATCTCGAGGATGACGTTCTTGTCGTCGTAGGGGTCCTTGGGCAGGAGCATGGTGCGCAGCTCGGACTCGAGGGCCCGCTCCCGCTGCTCGAGCTTCTCGGCCTCGGTCTCGGCCATCCCGCGGAGGTCGGGTTCGATCCCGGGGTCGGAGACGAGCTGCCGGACATCGGCCAGGTCCTTGCGGGCTCTCTTGTAATCCTCGAACTTGCGGACGACGGGCTCCAGCTCGGACCGTTCCTTGGCCAGCTCGCGGATCTTCTGGGGGGCGGAGGCCAGGGCGGGGTCGGCGAGCGAGAGCGTCAGGCGGCGGTATTTGTCCTCGATCGCCTGCAGTTCCCGGATCATCAGGCGGATTTTTTGGGCGTCTTGAGGCTCTTCTTGGCTTTCGCGGTCTTGGCGGCCTTGACAGGCTTGGCCGCTTTGGCGGGCTTGGCCTTCGCGGCGGCCTTGGCGCGCTTGATGTCCTCGGCGTCGCCGAATTTCTTCTTGAACTTCTCGACTCGTCCCGCGCTGTCGATGAACTTCTGTTTTCCGGTGAAGAAGGGATGGCACTGGGAGCAGATCTCGACCCGGATCTCCTTCTTCGTGGAGCGGGTCTTGAAGGTGCTCCCGCAGGCGCAGGTCACGACGCATTCCTGGTATTGGGGATGGACGTCTTTCTTCATGGGTCGATCTCCTTGAGCGGGGATTATAGCAGATTTCAAAGGCCGCCGCAAAGCGCCGGGATGTCTTTGGACTTCTGTTCGAATTCCGCCCAGTCCACGGTGAACACCTGGTTCTTCCGGGCCGTTTTGACCGCGTCCCGGTACTCCCGCGAGTCGAAATACGCCTTGAGGGCCCGGCTCAAGGGCAGGACCTGCTCCTCGGCCGTCCACTCGTAGGGGGTTCCGTCCCCCTTTTTCAGGCAGTTCAGATGGACGACCCAGGCCAGCTGCTTGAGAGGCGAGTGGCTGAACAGGCCGCGGATGGCCAGGACCTCCCCTTCCTTGCCCGGATTCCAGAACCGGAAATAGCGCGAGAAGAGCAGGGCGTTGTGGAAATAGGCCGGGAAGGCCAGCAGACAGTCCTTGCGGGCGACCCGGCCCACGTACATGAAAAGATGGAGGACTTTCGGGCCCAGGCTCAGGCCGGGAAGGGCCTGGCCCGGCAGGGGCGTGAAGTGCTCGGAGAACTTCAGGACCGGGTTCTGGAGGGTCAGCCATTCGAAAGCCAGAGCCTTTTGGGGCGGCATGGGCGGCAGGCCTTCCAGGGCGCCTTTCGGGACGAACTCGGCTTCCTTGAGCTTGATGTCGACGATCGTGTTCTCGGGCTTCGCTTCCCGGAGGAAGATCTGCAGTCTTTGGAGGGGATACTCCGACGAGTCGAGCTCGAAGGCCAGAGGCCAGAGGAACCGCTTGCGGGCTTCCTTGAAGAAGCTTCTCTTGTCGAGGACCGCCAGGACCTCCTTCATGGAGTAGCGGCCCAGGAAAAGAGAGCTGCCTTTCTTGACGGCCAGGTCGGAAAAGATCTCCCGTTCTTCGACCAGGGGGGCTTCGGTCCATAAAGGGGTGGCCTTCGTTTTCTTTATCTTCATAGTTCCTCTTCGTTCTCTTCCCCGCCGTAAAAGGACAGGACGTCGTCGCCGAGGGTCACCCGGCGCCGGAGCTTGAAGTCCCCCTCGGCCGGCTTGACCCGGTAATAATGGCGCAGGACGATGAGCCCGCCCGGCTTGAGGAGCTCCCTTTTGCGAAGGACCCTGAGAGGGTTCCTCTCCTCGAGGAGCTTGTAGGGGGGGTCCAGGAAGACGAGATCGAACCGGACGTTCTTCTTGGCCAGGTCGATCGCCGCCCGGTTGAACTCCCGGTGCAGGACGACGGCCTTGTCCTCGGCTTCGCACTTGGCGACGTTGGCCCGGATGACCTTGACGGCCGGGAAGAACTCGTCGACGAAGACGACCCTTTCCGCGCCCCGGCTGAGGGCCTCGAGCCCCACAGAACCCGTGCCGGCGAAGCCGTCGAGGCAGACGCTGCCCTTGAGGCGGTCCCGGACGATGCTGAACAGGGCCCCCTTGACCTTGTCCTGCATGGGCCGGACCGAAAGGCTGGGCACGAGCTTCAGCCGCCGGCCCTTGTAGATGCCGCTGATGACCCGGATCATTCCGTTCTCTCTCCTGCCGCTGTCAATAGATCACGACGAGGCGGCCCGGCTGCGTCCGCAGCTTCTCCACGCCCGGGGGAAGGTCGTACCAGTCCCGAATGCTGGTCGGCTCGGCTCCCTGAAGCCTGGAGACGACGCCGATGATGAGGTCGATGACCGAAGGGGACAGCTTCTGGGTGCCGAGGAACAGGCTGTCCAAGCCGATCCTGATGCGGCCTTCGCGGGCCTCGAACCCGGCCGAGAAGACGAGGTCCTGGCGCTCGGAGAGAAGCCCGCCGGCCGGGCTCCGGCCCAGAACTAGCAGGATCCGCCCTTCGACCTTGTCGTCCGCCAGCAGCTTGAATTCGGCGCTCTTGACGTAGGGCTCTTTCTCCTCGTCCAGGCGGAACGCGATCCAGGCGTTGAACTCCGCTTCGCTGAAGGTCATGGACCTCTGACCCGGGCTCATCCTTCGCGCCTCCGTCTCGATCGTCCGGAGCGCGGCCTGGACCTTTTCGGCCTTGGCCCGGACCTCGGGGCCCAATTCGACGCCCCGGGCGGGCACGAAGAGGAGAACGGCCGCGACGGTCAGCAGGGAATTTATTTTAGCCATGTCGAAAAGTCCGTCTCCATGTTAGCAGAATCACGCTCAAGAGAACAGGAGGCGGCGCCCGGCTCCGCCTCACGGCGGACTTCGCCGGCGACAGAAAAGGGTGGGGATCGAAAGGGCCGGAAAGGAGGGCGGGATCAGTAGTGGGTCAGCGTCCCGTCTTTCTTGGCCTTGCGCAGGGCCAGCCGGAACGCGATCAGGCTGAGGGGCAGCAGAACGGCGTCGAACATCGCCAGCGCGGCGATCGAAGGCAGGATGTCGGCCAAGGCCGCCGAGGCCAGCAGGCTCTTCCTCGTCCCGTTGAGCGCGTGAGTGACAGGCAGCAGGGCCGACACCCAGCGGATCCAGTCCGGAAGGAGAGAGACCGGAAAAACGACCCCGCCGAGCAGCCCGGAGACGCCGCCGAAGATCCAACCGAAAGGGTTGCCCGACTTATAGACGAGAATGAAGCTGGCCGACAGGACGCCGATGCTGAGAAAACAGAGGGCCGTCAGAAAGAGAACGGAGAGAAGGCCCGGGACGTTGACCCGCCCGAGCTCGAGGCCGAAGACGGCCACGGCCAAGCCGATGTGGAGGCCGGTCCGGAGCACCTGGAAGAGAAGGGAATACAGCGACGATCCCAGAAGGACCGTGGGAACGGAGGTCCGGGTCACGAGGAGCGCTTCGAGCGTCCCGGTGACCTGGGCCCCGCGGATGACCGAGGGCAGGCCTTCCTGGAAGATGCCGAGCAGGCTCGAGAAAGCGACGCCCACGACGGCGAAGGCGAAGAAGTCGCCGCCGAAGGGCTCGAGCGAAGGCGCGCCCGGAGGGACGAGCCGGGAGACGAAATAGAACGTCGCCGAGGACAGGAAGATGCCGAAGAGCGAGGAAACGAACGTGAACCTGTAGGTCAGGGCCTCGAGGAAGTCCCGGCGGAGGAAGGCCAGGAGCTTTCCCGCGAACCGGGCTGCCCTGCGCGCGCCGCTCACGGCCCGCCCCCTTGCTCCGGGACCGGGGCCTTCCTTTCCTCGTCCGCCCCGCGTCCCGCGGCCAGGGCGCTTTCGTAAACCTCCCGCAGCGTGCCTGCGGCCCCCCCCGCCAAGGCGGACGGGGACCCCTGGAGCCGGACCCGGCCGCGGTCGATGACCGCGATCTCGTGGGCCATGGAAGCGGCCTCGGCCAGATCGTGGGTCGCCCAAAACACCGTCTTCCCCCTGCGGTCCACGAGCTCCCGCCGCAGAAAGGTTCGGACCTTGTCGGCCGCCAGGGGATCGAGCGAGCGGGTCGGCTCGTCGACGAAGAGAAGGTCGGCGTCGGTCAGCAGGGCCCGGGCGAAAGCCAGCATCTGTCGCATGCCCGTGGAATACGCGTTGAATCTCAGGCCCGCGGCCGCCTCGAGCCCGGTCAGCCGCAGGACCTCGGAGATCTTGGCATCCCGGCCGGGCCCGCGGAGCCCGACCAGGGCCCCGAAAAACTCCAGGTTCTGGCGCCCGGTCAGCCGCCAGTAGAAGCTTCTCTCGTCGTTGATGGCGTAGCCGACGGTGTCTTTGACGAGGCCGGGCCGCCGGACGACGTCATGCCCGTTGACGAGCGCCCGGCCCCCGTCCGGAAGCACGAGCGTCGTCAGGACCTTGATCAACGTCGTCTTCCCCGCCCCGTTCGGACCGAGGAGGCAGAAGGCGCGGCCCCGGCCGACCTGAAGGCTCAAGCCGTCCAGGGCCGTTGTCGTCCGCTTCCGGAAGGGACGGCGGACGATATCCCGGACCCCCCCGAGGACCGGATACCTCTTGACGAGGCTCTCGGCCAGGACCGCCGGCGCGCCGCTCATATTTTGGTCACCATCCGCTTGACGGTCATGAATAGAGGCCGGAAGATCCGCCCGGCATAGCGGCCGTAAACGCCCGGGAAGCGTCCTGTCGCGTCGGGGAATTGGGCCATCCAGGCCCGGGGAGGAAAGAGAATTCCCGACAGGGTGCGCCAGGCCAATACGGGGTCCTTGCGCTCCCACAGGGAAAACAGGGAAGGCATGTAATAGGGCCAGGCGAACGACAAGGTCCGTCCGGCCACGGCTCTCTCGGGCCAGAGGAAACGAAGCCCGGCCCGCGGCCCGGGGCCAGGCCGGAACCCATCGATGAGGCCGCCCGGCAAGGTCCCCGGCCAGAGCGCGTTGACCAGGCGGAGGGCGTGGAACACGGGCGCGCCGGTCCCGGACGCGCGACAGACCGCCCGGATCCGGTCCCAATCCAGTCCTTCCTGCACGGCCAGCTCGGCGATATCCGTCAGCCAGAGGAGCTTATGATAGGAATGCTGTTGGGCGTGGAGGCAGAGATGGCAGAACTCGTGCTCGGGCGAAAGGACGAGAGCCTCGGTCTGCCCGACGGGCGCTCGCCGGGTCGACGTCCACACGTCCTCGGGCGTCGGCCGCGGGAAGTGAAGGCCCGGAAAATTGAAGTGGATCTCCAGGAAGATCCCGTCCTTTTTGAAGTAGGGGGAATACGCCCAATGGAGGGTCGCGTCTTCGGGGTCGAAAAGACGGGCGTCGCCCGAGGCTTCCAGGTAACCGAGCTCCGCGATAACCGTTCTCACGGCCGGCCAATCCGCGGGGTGGACGACGACGTCCACGTCCCAGAACGGCCGGAGGGCGATGTCGGGATAGAGGGTCAGGGCCAGCCGGCTGCCCTTGGTCAGGGCGGCTCTGAGGTCCTGCCTTCGGACGGCCTCCAGGAACGGCTCGAGGCCCCTGTAGATCCGGGAATTGCGGGCCAGATTCAAGAGGTATCCGGCCCGCAGCCCGTCCAGGGCCGCCGCGGGCACGGCGTCCCCGGACGCCTGGAGGTTGCGATAGAGCAGCGGAAGCGCGCCTTCTTCGTTCGCCCGGGCGCGAAGCCGGTCCCAATCCGGTCCGCGGCCGAGGATAGCCGCCGTTTCACGGAGCGCTTCCGGCCCGGGGTCGAGGCGGGAAGCGAGCACGAGAAGACGGTTGACGTCGGAGGAACGCACTTCGGGAGCCCAATCAGGAGCGGGCCGAGGAGCGGGACGCGGCCCGGCTATTTCTTGATCGTGAACGTGGAGATCTCTTCTTCCTTGTAGATCGCGCTCAAGGGGACGGCCCCGGCCACGATGGCGGCGACACCGAGGGGAGCGAGGAAGAAGGGCGGGATGCCCCGCGCGCAGACGACGTAGACGAAATCTCCGGGCACGCAGGCCTTCGACGAGGCGAGCAGGGCCGTCTGGCCCGACAGGACGCGCTTGGCCTTGGCGCCGTAGGCCGTGAGGCCCCGGACGTCCAAGTAGTGATCCGTGACGTCGCCCTTGATGTGGAGCCGGTCCGTCGACTGAAGCAAGCCGATCTCTATCTCGACCTCCACTTGTTTGGTCTGGGCAAGGTATCGGGAGACGCGCCCGATGAACGCTTCTCCCTTGTCCCTCTGCTCCTGGATGACGGCCGCGGCGGCCGCGGCGACGGCCTCCGTCTCATACGGGCTGAGGGCGATCGAGATCTTGGCGGTCTCGCCGGGCTTGACGCCGAAGAAATCCTGCGAATTGTAGCGGCCCCGTTCGGAGCTCACGCCGAGGGCGTAGAGCCCGGCCTCGAGACCTTCGGCCTTGAAAATGCCCAGAGCGTCGGAGACGGAGCTCTCCTCAACGCTCCCCGTGGTCACGTTCTTGATGAAGACGACCGCCCCCGGAACAGGGGTCGATCCGTCCCCCTCGAAAACGAAGCCGATCAGGTTCCCCTTGGCGGGCGTCTGGGAGACCGCCGCCGGCGGGGACAGAATGAGGATCAGGGCCAGACAGACCGCTCCTCCAAGAGATACTTTGGCATCTTTGTTCATAGACGCCTCCTTAGCCGCCTTAATGATATGCGCCTGCCTTGAGGATTGTCAAGCACTTCCCCGGCGGGGCGCTTTGAAGACCTTCGAATTGCGCGCCTATCAAATTTATTTTCAATAATATGAATAAAACCAGGTTCGTCTAGCGGGAGACCTCGCTCAGAACGATCCTGAGCGGACTGAGGGCCTCCCCGACGGCGGCGATCTCGATGGAATTCGGTCCCACCCGGGGCGACGCCGGGAAGGCCAGGGCGCCCTCTTCCAGGAACCCCTCCCGGACGACACGGCCGTTGAAGACCACGGCGACCAAGGGACGGGCCCCGGCTCCGGGGGACTCGAATTCGATCCGCAAGGCCCGCGGCCGGCCGTCGAGGACGAGCTCGACCGTTCTCGCCCCCCCCTTTTCGATGGGTTTTGGATCGAGTTCCACAATGGCGGGCGACAGAAGGGTCCCGATCGTCCGGCGGGCCTCGGCCGCCTTCGGACCGTCGCTCAGGCGCTCGTAGCATCTTTCGATCCCGAGAAGGGCCTCCAGGTCGTTCGGGGCGATCTCCAGGGCCTTGCGGAAAT
>VGJC01000003.1 GCA_016867635.1 Candidatus Aminicenantota bacterium | reverse complement strand
CGCGATGTCCGAGCCTGCTATCCTGAGGGCTAGTCTGGATCCCGCGAGTTTCGCGAGCCGCCGAGACCGGCCAGCTCGCAGGCGCCCGGAATCACCGCAGCGACCGAGGGCGATCCCCGAGGCCCCTCGGCAGCCGACAGAGCCCGTCTTCAGCGCAGGTTGACGGTCGCGCTCGCCTTCCCTCCTTTGACGCTGTCGTAGCTGACGGTCATGGCCCCCGAGCCCTTGACGAGGTACATGATGGTCCGCGCGGTCTTTCCGGGGTGGCCGTTGCGGACCAGGATGCGCTTGAGGTCCTTCTGGTCGATGAGCGGGGTCACGGACGGCCGGACCTTGTAGACCTCCTTGTTGTCGATGAACCCGGCGGCGATGACCTCGACGCCCCGGCCCTCGACGGTCAGCAGGTCGGGCCGGACGACGCCGTTCTGGGCCGCCTTGGCCATGATCGTCGGCGCCGTCTTGGGATTGGTGATGTCGACGAAGACCCGGAAGACCCCGCCGCCGACGGCCTCGACCGACGCCCCGCCCACCTTGACGATCGGCATCTCGTCGGCCTGGTAAAGTGTGAAGGCCATGTTGCGGTGGCAGAGCTCCTCGTTCATGAACCGCGGCGGGACCCGGCCCTGGAACTTCTTCCAGACGCCGCCCATCTCGACCTTCCCGTACTGGGGATGGTCGAAGGGCGTCCATTCGACGAACTGGTCGCCGAACTCGAGATGCCGGTCGAAGAAATAGCGCGACACCTGGGGCGCGATCGGGCTCGACGGGTCCTTCTGCTGGTCCTTGAGGGCCGGGCTGGTGAAGTACTGCTCGCCGCTCCAGAGCTCGTTGGAGAACGAGATGACCCCCAGCCCGTCGTTCGTCCAGTCGATGAACCCGCCGTGGACGGTGTAGAGGCCGCTCCAGATGACGAGGTAGCGGTAGAACGGGAGGATGCGCTCGCCGCTGCGGCCGAGCTCCTCGTAGAAGCGGACGTCGGACATCGGGTATTCGCCCGCGGGCTCGGCCCCCGGCCCGCGGAGGATCATGCCCCCGGTGTTGTGGTAGCTCTGGACGCCGGCGATGTTCGGGTGGGCCATGAGGAAGTCGTTGACGGCCCGCGTCTCGGGCAGCTGGAAGGGGTAGTCCATGGCCCCGCCCTGGACGTAATTGGGCTGCCAGTCGCTGGCCCAGTTCCGGTTGGGATCGTAGCTTCCCGGCCCGTCCTCGTTGATCAGGCCGTCGCCGTCGTTGTCGATGCCCTCCGTGCCGAGGAGGATGTAGTCGCCCGGCTCGCCGAAGGGCGCGGGCTCCAGGATGTTCGGGTCGAGGCGGCTGATCCGGTGAGTGCCGCGGCCGGGGACGCGCGTCCGGATCTGCTCGATGACGCCGTTGCCGTTGATGTCCTCGGGCGGGTCCTCGTCGAACAGGCCGTCGTTGTCGTCGTCGACCGGGACGTGGCCCGTGCGGGCGTTGCCGCCCGGCCCCTCCATGAAGTACTGCCGGCCGTCGGGATTGACCGTGGGGATGATGTAGAACACCCGCTCGTCGACCAGGCGGGTGATGTCGGCGATGCGGCCGTAGTTCTCCATGAGGTACCAGATCGTGTACAGGCAGACCTCGCCGCCCTGGATCTCGTTGCCGTGGATGTTGGCCTCGATGTACATGGCGGCCTTGCTCGTCTCCGGGCCCGTGGCCGGGTTGTTGACGGTCATCAGCATGATGTCCAGCCCGTTGTGGCTCTTGCCGATGGACCGGAGCTTGAGGAACTTCGGGAAGGCGGCCTCGAGCCTCTTCATGTCCGCGTAGAGCTCGGGAACGTCGTGCCAGCGGTTGAAGTCGAGCTTGACCTTGAACGGCGGGTCGGAGGCCTTTTGGCCGAGCGAGGAGGGCGACAGGAGGACGAGCGCCGCGGCCCCAAGGAGAAGCGCGGAGAACAGCCGCGCCGCTTTCTTCTTTGCGGGTTCCCTATTGATCATCGATCTCATGTTCCGTCTCCTACTTCAGGGTGATCCGGACCGAGTCCCGCCCCCCCTTCTGGGAGGACACCACGAGCTCCACGACCCGGCCCGTCTTGCCGCGGACGATCCATTCGTACTTGACCCGGCCGCCGCTTCCGGCCAGGGCCTGGAAGAACTCCGTCTTGGCGTGACCCGAGACGACCTCCCCGGGCTCGACGCCGAGCTGGACCATGGTCGGCTTGACCGACCGGGAGGCCACGCCGTGGGCCAGGGCCGTGGGCCAGAATCCCGCGTTCTCTATCTCGGCCTTGACGCGGAAGAGCCCGCCGCCGTGGTTCAGGACCTCGGTCGCGGCGATCCTCACCCGCGGGAAGAGCGAAGCGAGATGGACGGCGAACTTGGCATGGGCCGCCGCCAGCGCGGCGATCTTCTCCGCCGGCGGGTTGACGGCCGCGTACGGTTTGAACCCGCCGATCTCGACCTCGCCGAGGTCGGGATGGCGGAACTTCGTCCAGGGGACGAAGCCGTCGATCTTTTCGGAATCCATCCAGCGAAGGACCTGCTTGTCGATCCCCGGCGGGACGGGCGCGGCGCCCTCGCCGGGGGCCGCGCCGGCGGCCGCCGTCCGGCGGCCGGATTGGATCATCTGGAGGACATCCTGCCCGCCGCCCGAGACCATGATGGACATCGTCTCCCCGCCTCGGGGCTCCTGGCCGGCCGGGCGGCCCGGGGCTTCACCGGCAATCGGGGCGGCGCCCGGCATCCTCTTCTGGCCCGGCGTTTCGGGACCCGTCCCGAAGCCCGGGGTCGAGAACGACGGGATGCCGAACTGATAGTATCCGTACTCGAAGAAAGCGCCCTTCGGTTCCCGGACATGGAGGGGCTGCCGGATGCCCGTCAGTTCGATGTACTTGTCGCTCGCGGACTTGAAGTAATCGACATCGGCGGCGTTGACCGTGGTCGCCGGACGTCGATCCGGCATCCGGAAACGGTCGGCGGGTTGGGCCTGCGCCGGCCCGGCCGTCGCCTGCGTCAATTGGCTGAGCATCTCGAAGGAAAACTCGCCCATGCCCCTGCGCCCGAACCCGAGAGCGGGCGCCGTCTGGATCATGCCCACGCTCCGGACGCCGGCGTTGGCCGCGTCGGCGAAGCGGACGAGGTCGAGCTCGCGGGCCGGGCCAAGCCGCCCGGCCGAGGTCGGCGGGACGATGAGGTTGTCGCTGTGGCCGAACGTCAGCACGGCGGCGACGTGGCGGCGCGTCAGGATCCAGTCCAGCAGGGCCCGGGACTCCATCTCGCTGGCCATGTGCGGCCCGGCGTCGGCCTGGTAATAAGGGTAGGCGTGCATGAAGTTCCGGTTGAGGTCGACGCCGCC
The DNA here is from genome assembly GCA_016867635.1 of Candidatus Aminicenantota bacterium. GTDB lineage: Bacteria > Acidobacteriota > Aminicenantia > Aminicenantales > Saccharicenantaceae > RBG-16-66-30. The sequence goes on along the minus strand of VGJC01000003.1, from coordinate 52,470 downwards.
CGGCGGGTCCTCGTTGATGAACCCGTCCTTGTCGTTGTCGATGCCCTCCCAATAGAGCTTGTATCCGCCGGCCTCCCCTTTCTTCGGGTCGGCCTTCTTCATCAGGCGGGGCTCCTCGGGGTCGATCATGTACTCGCCGCCGGCGGCCTTGGCCCGCATGACGGCGATGAAGCCGTCCTTGTTGAGGTCCTCGGGGCCGTCCTCGTCGACGCGGCCGTCGTTGTCGTCGTCGACAGGCCGGGCGTTCGTGCGCCGTCCGGTCTTGACGGGGGCGAACATCGCTTCCGCTCCGTCGGGGTTGACCCGGGGGATGACATAGACGACGGCGTTGTCGAGCCGGTCCTTGACCTCGGGGTCGGCCGGGTAGCTTTTGAGGAGGTGGGCCGCCGTGAAGAGGGCCAGTTCGCCGCCGACGAGGTGGTCGCCCTCGAACGTGGCGGCCACGAGCAGGGCCGGCCTGTCCTTGACGGGGACCCCCGCCGGGTTGGCGATCTCCAGGACCCAGATGTCTCGGCCGCCGAGCGTCTTGCCGATGGACGAGACGCGGGCCAGGGACTTGTAGGTCCCGGCCAGGCCCTGGATAGCGGAGGTCAGCTCCGCGTAGTTCCGGTACTTGGCGAATTCCTGGGCTCGGGCGGGGCCGGCCGCGATCGCCAGACATAGCGCGGCGAACACCGGCAGGGCTACCGCCCGGCGAAGCGCGGAGTTTCCTTGTTTCAAGCGCAATGGGGCCTCCTTGATAGATGATGCTTCTTCCATCCAGTATTTCCCGGAAGTCCGTCGCGAGGCGGCGATGGGTGTCGCCCTGACGACCCCCGTAGCGGAGGGGGACCCGTCGGCCTCCGACGGGGGAACCGTCGGGACAGGTTCCCGGGGGGGCCGGGGGGCTAAGGGCGATACCCATCGCCAAGCCGAACAGAGGACTTCCGCGTATTGGGAGAAGAAAACTGAAGGTGGGGCGTGAAAAAGGGCGAACGAATTGGCCATTCGTCCGTTTAGACTGCGGCCCCCGCGGATTCTTCCCGAAAGGCGGTGCTCTCTTTGCATTTTTTTAATATAATGACCTCTCATGCGCCAACCCAAGCCCCTCTCCCGCCGCGGATTCATCCGGACGGGCGCGACCGCCGCGGCCGCGTGGACCATCGTCCCCCGCCGCCTTCTGGGCGGCCCCGGCTTTACCCCCCCGAGCGACACGCTGACCAGGGCGGTCGTCGGCGTCGGGGGCATGGGCCGCGGCCATCTCTTCTATCCCGGGGCCGTCGTCCGGGCCGTCTGCGACGTCGACCGGGGCCACCTCGCGGCCGCCGTCGAGGCCTGCGGCCCCGGCGTCGCGGCCTATACGGATTTTCGCGAGGTCCTGGAGCGCCCGGATATCGACATCGTCCACATCGCGACGCCTCCCCACTGGCACGCCCCGATCTCGATCGCCGCCGCCGAGGCCGGCAAGGACGTCTGGTGCGAGAAACCCATGACCCGGACGATCGCCGAGGGCCGGGCCGTCGTCCGGGCCGTCGAGCGGACGGGCCGGATCTTCCGGGTCAACACCTGGTTCCGGTTCCAGGACCGCTTCTACGGGTTCGGCACGGCCGTCAAGCCCGTCAAGAAGGTCGTCCAAAGCGGGCTTCTCGGCTGGCCTCTGAAAGCGACGGTCAGCGCGGCCACGGGGTTCGATTGGAAATTCTACTGGAGCGGCCTGACCAACCTCCCTCCCGAGCCCGTGCCGCCCGAGCTCGACTATGAATTCTGGCTGGGCCCGGCCCCGTACAAGCCCTACCATCCGCACCGGGTCCACGGGACCTTCCGCGGCTACTGGGACTACGACGGCGGCGGTCTCGGGGACATGGGCATGCATTACCTCGATCCCGTCCAGTACCTCCTCGGCAAGGACGACACCAGCCCGGTCGAGGTCTGGGCCGACTGCCCTCAGCAGCACCCCGACGCTTGCGGCTCCTGGCGCCGGATCGAGATGAAGTACGCCGACGGCTGCGTCATCGTCCTGGACGGCGAGAACAGGGACAGGGACGCGCCCTTCCTGGAAGGACCGGGCGGCAGGATCTTCCCCGGGCTCGAGTCCGACATTCCCCGCCTCCGGGAGATCGCGGACGGGCTGCCCGATCCCGAGCCGCAGCTCACGGACTTCGCCGAGGCCGTCCGGACACGGCGGAAATTCGCCCTCAACGAGAGCAACGGGCACCGCTCCTGCACCCTGGTCAACCTGGGCAAGATCGCTGTCCAGCTCGGGCGGCACCTGCGCTTCGACCCGGCCGCCGAGCGTTTCGTCGGTGACGAAGAGGCCAACCGCCTGATCGACCAGCCCATGAGGGCCCCGTGGCGCCTATGACAAAGAAGCTTCTCTCCCTGCTCGTCGCGGCCGTGATGTTCGGGCCGCCGGCGGCCCTTTTCGGGTCCGGCCCGCCGCCCGGCCTGAGGGACAGGGTCGGCGGCATCCTGGAGCGTTTCCCGGCCGAAAGCCCCTCTGAAAAGGACGCATTGGCGGCGGAGCTTCTCGGCCTGGGCCCAGGAGCGGTCTCGGAGATCTGCAGCCGCGTCCTGCCCGCCGGGGAGGGAGACGACAGCAAAGCCCGGTTCGCCCTGAACGCCCTGGCCGTCCACGTCACCCGGCCCGGGGCCGAGGCCGAACGCCGTCCGTTCGTCAAAGAAGTGTTGAAAAGCCTCGAAGCCGCCCCGGCGGCGGAAGCCAAGGCCTTTCTCATCTCCCAGATCCAGCTCTCGGGAAAGGATGAGGCCGTCCGTCCTCTCGCGCGCTATCTGCGCGACGAGCGCCTGGCCGAGCCCGCCGTTCAGGCCCTTCTCGCCATCCGGGGCCCGGCAGCGGCCCGAGCCCTCCTGAAAGCCCTGGATCGGTCGCCGTCATCCGTCCGTCCGGCCCTCGTCAAGGCCTTGGGCGAACTCCGCAGCCGCGAGGCCGTGAAGAAGCTCCTCCCCTATGCGACGAGCCCGGACGTTAATATCAGGACGACGGCCCTTTTCGCTCTGGCCAACATCGGCGACCCGGCCGCGGGCCCGGTCCTCGAACGCGCCCGCATCGCGGCCTCCCCCCACGAGCGATCGCAAGCGCCCTCGCTCTACATCCTCTACGCGCGGCGGCTCGCCGAGTCCGGGAGGGCGGCCGAGGCCATGACCGTGGCCCGCGCGCTTCTTGCGTCCTACGCGGGCCCGGAAGAGAGCCACGTGGCGGCCCAAGCGCTGAGCTTGCTCGTGTCCGTTCTCAAGGACGGCGCCCTCCCCGACCTCCTGGCGGCCATGGACGCCGGCGGCCGCAAGCTGCGCGGCGCGGCCCTCGAGCTGGCGGCGGCCATCCCCGGGAGCGCGGCCACGGCCGCCTGGATAGAAACAGCTGGAAGCTCGGCTCCCGAAGCCCGGGCCGACATCGTCGTCATGCTCGGCCGCCGCGGGGACAAGGAAGCCCTCCCGTTCGTCCGCAGGAGCCTGAGCGACGGGGAAAAAGCGGTCCGGGCGGCGGCCATCCCGGCCGCGGCCCGATTGGGCGGCGAGGCTTCGCTTGCGGACCTTTTCGCGCTCGTCGATTCGGAGGGCGAGGCCGAGCTGGCCGTATTGAAGGAAGCTCTCTTGGGCTTCCCCCGGGCCGCGGTCGTGCCCGAAGCCGTCCGCCGGTTGGAGAGCGCACCCGTTCCCGGCAGGGCCCTTTTGATCGCTCTCGTCGGCGAGAAGGGAGCCCGGGAAGAGATCGGCCGGGTTTACGCGTTGGCCGATGACCCGGAGCCCGCCGTCCGGGCGGCGGCCGTCGCCGCCCTGGCCAAGCTGGCCTCCGAGGAAGACCTGCCCCGGCTCATCAAAATGCTGGCGGCCGCTTCCGGCGCCGAAGATATCCTGCATCTCCAGGAAGCGGCGGCCGCCGCGGCGCGCAGGGCTCCCGACCCCGCCGTCCGGGCCGACGCCCTCCTCGGCCTCATGAAAAATGCTTCACCGTCCGAGAAACTGGCCATCTTGAGGGTCCTCCCGGCCCTCGGCGGGACGAAGGCCCTGCGGGCTGTCGCCGGCGAGGCCCGGGGCCCGGACCTTCAGGCCCAAGGCGTCGCCGTTCTGGCCCTGGCCCGATGGCCGGACATCAGCGCGGCCGTCGAGCTCCTGCGCGTCGCCGAAACGACGCCCGACCTCAGGAACCGCCTCCTCGCCCTGCACGGATATGCCCAATCGGTCGGGCGTTCGGCCCTGCCGAACCGCAAAAAGCTGGAGCTTCTCAGGACCGCCCTCGAGCGGGCCAAGGACGACAGCGGCCGAAGGCCGGTCCTGGTCGGGCTGTCCGCGATCCGCGAGCCCGAGTCGTTCCGGCTGCTTTCGGAGCATCTCGACAGCCCCGCTCTCCGGGACACCGCCGCCGCGGCCCTGCTGGACATGGCCTCGTCGCAATCCGCCTCCGAGCGGTGGCTCTCCGGTCACGAGGCCGTCTCGATCCTCCGACGGGTCGAGGCCGGGGAGCCGGACCCGTCCGAGCGGGGCCGGATCGGGAACATCATCTCCGAACGGCTGAGGCTGGGCGGCTTCACGCCCCTGTTCAACGGCCGGGACCTGGCCGGCTGGAAGGGCCTCGTGGCCGACCCGCCGAAACGGGCGGCCATGACCCCGGACGAGCTGCGCGCCGCCCAGGCCGAAGCCGACGAGAGGATGCGGGACCACTGGAGCGTGTCGGACGGCGTGCTCGTCTTCGACGGGAAAGGCGAGAGCCTCCGCGCGGCCCGCGACTACGGGGATTTCGAGCTGCTCGTCGACTGGAAGATCGAAACAGGCGGGGACAGCGGCCTCTATCTCCGCGGCTCGCCTCAGGTCCAGATCTGGGACGCCGAAGCCAATCCGGCCGGCTCGGGCGGCCTCTATAACAATCAGAAGGCGCCGAGCCGGCCCCTCGAGAAAGCCGACCGGCCGGCGGGCGAGTGGAACACGTTCCGGGTGGTCATGATCGGCGAGCGGGTCACGGTCTATCTCAACGACCGGATGGTCGTCGACAACACCGTGCTCGAGAATTATTGGGAGCGCGACAAGCCGATCTACCCGACGGGACAGATCGAGCTCCAGGCCCACGGCGATCCCCTGTGGTTCAGGAACATCTTCATCCGGGAGATCCCCCGAGACACGGCCGTCCCGGAGATCGCCGCGGCTGAAACCGCCGAGGGCTTCGTCCCTCTTTTCAACGGCCGCGACCTCGCCGGCTGGACGGGCGACACGGAAGGCTATGTCGCGGAGAACGGCAGGCTCGTCGGGCATCCCGAGCGCAAGGGCGGCAACCTCTTCACGGAGAAGGAATACGCCGATTTCGTTCTGCGCTTCGATTTCAAGCTGACCCCGGCCGCCAACAACGGCCTGGGCGTTAGGGCCCCCCTCGAAGGGGACGCCGCCTACGCCGGGATGGAGATCCAGGTCCTCGAGGACGGCTCGCCGCGATACTGGGACCTCCGGCCCTACCAGTACCACGGCTCCATCTACGGGGTCGTGGCCGCCAGGCGGGGCGTCCTTCGGCCCGTGGGCGAATGGAACTCCGAAGAGGTCACGGTCAGCGGGCGGCGGGTCACGGTCGTCGTCAACGGGACGACCGTCGTCGACGCCGACCTCGACGCGGCGAGCGCCGGAGGGACCGTGGACGGCCGGGACCACCCCGGCCTGGCCCGGGAAAGGGGCCACATCGGCTTCCTCGGCCACGGCTCCCTCGTCGAGTTCCGGACGATCCGGATCCGCGAGCTCAAGTAACTTCGCTTCAGGGGAGCGGGCCGCGGGGCAGCGGTCCCAGGCCGAGGACCCGGCGGGCCACGGCGTTGATGTGGGTGTTGTCGATGATCGGCCCCGGGTACCACAGACCCTTGTAGTCGATGAAGAGACGGGCCCCGGCCCCCGTCGCCGACAGGGTCACCAGCTCGTTGGCATGCCCCGAAGTGCCGTAGCTCACCTCGCCGTCGGGGTAGACGAACTCGGAAACGTAGCCGGCGCCGGCCGCCTTCCGTTTCGCCTTGAGGTCCTCGTCAGGGAGCCGGTCCTGGCGGGGCAGGTCGCCGAGGCCCATCGGCTTTCCGGGGTCCAGCCTCAGCAGGCCCGTGGTGTGATCGGCCGTCACGAGGAGCAGGGTGTTCGTCCAATCGACGGCGTCTCCCGGCATGTCGATATAGGCGACGGCCGCCCGAACGGCCTCTTCGAGGTCGGACATGGCGCCGATCATCCGCCCGAAATCGTTGTCGTGGTGGGCCCAGTCGATGTCGCCCTGCTCGATCATGACGAAAAAGCCGCTGGGGTTTTGGCCCAGGACCCGCAGGGCCGCCAGCGTCGCGTCGAGAAGGGCGGGGTTCTCCAGGGCGGCCCGGGCGACCGAGGGCGAGCCCGGGCTGTCCCCGGCGACAGGCGTCTCGAAATTGCCCTCCGGTCCGCCGAACAGGCCGAACAGCTTCCGGCCTTCGGCGACCGCCCTTTCGGCGGCGGCCAGCAGGGCGACCCCTCCGTCGACGCCGGGCTCCCTTTCGACGAACACGTATTCCCGTTCCGCCCGGAGCTCGTCGAGCAGGGCGGCGGAGATGTAGCCCTTGTCCGGATCGAGGCCGGGATTGGCGAGCAGCGGATGCCCGCCGCCGATGACGACGTCCGGCCTCGTCTCACGGATGATCTCGTCGGCGATGCCGGTGCCGGGCTTCTCTTTATAGCCGGTGTAATAATGTGTCCTGCTGATGTTGTGGCTGACGAAGGGCGCGGGTGTCGCGTGATTGAAGGGCACCGTGCTGACGACCCCGACGGCCCCGCCCGTCGCCTCCCGGTAATCCTCGACAAGCGTCCGGAGACGCCCTTCCGGGCCTTTGTCGGGCAGCCAGGAGACGCGGCCCGAGGCCGTCTTTCGCCCCGTGGCCATGGCCGTCGCGGCCGCGGCCGAATCGACGGACGGCCGGATCCTCATGGCCCCCGCCGGGGCCGGGAACAGCGTGTCCCACGGGTGGGGCGCCCGCCCCTCGCGCTGGGCGTCGTACCCGATGGACGGGCTGAATGTCCCTTCACGGTACGGAGGCCGGCCTTCGGCGGCGGCGTTCTTGTCGTACGCCGTGACGTCCCAGGTCGCGACGTACGCCTTGACGGCGAAGGGGTGCCAGGCCAGGCCGCGGTCGTGGCCGTAGAGGTAGCGGCTCGCGGCTATCTCCGAGCCCAGGGACATGCCGTCGCCGATGAACAGGATGACGTGCTTCGCGACGGGGGCCGGCGGCTCGGGGCGGCGGCAGCCGGCCGCGAAGACGAGGGCCAGGAGGGCCAGGACGGCGGCCCCGAACCAAAAGGCGTCTTTCCGGCGGAGCTTCATGACCTTCCTCCCGGCCCGCGGCCCTTATCGCGTCTCCACCAGGCCGGCCAGCTTGAGGACCTCGATGTGATTGAAGATGGCCTGCAGAGTGGACTTCCGCTCGTATTGGGCGTCGAGCATCTTCTTGATGTCGAGAACGCTGCGGCGGCCGTCGATGAGCAGCTGGAGCTCGTTGGCGTTGGCCAGGGCGAGATCCTTGCCCGCGACGGGATATTTGGCCCTCTCGGCGGCCGGGACGGCCGTGATCGATTTCTGATACTCCCGGTAGCCGTTCTCGCGGACCCGGGCCGTCGGCCGGGGCACGGACCGGGCCGCCCTTTTCTCGAGGTCCGAGAGGACGATCGTCCCTCGCTTCACGCCGAGCCTGCGGGCCGCGGCGTCCGCGTGGGCCTCGAGGGCCAGGACCTGGGCGTCGCCGGCGGCCTGGACGGCCTGCTTGAGCCGGCCGATATGGCCGGCGAGGGCGGCGTCTCCCGGGGCCAGCTCGAGGAGGGAATCGAGTGTCTCCTTTTCGTTCATGACGGCCGCCTCGATCGTCCAGCGGGCCGTTTTGTAAGCCTCGGCCAAAGACCCGGCATCCGCGCCGTTCAGCGTCTCGAGCCCGACGACGAGCTGGTGGCCCAGGCGTCTCGTCCCGTTGCTGGCCGTTTCGCCGGCGATCCGGGCGGCCATGTCCGCGCCGGCGGCGGCCACGGTGTAGGCCCCGGCCGCCCCGATGATCGCCGCCCGTTTGAGCTGGGTCGGGTCGGCTTTGTCGGCCGTGTCGCCGGAGGTGTGGTACCAGGTGTCGGGCCAGGCGATCATCATGATGCCGGGAACGCCGACCCCCCAGTCGTTGAAAACCTCGTGGTCGGAGGCCCCGTAGTGGGTCTCGATGGAATAGGCGAAAGGCTCGTCGGACCCCGTCGGGGCGACGACGCGGACCGGGACCCGGAAGGGCGTGCTCCGGTTCTGGATGCGCTCCCGTCCGCCCTCCCCGAGATACCGGTAATAGTTCTCCATGACGTCGTTGATGTAGTGGGGATTGCCATAGGTCGTCCGCATCAGGCAGAAGAAGGCCTGGTTCCTGGACAGCCATTCCCCGACCATGTCCATGTTGATGTTGCAGAGCGTCTTCTCCATGAGCGGCTGGTTGGCCTGGACCCACAGGCCGATGCCCGAGAACTCGGGGCCCCAGATGAAGCGGATGGTCCGCTTGGGCCGGGGCAGGCGGCCCTCCTCGATGAGCGTGTGGAGGACGCGGGCGACCTCGAGGATGCCGGCGCTGCCGGAGATGTTGTCGTTGGCCCCCTGCTTCTGGAAGCCTTCGAAAAGATGCGCCGACAGGATGATCTCGCCGGCGGACGGATCGGAGCCAGGGATGCGGCAGACGACGTTCTCGAGGTCGACGGTCTCGGTCTTGGACTCGACCACGGCCCGGGCGGTGATCTTCTCGCCCGCGAGCAGCCGGCGCTTGAGGATGTCGCCCTCGCGGGCGTTCAGCTGGAAGGCGAACTTCGGCTCCTGGCCGGCGGGCTCGGCCTGTTCGGACCCCGGCCGGCGGCGGCCGGAGATGCCCGCCCAGGGCATCTGGAGCGGGTCCTCGAAAGGCCGCGACGTGCTGATGGAGACGACCCCCAGCGCCCCCTGTTGGACCGAGGCCCCGTAGGCCGCCCCGAGGCTCCCCTCGCAGACGGCGATCCGGCCGTCGACCTTGGCCTCCTGGATCTCCTTGGGCGTCCCCCGTCCGATCCAGACCAGCTCGGCCGTGACGTCGGTCGAGGCGCTGCCGGCGGCCAGCATCGGCAGCATGTCGTTGATGGAGGCGATCTTCCTCCGTCCGGGCTTCGTTTCCCACAGCTCGCCCTTGAGCGGGCGCCAGGCCTGCCCGCCGGGGTAGGCGACGACCTCGACGCCCGCCAGCCCGTACTGCTCGAGCTTGCGGAGGACGACCCGGGTCTCGAAGAAGAGCCCGGTGTACTCGTCGTCGAACCGCTCGCGGTTGAAGGCGTTGATCTCGGCGACCGTGTTCCAGGCCGCCTCGCCGGAGGCCTCGCCGACGATCTCGTCCATCTGGCCCTTCGGCAGGAACGTCCAATAGAGCCACGGCGTGTACTGGGCGGAGAGAACGACGGCCATCACGGCCCCAACAGCCAGGGCCATCGACCAGCGCTTGGGCATGCGGATCTCCTCTGGGCAACGTGAGCCCGTTTCGTCAGAGCGGATTAATATATCAGATTTCGGCCGCGGGTCAACTTGGCCCGACGCGACGGGCGAGCCGGGAGCCGTCACGCCGCGCCGAGGAAATCGAAGCTGATCTTCTTCTGGATGTTGGCGATCTGCGCGAAGGCCTGCTTCAGAAGCGTCTCCTCGATGTGGGTCAGCTCGCTGGGATCGATGTCATTTCCCGGGGCCTCGTTCCTGTCGAGCGCCCGGGCCTGGCGGGCCAGACGAAGCTGCATGAGGTAATCATAGACCTTGGCCGCCTCGTCGTGGAGGCTCTCGCGGAGCGTGCCGAGGCCCAGGAGGGCGTGGAGCCTGTCGAGAGTATTGACGTCGGCGACACCGTGGCGGAAGGCGTAGAGCCGGGCGAAATTGACCACCGGCATCATGGCATCCTTGATGTTGAACGTCCGGTGGCCTTCCTTGCCCTCCTCGGTGACGATATGGCCGAAAAAGCTGAGGGGGGGTTTGTATTGCAGGGTGTACTGGGCGTAGTGGAGGAGGAACGGGGGCTCCTGGGCGAGGACGCCGTCGATGTGGCGGCGGAGCTCGGCGGCGAACTCCGCCTCTCCGTGGACGGTCCGGAAATCGAAGAAGATCTTGAGCTCGAGGATGTCCTTGGGCTCGGCCGTTCTGAGCCACTCGGCGAAATCCCCCTTCCAGACCCTCAACGGCTGGCACCAGCGCGGGTTGCCGGACATGACCTCTCCCAGGCAGAGCGGGTACCCGGCCAGGGCCATGCCCTCCGACACGAACCGGCCCAGCTTGAGGAAATAGGCCTGGATGTCGGCCACGGCCTCCTCGGGCGCGTCCTCAAAGACGATGGCGTGGTCTTGGTCCGTGGCCAACGTCTGCTCTTCCCGGCCTTCGCTGCCCAGGGCCAGGAAAGAAAACCGCGCCGGCGCCGGCCCGAGGTCCGCGGCGCCGAGCTCGAGAAGCCGGATGACGACCGCGTCGGTCACCGCGGTCACGGCCCGGGTGATGTTGCGCGCTTTGGCCCCGCCCTCGACCAAGACCTTGACCAGGTTGGGCAGGCCGCGGCGGGCGGCCGCGATCGCGTCGGGCGTCGGGGCGTGCCGGATCTCCTGGGTGAGCACGGCCAGCGAGTACCTGTGGAACAGCAGGAGCTCGCGGTGGCGGACGACGCCGGTCACCTTGTTCATCTCGTCCCGGACGAGGAGGTGGTCGACGTTCCTCTCCCGCATGGTCAGGATGGCCTCGTAAACGAGGGCCCGGCTCTCGATCGACACGAGCGGGGCGCTCATGATCGCGTGCAGGGGGGTCTCTCCCGTCAGCCCTTGGGCCACGAGGCGGGCCCGGATATCAAGGTCCGTGACCAGCCCGACCGGTTCTCCCTCCGCCGTGACCACGACCGCGGTCGCTCCCCGGGCCGTCATAAGGGCGGCTCCTCCGGCCACGGAGTCCCTGATGTCGCAGAAAACGGGATCGCCGGCGAGCGGAGCGACCGGCTCATTGAGGAACATCAGGGAGGCCTGGAGGTCGGCGATGAGGTTATCCCGGTCGCGGTCGCCGCGGCCGGCCGCGGCCCCGCCGCGCCGGCCGGGCCGCAGGGGCCTGACGGCGATGGCCAATCCCGGGCGCCCGGCGAACGAGAGCCGGGCCGCCGAGAGGGTGACGTCGACCGTCGAGCCGTCGCGCCGCCGGAGGGCCGTCTCCTCGGAGGCCGGGGGTCCCGGACCCTCGAGCTGGGACAGGGCCAGGCCGGGAAAGACCTCGGCCAGGTCGAGCAGCGAGAGCTCGTCCTCGGTGACGTCGAGCAGGTCGAGGAGCGTCGGGTTGGCGAAGGCCGGGCGCCCTTCGAGGACCATCAGGGTCCCTTCGGTGGCGGACTCGGCGAGCGTCCGGTATCTTTCGTGAGATTCACGCAGCTCGTCCTCCGCCTTGGCCCGGCGCCGCTCGATGCGCATGCTCTGGGCAGCGACGAACAGGAGGAGCATGGCGCAGAGGGCCGTGATGCCGATGGAGACCTGGACAAGACGGGCGGCCATGGCCCGGATCTCCCGCTGGACGTCCTCCAGGTAAAGCCCGGTCCCGAGGATCCATCCCCAGGGCGCGAACTTCTTGATGTACGACTGCTTGGGCTCCAGCCGGTCCGGGTCATCCTTCCATTGCCAGACGTACTCGACGTAGGCGTCGCCTTGGTCGCGGAGGGCGTTGACGAACTCCACGAAGATCCGGACGCCGCGGGGGTCCTGGAAGTCGGAGACGTCCCGACCGTTAAGGTCCGTCCGGTAGGGATGCATGATCATCCGCGCCCGCATGTCGGTGATCCAGAAATAGTCCTTGCCTTCGTTGCCGTATCTCAAGTCCTGGATGCGTCCGGCCGCCATGCTCTGCGCCTCGGCGAGCGGCAGCCGGCCGGCCCGGACGTCGGCGTCGTACTCGGCCAGGATGCCGGCGGCGACGTTCGTGAGTTCCCGGATGGTGTCCCGTTTGCGCTCGAGCAGCCGGCCCTCGAACGCGGGGATCAGAACCCAGAAAAAGAAGACGACGAAGAGCCCGATGGCCAGGGCCGTAGGCAGGATGATCCTGAGAAGAAAGGCGTTCCAGTGCGGCCGCGGCAGTGAGCGGCGGGCGGCCGAATCCCTGGGGGGCGGGCGGACGGACATCCCCGCGCCCCGCCGCAGGAGCCCGTCCCGGAAGCCCCGCCAAAGCGTCTCTGGCATGTCTATGGCGAGTTCCGTCGAAGCCGAGAGCTCCGGACCGTGGTAATCGCTGCCGGCGCTGACGAGAAGGCCATGCCGGCCGGCTAAGGCCACGAGGTCTCGACTGAGGTCCTCGGAATACGCGGAGCCAAAGGCTTCGATGCCGTCCAATCCCAGGCCTTTGAACTTGGAAACCAGCTTTTCCAGCGCGGCGAGATCGGGCTTCTGCCCCGGGACTACCGGGTGCGCGAGCACGGCCAGGCCGCCCGCCTCGTGGAGAGCGCGGATGGCCTCGCCCGGCGAGACCGCCCCCGTGGCCAGCCGTTCGGCCGGCGACCGGGTCCTGTCGAACGCGGAGGACAAGGCCTGCAGGGGGGAAGGCCGGCGCAGGCCCGCGGCCCGGCCCAGAAGGTCTCCCAAGACCTTGTTGTCGGGGTCGAAGCCATATCCGAGAATGTGCTTCTCCCCTTCCTCGAGGTCGACGACGGTCAACTCGACGCCCGTGACGAAACCGACGCCCTTCCGGGTCAAGGCCTCGCGGAAGGCGGGGAGTCCCTCGATCGTGTCGTGATCGGTAAGGGCCGCGGTCCGGACCCCCGCGGCGACCAGCCGCTCGGCCAGCTGGCCCGGCGTGAGCTCACCGTCGCTTAGATGGGAGTGGCCGTGGAGGTTGATGCGGACGGATTCTGGCACTTGGCTTCCGGGTCCCTCGAGGGGGCCGCCCCACCATAGCACCTCCGCGGAAACGCTGTCAATAGCCCGTCCCGCCCGCGCCGGGCCCGGCCCGCGTCCTTGATTTTTTCCCCCGGCTATGAGATAAAGGCTAGCCACGCGAGCAGCCGGACGGGCCCATACACGGGCCGGAACAGGCCGGCCGGACACAAAAAAAGGAGGGCAGAGGCCCATGTTGCATGAACCAGCGGCGAAAACGGGGGCGGACCCCGCTTTCTCGTACAAGCGGCGCCTGGGCGCCTGGATGTTCATTCTCTACGCGCTCGTCTACGCCGGTTTCGTCGTCATCAACCTGGTCAGGCCGAGCGCCATGGAGAAGGTCCTGTTCGGCGGGCTGAATCTGGCCGTCGTCTACGGCTTCGGCCTGATCGTCTTCGCCCTCCTCCTGGCCCTCATCTATAACCGGGCCTGCGGCCGGCGGGAGAAGCGCCTCCAAGGGGCCGATCCCCAGGGAGGGCGGGCATGAACGTCCTTTCGATCGTCCTGTTCGTCCTCTTCGTCGGCTTCGTCCTCGGCATCTCCTTCTATTTCGCCGGGCGGGCCAAGTCGGCCAGCGGCTACTACGCCGCCGGCAGCCGGATCCATTGGGGCGTCAACGGCGTCGCCTTCGCCGGCGACTACCTGTCGGCCGCGTCCTTCCTCGGCATCTGCGGCATGATCGCCACGGCCGGCTACGACGGCTTTCTCTACTCCATCGGGTACCTGGCCGGCTGGGTGGTCGCTCTGTTCATCGTCGCCGAGCCCCTCAAGCGGCTGGGCAAGTACACCTTCACGGACGCCCTCGACGCGAACTACAACCATCGCGGGATCAAGCTGATGGCCGCCATCAGCACCTTGCTGGTTTCCATCTGTTACCTGATCCCCCAGATGGTCGGCGCGGGCGTCCTGGTGACGCCCCTCCTCGGGCTGCCCCACGCCGTCGGCGTCGTCCTCGTGGGCCTGATCGTCATCACCATCGTGGCCACGGCCGGCATGACCTCGACGACCTACGTCCAGTTCATCAAGGGCGCCCTCCTTCTGGTGTTCTCGCTCGTCCTGGTGACGGTCGTCCTGATCCGGGGCCTTTCGACCAAGCCCGACCAGGGCGGCCGCGTGCCGTTCCAGGAATACCGGACCCTGGCCGCGACCGAGGCCGGCGGGTCGCTCGCGCTCGAGGACCCGGCCTGGCAGATCGCGGCCGTGCGCGAGGCCAATGGCCTGCGCTTCGTCAAGCTCCTGCGCGACGGGCAGGAGAGCTGGTGGAAGGTCGAGGCCGACCCCGCGGCGGGCGGCCTGACGCTCCTCGAGTCGCAGTTCGCGGCGCGCCTGGCCGACGGGACGCAGACCTTCAACGGAGCCCCGGCCTCCCGGGAGAACCAGCTGCGCACCGTCGGCAACATGGCCGTGATCGCCGGACGGACGGGCGAGGCGGCCGAGACCGGCCCCCTGGGCCCCTTCAAGTTCCTGTCGCTCATCGGGGACCGCGACAGCCGGGTCAAGCTCTGGAAGAACGCCTCGTTCGAGGACGACGGGGGCCGGCTGACGGTGCACTACCCCGTCCTGGCCGCCGGCAACAAGATCCTCAGGCCGGGGCAGCGCTTCAAGGTCGAGGGCACGTCGACCGACCGGATCGACTTCCTGTCGCTCATGCTGGCCCTCTTCCTGGGCACCGCGGCCCTGCCGCACATCCTCATCCGCTACTACACCGTCCCCAGCCCGGCGGCCGCCCGCAAGTCGACCATCGTGGCCATCGCCGGGATCGGCTTCTTCTACATCCTGACCCTGTTCATGGGCCTGGGGGCCATGACCAACGGGGTCGTCAACCTGCTCGACGACAACATGTCGGCGCCGCTGCTGGCCCGGTCCTTCGGGACGTTCCTGTTCGCCATGATCTCGGCCATCGCCTTCGCCACCGTCCTGGGCACGGTGAGCGGCCTGATCATTGCCGCTTCCGGCGCCGTCGCCCATGACCTGCTCGACCGCTACGCCAATGTCATCAAGAGCGACCGGCAGAAGGTCAACGCCGGCAAGGTCGTCGCCTTCGCCGTCGGGGCGCTGGCCATCGTTCTGGGGATCCTCTTCAAGGGCGTCAACGTCACTTTCTTGGTCGGGTTGGCCTTCGCCGTGGCGGCTTCAGCCAACCTGCCGTCGATCGTCATGATGCTGTTCTGGAAACGGACGACCGCCCGGGGCATCACGGCGTCGATCTTCGTCGGCGTCTTCTCGTCGATCGGCCTGATCCTCTTCTCGCCGACGATGTACGAGCTCTACGGCAAGGACCCGCTGACGGCGCCGTTCCCCCTGAAGAACCCCGGCATCGTCTCGATCCCGCTGAGCTTCCTGACTCTCATCGTCGTGTCCCTGCTCACCCGGGCCGCGGCCAAGGGCGAGGCCCGGGCGGCCGCCTGACCGCGCGAAAAAAAGAGGGACGGCTCAAGGCCGCGCGGCCCCGGGCCGTCCCTTGCCCTGTTTTCCTGCCCCCTACATCCCGTACTTGGCGATGATCTCCTGCTTCGTCTTGCCCAGGATGTCGAACTTCCGGCCGACCTTGACGAAGGCGTCCAAAGCCTTGTCGAGGTGACGGGTCTCGTGGCCGGCCGAGATCTGGGTCCGGATGCGGGCCTGGCTTTGGGGCACGACCGGGAAGAAGAAGCCGACGGCGTAGATGCCCTCGTCGTAGAGGGCCCGCGAGAAGTCCTGGGCCAGTTTGGCGTTGAAGAGCATGACGGGCACGATGGGCGTGTCCCCTTCCTTGAGGGCGAACCCGGCCTCGGTCAGGCCCTTGCGCCAGTAGGCCGCGTTCCGCTCGAGCTTGTCCCGCCGCTCGGTCGACTTGGAGATGATGTCCATGACCTTGAGGACGCCGGCGACGACGACCGGGGCGATGGTGTTCGAGAACAGATACGGACGGGCCCGCTGCCGGCACAGCTCGACGAGCTCGCGGCGTCCGGAAACGCAGCCCCCGGAGGCCCCGCCGAGGGCCTTGCCGAAGGTCGTCGTGATGATGTCCATCTTGCCGACGACCCCGCACTTCTCGTGGGTCCCCCGGCCGGTCTTGCCGATGAAGCCGGAAGCGTGGGACTCGTCGACCAGGACCATGGCGTCGTGCTTCTCGCAGACGGCGACCATCTCGTCGAGCTTGGCCGTGTCGCCGTCCATGCTGAAGACGCCGTCGGTGACGACCAGCTTGAAGCGCTTGTCGGCGTGGAGCTGGAGCTTCTCCTCGAGGTGCCCCATGTCGGAGTGCTTGATCGTGTCGTGCATGGCGGAGCAGAGGCGGATGCCGTCGATGAGCGAGGCGTGGACGAGGCGGTCGGAGATGATGACGTCGTCCTTGGTCAGGACGGCCTCGAAGACCCCGGCGTTGGCGTCCATGCAGGACGGGAAGAGCAGGGTGTCCTCGGTGCCCAGGAACTCCGTCAGCCGGGCCTCGAGCTCGCGGTGGATGTCCTGGGTGCCGCAGATGAAGCGGACCGACGACATGCCGTAGCCGCGCGTTTCGAGCCCCTCGTGCGCCGCTTGGACCACGTCGGGGTGGGACGACAGCCCGAGGTAGTTGTTGGCGCACATGTTGATGACCTTCTTGAGGGGCGAGCCGGCCGGGAACTCGACCTCGATGTCGGCCGCCTGGGGCGAGTGGATGAACCGCTCCTGCTTGAAGAGGCCGGCCTCCCGGATGCCCCGGAGCTGGTTCAGGTAGGTTTCGCGGATCTTATCGCTGTAGGCCATGGATTAACTCCTCATCTTAATAGGGGGACACGTACCGGATCCGAGAGGAACCGGAACATGTCCCCATCGTCCCTATTTTTTGGCCAGGAAGCGCTCGACGAGGGACACGATCTTGTTGACCGAGTCGAAGGCCTCGGGCGTGGCCTCGTCGTCGGGGATGGAGATCGCGTACTTGTTCTCGAGGAAGCGCTTCAGGGAGACCATCGAGAACGAGTCGACGATGCCGCCCGAGATGAGGGGCGTCTCGTAGGTCAACGGCTCGCTGTCGTCCTCGAGGTACTCTTTGGTGACGTAGTCGAGGACGATGTTTTTCAGTTCTTCGGCCATGAGAAAGCTCCTTTATTCAAGTGGGGGACACGTACCGAATTCAAGAAAATTCCGAACATGTCCCCGTCAGTCGTTCTCCAACGTGGAGGTGTCGCCGATCTCCTCGCCCCACTCCTTGGCGTGGAGGATGCGGCGCATGATCTTGCCGCTGCGCGTCTTGGGCAGGGCGTCGACGAACTCGATCTCCTGGGGCATGGCCAGCGGCGAGAGCTTCTTGCGGATGAAGTTCATGATCTCCAGGTCGAGGTCCCGGCTGGCCGTGAATCCGGGCTTGAGGGCGACGAAGGCCTTGACGACCTCGAGGTTGATCGGGTCGGGCTTGCTGACCACGGCCGATTCGGCCACGGCCTGGTGCTCGAGGAGGGCCGACTCGACCTCGAACGGGCTGACCAGATGGCCGGCCGTATTGATGATGTCGTCGTCGCGGCCGGCGAACCAGAAGTAGCCGTCGGCGTCGAGCTTGGAGCGGTCGCCGGTGATGTACCAGCCTTCCCGGAACTTCTTCCGGAAGGCCTCTTCGTTGTTCCAGTAGGTCCGCATCCGCGAGGGCCAGTCGAACTTCAGGCCGACCAGGCCGATCTTGCCGTAGGTCGGGTACGGCTCGTTCTTGACCGGGTCGAGAACGGTGGCCGTGATGCCGGGGAAGGGCTTGCCCATCGAGCCGGGGCGGACCTCCATTCCCGGGAAGTTGCCGATGACGATCGAGCCCGTCTCGGTCTGCCAGTAGGTGTCGTAGAAGGGCCTGCCGAAGACCTTCTCCGACCAGACGACGGCCTCGGAGTTCAGCGGCTCGCCGACGCTGGCCAGATGCCGGAGGCACGACAGGTCGTGCTTGCGCACCAGCTCGTCGCCGGCCTTCATCAGGGAGCGGATGGCCGTCGGCGCCGAGTACCACATCGTGACCCGCCGTTTCTCGATCCACTTGTACCAGGCCTCGGCGGAGAAGCCGGCGTCGAGGACGCACTGGGTGACGCCCAGGGCGAAGGGGGCGATGATGCCGTAGGACGTGCCCGTGACCCAGCCGGGGTCGGCCGTGCACCAGTAGATGTCGTCGTCGCGCAGGTCCAGGGCCCACTTGGCCGTCAGGTACTGGGCGATGAGCGAGGAGTGGACGTGCTGGACGCCCTTGGGCATGCCGGTCGTGCCCGAGGTGTAGTGGAGGACCGAAGGCGATTCGGCGGTCGTCGGGTGGGTCGCGAAGTCCTCGACGGGGGCGGACTTCTCGAGGGAGAAGGCCACTTCGCGGTCGCGGAGCGGGGCGGCTCCGTCGTGGTCGACGATGATGATGTGCCGGAGGTGGGGCAGCTTGTCGAGGATCTTGCGGACCTTGGGGGCGTGTTTCTTCTGGGTGATGACGGCCGAGGTCTCGGCGTTGGACAGGCGGACCAGGAGCGACTCGTCGCCGAAGGCCGAGAACAGCGGCTGGGCGATGCCGCCCATCTTGAGGATGCCCAGAAAGCCGAGGTAGAGCTCGGGGAGGCGGTCCAGGAACAGGCAGACGCGCTCCTCGGGCCGGAGGCCGAGGCCGCGCAGGAAAGCGCCGATGGCGTTCGTGGCCAGGCGGATGTCGTTGTAGGTGTAGGTCTTCTCGGTGCCCGTGTGGCCTTCCCAATAGAGGGCGACCTTCGAGCCTTTCCCCATTTCGCAGACGCGGTCCGTGCAGTACCAGCCGATGTTGATGACCTCGCCGGGCTTCCAGCCGAGCTCTTTCTCGGCGACGGCCCAGCTGAAGTTCTTGACGCGTTCGTCGTACGAGCCGATGTTGGACATGGGCGATCCTTCTCCGTTCAAGTCGATGTCGGTTCTTTCTCGAGGACGACGACCGCGGAGGCCACGTCCTTGATATGGGTCAGCGAGACTTCCATGGCCGCGATGCCGTGGGTCTCGCAAAACTCCCGGACCTTGCCGTGGACGAAGAGCTCGGGCTTGCCGAGGGCGTTGTTGACGACCTCGATCTCGGAGAACTTGTGGCCGCCCGACCAGCCCGTCCCCATGGCCTTGAGGAAGGCCTCCTTGGCCGCGAACCGGGCCGCGAAGTGCAGGGCCGGGCGGTGCTTGGACTCGCAGTAGGCGATCTCGCGGGCCGTGAACAGCCGGTCCTTGAGGCCGCCGGTGCGCAGGAGCTTGTCCTCGACCCGCTGGACTTCGATGATGTCCGTTCCGGCCCCGAAGATCAACGGTTTGCGTGCCTTTCGTCCCTGGATGAGCGGGCCTGGGGCGCCCGGGCCGCCCGGAGGCGGCCGGGCCGCTCGTCGGCCCTGGAAAAACGGACCTTTATTATAAAGGAGCGCCCCGAAATGTCAAAGCGCGCCGAGGCGCTTGCCCACCTTGCGGAACCTATCGAGGGCGAAGGCGATCATTTCGGGGGTGTGGGCGGCGAAAGTCAACGGGCGGAGCGCCGGCTGTTCGCCCGGTCCTTGCGTCCGCGGCCGGTCTGGGCGACAATGGGCGCCGATGGCCAAACGGCGAGCCCTGGTCCTCCTGTCGCTCGTGGAGCTGCTGGCGATGTCCGTGTGGTTCTCGGCCTCGGCGGTCGTCCCGGCGCTGGCGGCCGCTTGGAAGTTGAGCGCTTCGAGCCAGGCCTGGCTGACCATGTCCGTCCAGATCGGGTTCGTCGCCGGGGCCCTGGGTTCGGCCGTTCTCAATCTGGCCGACCGCGTCCCGGCCCCCAGGCTTTTCGCCCTGTCCTGCGTTCTGGCAGGCGCAGCCACGGGCCTTATCCCGGCGGCGGGAGAGGCTTTCGGCCTGGTGCTCGGCCTCCGCTTCCTGACCGGCCTCCTGCTGGCCGGGGTGTATCCGGTCGGGATGAAGATCATGGCCACCTGGACCAAGGAAGACCGGGGCTTCGGGGTCGGGCTTCTGGTCGGCGCTCTGACGTTGGGCAAGGCGGCGCCCCATCTGCTCAAGGTCGTCGGCGGGGTCAAGGACTGGCGGCTTGTTCCTCTTGTGAGCGGAGCTTTGGCCGTGAGCGGCGGCCTCATCGCCGTCCGGTTCGTCCGCGAGGGCCCCTTTCGAACGGCGGCCGCGGCGTTCGATCGCAAGTATGTCATCGACATGTGGCGGGACCGGGGGACGGCCTTGGCCAACCTGGGCTATTTCGGTCACATGTGGGAGCTGTACGCCGCCTGGACCTGGGTGCCGGTCTTTCTCGTCGCCGGCTTCCGGGCCCGGGGGGTCGACGAATCGTGGGCCAGCCTGGCCGCTTTCGTCTTCATCGCGGCGGGCGGCGCCGGGAGCCTGGTCGCCGGGCGCCTCGCCGACCGGCTGGGAAGGACCGCCGTCACTTCCGGGGCCATGGCCGTGAGCGGCCTGTGCTGCCTCACCGCGGGCCTTCTCTTCGGGGGGAACCCGTGGCTGCTCGCCGGGTTCTGCTTCGTCTGGGGCTTCGCGGTGGTGGCCGACTCGGCCCAATTCTCGGCCGGCATCAGCGAGCTCTGCCCGGCCGAGCGGACGGGCACGGCCCTCACGCTCCAGACCAGCCTGGGGTTCCTCCTGACGCTCGTGACCATCCGCCTCGTCCCGACCCTCGAGCGCCTCGTCACCTGGCGCTGGGCGTTCGCCTTCCTGGCCCTCGGCCCGGCCGTCGGGATCTGGGCCATGCTCCGGCTCCGCCGCCTGCCCGCCGCGGCCAAAATGGCCGCCGGCCGCCGCTAAATGGGGGACATGATACCTATTTCCTATTTTCCGGGCCGGAAGTTCTCCGAGAAAAAGGGGAAATAGGTATCATGTCCCCCTTTTGTGGACGAGGGTCGTCGAGGCCTGGTCTGTGGGCATGACCACGACCTCGGCGATGCTGACGTGGGGCGGCCGGGTGGCGCACCAGACGGCGGCGTCGGCGACATCTTCGGGTCTGAGGGGCCTGTAGCCCTGATAGACCTTCCCGGCCCGTTCCGCGTCGCCGTGGAACCGGACCAGGCTGAACTCCGTCTCGACCAGGCCGGGAGCGACCTCGCTGACCCGGACGGGAGTGCCGCTGAGGTCGAGCCTCAGCCCTTTGGACAGGGCCCGGACGGCGTACTTCGTGGCGCAGTAGACGTTGCCCATGGGATAGACTTCCCGGCCGGCGATGGAACCGATGTTGATGACGTGCCCGCCGCCCCTCGCGACCATGCCCGGAATGACGGCCCGGCTGACGTAGAGAAGTCCCTTGACGTTGGCGTCGATCATCTCGTCCCAATCGCTGACCAGGCCCTCGTGAAACTTGTGCAGGCCCCGGCTGAGGCCGGCGTTGTTGATCAGGACCTCGACGGCCCGCCACTCCTCGGGCAGTCCCTCGACGGCTTTCTCGACCGCCTCCCGGTCCCGGACGTCGAGGGAGAAGGCGTGGGCCCTGACCCCGAGATCCTCCCGCAGCTCTTCCGCGAGCATGTCGATACGCTCGAGGCGCCGGGCGCACATCAGGATCGCCGCTCCCGAGGCGGCGAAGGCGCGCGCGCAGGCCTGCCCGATGCCGGCGCTCGCGCCGGTGACGAAGACGATCTTGTTCTTGAGAGATGCCATGTCCGCCCTCCTTCCCGGCCCGGATGCGGCCCGTCGGACCTCGGCCGGCCGCGCCCGGAGAAAATCCAGCATATGAATGCCCCTCCGGGAAGTCAAGCGGGCCGGCCTTGCCACTATTCCGGGGCTTGTGCTATACAACGGGGCGTGACGGAGAACACCAAGCCGCCCGGCCCCGTTCGCGCCCTTAGGCGCTGGCTCATCGCCGCCCGGCCCTGGGCCCTGCCGGCCTCCTCCATGCCCGTCGTCTTCGGCACGGCCCTGGCTTGGGTCATCAGCGATGCCCCGCTCTCCGTCGGGCGGTTCCTGTGGGCCCTCCTGACCATGATGGCCCTGCACTCGGCGGCCAATATGCTCAGCGACGTCTTCGACGGCCGCCGCGGTCTCGACCGCGACATCACGCCCAGCAGCGGGGCCATCGTCCGCGGCCTGCTCTCCGGGCGCCAGGTCCTGCGCGGATCGCTCCTCCTGTTCGCCGCGGGAGCGGCCTCGGGGCTGCTTCTGGCGCGCATGACCGGCACGGCCCTGCTTATCGTGGGCGCTGTCGGCGTGGGCGTCGGGGCATCCTACTCGCTGCTCAAGATCTTCGCGCTCGGCGACCTGGCCGTCTTCCTGAGCTTCGGCCTCCTCGGCGCGCTCGGAGCCTGGATCGTCCAGGCGCGGTCCTTCTCGTGGCTGCCCGTCGTTTGGGCCGTGCCCATGGCCCTGCTCGTACCGGCCATCCTCCACGCCAACAACTGGCGCGACATGAGCTCCGACCGCGGTCGAGGGATCGTCACCGTCGCCGCGCTGCTCGGCGGCCGCGGCTCGCTCGTCTATTACGGGGCCCTGCTCTTCTCCCCGTTCCTCCTGACCCCGGCCTTGATGACCGTTCCCCGGTTCTTCGACTTCGGTCTGAGGCCGATGCCGCTGACCTTCTTGCTCGTTTTTTTGGCCCTGCCCAACGCCCTCCGGCTCTGGGGCCGGGCCGTCCGCCGGGCCGCGCCGCGCTCGACGCTCGATTTTCTGGCCCTGGACGGAGCCACGGCCCGGCACCATCTGATCTTCGGGCTCCTCAGCACAGCCGCCGTCCTTCTGTCTTAGGGCCGGAACGGGGACGCGGACCGGAGCGCCATGCCCCCCCATCATGTTTCCTTCATGTCCCCCGTTCTCACGGACGATCCCCGTAAGGCGGCGAAGGCCCTTCCGTTCAATCGCCGAGGTGTTCGACGAGGATCTTGACCCCGATCCCGATCAGAACGAGACCGCCGACGAGCTCGGCGCGCCGCCCGGCCAACCGGCCGACGACCGGGCCGAGCCTGGCCCCGACGACGGTCATGACGAAGCTCGTCAAGCCGATGACCGCGGCCGGGTAGAGAATGGACGCTCCCATGACTCCCAGGCTCAGACCCACGGCCAGAGAATCGATGCTCGTGGCGATCGAGAGGACGAGCAGCCGCTTGCCGCGCGTCCGGTCAGGGCGGGCTTCTTTTTCCTCTTCGCTGAGCTCGAACGACTCGTAGATCATGTGGCCGCCGACGGCCGCCAGGAGGCCGAAGGCGACCCAGTGGTCGAAATCCCCGATGAGGCCGAGGAGCCGGGCCCCCGCGAGCCAGCCGACGACGGGCATGAAGAATTGGAAGCCTCCGAAGAAGCCGGCCATGCGCACGGCCTGCCTCATGCTGAGCCCCTTGGCCCCGGCGGCCGATCCGAGAGCTACGGCGAAGCAGTCCATGGCCAGGGCCGCCGCTATCCCGAAAATGAAGATGAACGACATGGGTCCTCCGCAGAGCTCACCATTATAGCAAAATAGGGGCAAGGACCTCACTCTGTTTTCAGCCTGGCCCGCGCGGCCGGACGGACCATTTACACGCTCCATCTTGGGGCCCAAGCCATGATATAATGGATAATTCGGATAGACCCCATGACGACCACAGAGAAGATCCTGCTCCGCGGGGTCAAGGTCCACAACCTCAAGAACATCGATCTCGACGTCCCCCTCAACAAGCTCATCGTCGTGACCGGCGTTAGCGGCTCGGGCAAGTCCTCCCTGGCCTTCGACACTCTCTACGCGGAAGGGCAGAGACGCTACATCGAGTCCCTGTCGTCCTACGCCCGCCAGTTCCTCGAGCGCATGGACAAGCCCGACGCCGACCTCATCGACGGCATCCCGCCGGCCGTGGCCATCCAGCAGAAGGCGGTCACCAAGAACCCGCGGTCGACCGTGGCCACGGTCACCGAGATCTACGATTTCCTCCGCGTCCTGTACGCCCGCATCGGGACCGTCCACTGCCCCGCCTGCGGCCGGCCCGTCCGGCGCGACACCATCGACGGGATTATCGACGAGCTCCTTCGGGAAGGGCCCGGCGAGAAGGCCCTCATCACCTTCGCCTGGCCCCGGGAACGCGGCCTGGCCCTTCTCAAGAAGGACGGGTTCACGCGGGCGGTCGTCGGAGGGCGGGTCGCGGCCGTCGATTCCGTCCCATCGCGGACAACGTCCCTGGACATTCTGGTCGACCGCGTCGCCGTCGGCGTCGACGAGCGCGAACGGCTGGCCGATTCCCTGGAAATGGCCATGAAGAGAGGGGGCGGGCGGGCCCGCGTCCAGACCGAGGACGGTCGCGAATTCAGGTTCTCCGACAAGCTCGAGTGCAAGGCTTGCCGAGTGACGATCGAAGACCCCTACCCCAACCTCTTCTCCTTCAACAGCCCCCAGGGCGCCTGCCCCGACTGCCACGGGTTCGGCGACCTGGCCGTCATCGACGAGGACAAGGTCGTGCCCGACCGCGCCAAGAGCCTGGAGCAGGGCGCCGTCGAGCCCTGGACGAAACCCCTGTCCAAGAGTCTGCAGCGCGAGCTCCTGACCGAGGCCCGACGGCGGCGCATCCCGGTCAACGTCCCCTTCCAGGACCTCAAGCCGGAGCATCAACGGTTCGTCCTCGACGGCGGGGACAACTACGCCGGGGTCAAGGGCTTTTTCGAATGGCTTCAGTCCAAGAAGTACAAGGTCCAGGTCCGGGTCCTTCTCAGCCGCTACAGAACATACGTCCCCTGCCCCGCCTGTTCGAAGACACGCCTCAATCCCCGGGCCCTCGGCGTCAAGGTCCAGGGTCTCAACATCGGCGACTTCGTCAGGATGACCGTCCGCGAGGCCTCGGATTTTCTGGCCGAGGTCCGTCTTCCGCCCTTCGAAGCCCGGGTCGCCGACAAGCTTATCGTCGAGATCCGCAACCGCCTCCGGTTCCTTCTCGAGGTCGGCCTCGACTATATCGCCCTCGACCGCATGACGTTCACCCTCAGCGGCGGGGAGGCCCAGCGCATCAATCTGGCCGCGGCCCTCAGCGCCTCCCTCGTCGGCACCCTGTTCGTGCTCGATGAGCCGTCCATCGGCCTCCACCCCCGGGACAATCACCGCCTCATTCAGATCCTGCGGTCCCTCAAAGACATCGGCAACACGGTCGTCGTCGTCGAGCACGACCCGGACATCGTGCGGGCCGCGGAACACATCGTCGACATGGGCCCGAGGGCCGGGGAGGCGGGCGGAGAAGTCGTATTCGAGGGGCCCTGGCCCGCCTTCGTCCGCAGCCGGAGCTCCCTGACCGCCCAATACATCCGGGGGGACAAGGAGA
This sequence comes from Candidatus Aminicenantota bacterium, assembly GCA_016867635.1. Lineage (GTDB taxonomy): Bacteria > Acidobacteriota > Aminicenantia > Aminicenantales > Saccharicenantaceae > RBG-16-66-30. The sequence goes on along the minus strand of VGJC01000003.1, from coordinate 27,427 downwards.
TCCCCGTGCCGGCCTCGCGGCGGACGGGCCGGACGTTCCTCGAGATCCGCGACGCCCGCAAGCACAACCTCAAGCATCTCAACGTCAAGGTCCCGCTCGGCGTTTTCACCTGTGTCACGGGCGTTTCGGGCTCGGGCAAGAGCACCCTCCTCCACGACGTCCTCTACCAGGGTTTCGAGGACCCCGGCGGCAACGGTTTCGGGGACATCCGCGGGCGGGACCTCGTCAACCGGATCATCATGGTCGATCAGTCTCCCCTGAGCGCCTCCCCGCGGTCCATCCCGGCCACCTACACCAAGGCCATGGACGGCATCCGCAGCCTCTTCAGCCAGGTCCGCGAATCCAGGCTCATGGGATTCCGGCCCGGGTATTTCTCCTTCAACACGGCGGGCGGCCGGTGCGAGGTCTGCAAGGGCGCCGGGTTCCAGGTCGTCGAGATGCAATTCCTCTCGGACGTCACCCTGGTCTGCGACGCGTGCAAGGGCCGGAGGTTCAAGCCCGAGATCCTCGATATCCGCTGGAACGCCAAGAACATCGACCAGATCCTGGCCATGAGCGTCACCGAAGCCTGCCTGTTCTTCGCCGGGCGGACGGAGATCACCCGGAAGCTCTATCCTCTGGTCGAGGTCGGCCTCGGCTATCTCAAGCTCGGGCAGCCCACCACGACGCTGTCGGGAGGCGAGCTGCAGAGGATCAAGCTGGCCTATCACCTCGTCCACGAGAAGGGCAAAAAGGTCCTCTACCTCTTCGACGAGCCGACCATCGGTCTCCACCCGAACGACGTCGCCGTCCTCCTGCGGTCCTTCCAGAGGCTCGTCAACGAAGGCCATACGGTCGTCGTCATCGAGCATAACCTGGACGTCATCAAGAGCGCCGACCACGTCATCGACCTCGGGCCGGAGGGCGGACGGGACGGGGGGCGCCTTGTCGCCCAAGGGACTCCAGAGCAGGTGGCCGCGAGCCGCGCCTCCGTCACCGCGAAGTACCTCAGGGAATGCTTGGGGAGCGTCAAGCTCCCGGAGGCCCGAGCTCCCAAAAAAAAACGAGATAAGTGAGCAATTATAGTACATATATTACGATATTATTATAAATCATACATAATAATATAAATAAAAAGACTATCAAGATACTAAGTGTCCTATATATATACACTCTGTCTTATGGCCGTTTTCCATCAAGATAGACTTATAGTATTTTATATCTGTTAGTTACATTAGTTTCAAGGCGATGGCATCGTTCTTGCGGTACAAGTGGCGTGTTCAAAGGAAAAGGAGCGATGCCTATGAAAAACCGGATCTTCATCCTTTCGGCCCTTGTCTTGCTGGTCTTCTATGCTCCCGTGCGAGCCGCGGTTCCCGCAAGCGAGATCCTCGTGGCCACGGCTCTCCTCCCGGCCCCGGCCGTCGTCTTGGGCGCCCCGCCCCCTCTCACCACCCAGGAGCCGGCCTTTGACGGCTTCCTCATCCCGTCATCGACGAGCTTGCAGTTCCCGCGCCCCCTCCCTTCCCCCGCCGTGTCCCCCGGCGCCGGCAAAGCCCTCTTCAACGCCAATTTGGCGCTCATGATCGGTCTCAACGCCGCCGACTACTTCTCGACCGTGGAAGCTCTCAAGTACCCTGGCCTTGAGGAGACCAACCCGCTGATGAAGCCCTTCGTCAAGAGCCCGGCCGCCTTCGCCGCCATCAAGATCGGGACCACGGCCCTCTCCTACTGGAGCATGAAGGCCGTGTTCAAGAAGAACAAGACCATGGCCTGGGTCATGACCACGGCCACCAACGCCGTCCTGTCTTTCGTGGTCGTCAACAACATGCGGCTGGTCCAGCAAGCGCGCTCGCGGTGAGGTCGCCCGTGAACGTTTACCTCCAGCGCTACCTGGGGCTGGACGAGCTGCGCGAATTCTCCCGGCCGGCGGGATTCCCGACCCTCCGCGACCTGGAGAAGGACTACATCGGCTTCCTCCTCGAGGTCACCGACGACAACCGGGCCGAGGTCTCGAGGATCCTGGGGATCTCCCGCTCGACCCTCTATCACAAGATCCGAAGATACGCCTTGTCGACCGCCGGCCCGCTCGGGCTTTAATTTCCCTTCCACCCGTGTGCTATCCTCGGGCGACGAACGATCTGTCCCGAGGAGCGACGAAATGACCCGACGAGCGCGCGGCCGTTCCCTGATGTGGAAAAACAGGGACACCGCTGATGGCCGATGACGGCTCAGCGGCCGGGGGCCGCAAGCCGCTCGATCTTCCGGACATAGGCGTCGGCGTCGAATTTACGCCTCAGGCCCCCGGCGGTCATGGTCCGGACCGTGCCGTAGACGGGCCGCCGGGCCCAGGGCCGGTCGTGCTTCCCGAAGCACCACGCCACGCCCGCGAACCCGTTGGCGTCCCGTCCGTCGAGCTCGTACTTGTTATTGAGATGCAGGGCCGTACGGAACGCGTCCCGCGGCGACGCCGACCACTCCAGGATCTTCTTGCCCCAGTACATGCGCATGTAGCCGTGCATCTTCCCGGTCAGGACCATTTCCTTCTGGGCGGCGTTCCAGTACGGGTCGTGGGTCGCGCCGCGCTCGAACTCGCCCCGGGTGTAGACGAATTCCCGGGGAGCCTTCCCGTGCTCGAGAAGGGTCGAGCGGCACCAGTCGGGGAGCCCTTCGAACCGGTCGTAAGCCCGGTTGTAGAGAACGAAATTCAGGCTCAGCTCCCTCCGGACGATGAGCTCCTCGAGGAAAGCGGCCTGCCCGTAGCGCGTCCCCTTCTTCACGGCCAAGGCCACGGCGAGCGGGGAGATCTGACCGAAATGCAGGTACGGGCTCAACCCGGACTGACCGTCGAGGGTCGGGTCGTTCCGGGCCTCGGCATAGGCCTCGAGGCCCTCCCTGACGAAGCGCCGGAGCTTGCGGGCGGCCTCTGAGGCCCCTCCGCGCAACCCGGCTACTCCCGCGACGCTCCGGTCGAGGTCCAGCCGGGCCAGGGCTTTGGGCGTGTCGTCGATGTCCCAGGATTCGAGAGGGGGCCGGTCGGACTCCTTCCGCAAGGGGACCCGGGGACAGGGCTTGAGGAACCCGTCGAGCAGGCGATGGATCTTGGGGCGCAGGGTGGCCGCCGCGTACTCCTCTTTGGTGGAAGCGGCCGGCACGGGGACGACCGTGTTCGTGTCGACCTGAACGAGGGCGCAGGGCAGAGCGGCCGCCGCGGCCCGCCGCCATTTCCTCTCGATGCGGACGTACCCGTCGTCGGTGACGACCAGGCAGGCCCGCCGGCCGAGCTCGGAGACGGCCGCGTCTGGCTCACCCAACCGGACGACCATCGGGATGCCGCGCTCCCGCAGCGACGCCTGCGTCTCCTTCAAGCCCTCGAGCATGAACGCATAGTGACGCTCGTTGGCTTCGGGATAGCTGTCGGTCAAGCCGAACAGGACGGCCAGAGGTTTCCGCAGCGCGTTGGCCTGCCCGACGGCGAATTCGAGGGCGTGGTTGGCATCGGCCCGCTGGGCCGCCTGCATCCAGTAGACGACGACCTCGCGGTCGAGGATCTTGCCGTCGTTGAGAGCCCGGACCCTGTCGGGGCTGATCGCCGGGGCCGCCATCGTTCGTCCCGGGCCGCCGCCGGTCTTCCCGGCCCGACGGTCCTACTTGAGCCTGGACTCGACGGCCTTCCAGTCGATGTTCTTGAAGAAGGCCTCGATGTAGTCGGCCCGCTTCAACCCGTAATCGACCATGAACGCGTGCTCGAAGACGTCCATGATGAGCAGGGGGCGGCACCCCGCGGGGTGGCTGACGTCGTGCTCATTGATCCAGAAGTTGATGAGCCGCCCGTTGGCCGGGTCCTCGTAGAGGACGGCCCAGCCGATGCCGCGCATGGCCCCCGTGGCCCGGAATTCCTTCTCCCAGGCCTCGATGCCGCCGAACTGCGCGGCCAACTGCTTCCCGAGCCTGCCGCTCGGGTCGAGCGCGCCCGTTCCGCCGAGGTTCTCGAAATAGTACTCGTGGAGCCTCATGCCGTTGAACTCCCAGCCGAGACGCCGCTTGAGCTCGGCGAACTCCGGCGTCGCCGCCTTGCCGTCCTTGGCCATCTGGCCCAGCGTGTCGAGGACCTTGTTGGTGTTGGTGACGTAACCCTGATAGAGCGTGAAGTGGTTCTTGAGGAGCGTCTCGCTGAATCCGGGCATGCCGATGAGCCGGCCGTAGTCTTTGGCGGTGTAGGTCATGGTCTGTCCCTCCTTGGGTGGTGTGAGCGCCCGCGCTCTAACGATAAAATCCTACCATATAAGTAGGGATTAGGCAAGTCACTTCGCGGCGCTTTTCTCCGCGGCGGCCTTCTCGGGCAGAAGCCCGACCTTGCGGCGGATCTCCTCTTCGAGGCGGGCCGCCAGCTCCGGGTTCTCCTTGAACAGCTTTCTGACGTTGTCGCGGCCCTGGCCCAGGCGCTCGTTCTTGTACGAATACCAGGTTCCGCTCTTGTCCAGGATGCCGGTCTCGAAACCGACGTCCACCAGGTCGCCTTCCCGGGAGATGCCCTCGCCGAAGATGATGTCGAATTGGGCTTCCCGGAAGGGCGGGGCCATCTTGTTCTTGACGACCTTGACCTTGGCCCGGTTGCCCACGACCTGGTCGCCGTCCTTGAGGATGGACAGCCTGCGGACGTCGATGCGCATGGATGAGTAGAACTTCAGGGCCCGTCCTCCGGTCGTCGTTTCGGGGTTGCCGATGAACATGCCGATCTTCTCGCGGATCTGGTTGATGAAAACGAAGCAGGTCTTGGAGCGGGCGACGATGGCCGTGAGCTTGCGCAGGGCCTGGGACATGAGCCTGGCCTGGAGCCCCATGTGGGAGTCGCCCATCTCGCCTTCCAGCTCGGCCTTGGGGACCAGGGCGGCCACGGAATCGACGACCACGACGTCGACGGCCCCGCTGCGGACCAGGACCTCGGCGATCTCCAGGGCCTGCTCCCCGTAGTCGGGCTGGGAGATGAGGAGATTGTCGACGTCGATCCCGACCCGGGCCGCGTAGGTGGCGTCGAGGGCGTGCTCGGCGTCGATGAAGGCGGCCTGGCCTCCCCGCTTCTGGGCCTCGGCGATGACGTGGAGGGCGAGGGTCGTCTTGCCGGTGGCCTCCGGGCCGAAGATCTCGACGACCCGGCCGCGCGGGAACCCGCCGATCCCCAGGGCCAGGTCGAACGAGATCGAGCCTGTCGGGATGGCTTCGATGGCCACGGCCGCGCCCTTCTGGCCGAGCTTCATGACCGTGCCCTTGCCGAACTGCTTTTCGATCTGGGACAGGGCGGCTTCGATGGCCTTGCCGCGCGATGTCTGCTTCTCGTCAGCGTCGATCTCTTTCATGGGACCTCCTTGGTCGATGGGGGATCTCCTCGTCCTCTCCGCGGATTCCTGACCCGTTCCCGCCCTGCTTGTCGGAGCTTTTCTCACGTTCCCGAGTTTACCCGGAACGGGCCTCTCTTTCAATCTCTTTGTGCCCTTCACCCGCCGCGCCTCACCTCTCGAGACCCGGGAAAACGAGGCCGTATTCCTCGATCAGCCCCTGGTCGGCGAAGCTGAAATAGCGGTTGTTCCCGACGATGATGTGGTCGAGGACCTTGATCTGGACCAGGCGCGCGGCGAAGATCAGGTCCCGGGTGATCTCCCGGTCGCAGAGCGAGGGTTCGGGGTCGCCCGACGGGTGGTTGTGGGCGAAGATCAGCGCCGAAGCCTCGTAGCGCAGGGCGTCCTTGATGACCTCCCGGGGGTAGACGGCGCTCGAATCCACCGTGCCCTCGAACAGCGTCTTCTCCTCGAGGACCTGATTTTTGGCGTCCAGGAAAAGGACCTTGAACCGCTCCGTCCGCAGGTCCCGCAGGGCGTGGCAGAGGTAGTCGTAAACCTCCCGCGAGGAATGGCAGACGGGCCGGCTCATCATCCGGTCCTTGAGGAAGCGCCTCGAGACCTCGTGGATGAGCTTGATCCCCAGGACGTTCCGTCGGCCGATGCCGGGGATCCTCTCCAGGTCCTGCGCTGGGGCTTCGAGAACGCTGCGGAAGCTCTTGAATTCCCTCATGGCCCGGCGGGCCGCCTCCCGGCAGTCCCGGCGGGGCGTGCCCAGGGTCAGAAGGAGCTCGACGATCTCATGATCGAGGAACCCCGAGAGCCCGCCCCTGAGGAACTTTTGGCGCAAGCGCTCCCGGTGGCCGTCCCGGCCCTCGGGCGTCTCCTCTGGAATCGGCATGTTCGGGCTCATCGTCTTCCATGCTATAGACGCTCGAGGGCCCGTTTTTATCGCACGCCCACGCAAGAAATCACCGCAGCGACCGAGGACGGCCGATAAACCCAGGGCCGAGGGGATCGTCCGAAGGAGCCTAAAGCGGTGATTCAGACGGAGAGGGGGCCGGTCGAGGGCATCCTCGAAGAGGACGGCTCGCGATGTCTGAGCCTGCTATCCTGAGGGCTGGTCTGGATCCCGCGAGTTTCGCGAGCCGCCGAGACCGGCCTCCCTCGCAGGCGCCCGGAATCACCGCAGCGACCGAGGACGATCCCCGAGGCCTATTCGGTGTAGAGGGAGTCGATGAGCCCCTTGAACTTGGCCTCGACGATGCTCCGCTTGACCTTGAGGGTCGGCGTGACCTCGTCCAAATCCTGCTCGAAATCGCGGTCGAGGACGGCGATCTTCTTGACCCGCTCGTAGGACGCCAGCTCGGGGGTCGACCTGTTGACCTCGGCCAGCAGGAAGCTCGCGATCTCGTCCCTGCGGGCCAGCTCCGAACGGCTGGCGAAGGGGATGCCGTTCCCCCGGGCGTAGACCTCGAGCTTGTCGAAATCCGGCACGATGAGGGCCGAAATGAACTTCCGGCCGGCCCCGACGACGACGGCGCTCTGGATGTAAGGGTTCGTCTTGATGCGGTTCTCGATGGGCTGGGGGGCGACATTCTTCCCGCCGGCGGTGATGATGAGGTCCTTCTTGCGGTCCGTGATGACCAGGAAGCCCTCCTCGTCGAAATGGCCGATGTCGCCGGTATGGAACCAGCCTCCGGCCATGGCCTCGCGCGTCTCCTGCTCCTTCTTGAAGTACCCTTTCATGACGTTCGGGCCGCGGGCCAGGATCTCGCCGTCGGGGGCGATGGTCACCTCGACGCCCGGGATGACCGGGCCGACCGTCCCGAACTTCATCTTGTCGAAAGTGTTGCAGGCCAGCACGGGAGCGGTCTCGGTCAGCCCGTAGCCCTCGAGGATAGTGATGCCGATGGCGTAAAAGAACTCGGCCACGTCCTTGGACAGCGGCGCGCCGCCGGAGACGAAGAACCGGACCCGGCCTCCGGTCTTTTCGACGATCTTGGAAAAGACCAGCTTGGCGGCCAGGTTCCGCCGCGCCCGGAGGCCCGGGGGGACGGGTTGATGGCGGATCTTCAGGGCCCCGTATTTCTTGCCCACCCGCAGGGCCCAGAAGAAGATCCGCCTCTTGAGGGCCGATTGGGTCAGGATGTTGTCCATGACCTTGGCGTAGATCTTGTCGAACAGGCGGGGGACGCTGATCATGATGGTCGGCCGGACCTCGAGGAGGTTCGCGGCCACCGTCTCGATACTTTCCGCGTAGGCGATGGTCGCCCCTTTGTAGAGGAACGAGAACGTCGTCATGCGCTCCAGCACGTGCGACAGCGGGAGGAACGACAGGATCGTGTCGCTGCGGGTGAACTCGACGACCGAATCCAGGGCCTTGCTGTTGGAGACGAAATTCGCGTGGCTCAGCATGACGCCCTTGGGGATGCCCGTCGTGCCCGAGGTGTAGATGATCGAAGCCAGGTCGTCGGGCCGGACGGCCAGGGCCGCTTTCTCGAAGAGCTCGGGGCCGGAGGCGGCCAGGGTCTTGCCCCGCCCCATGACCTCCGCCAGGCTCATGACCCCCTCGGGCGCCTCCTCTTCGACGAGGATGAAATGGCGCACGGAGGGCAGCTCTCTCCGGACGGCCTCGACCTTCAGCCAGAGGAGCCGGTTCGAGCAGACCACGACCTTGGCCTCCGAATCGTTGATGATGTACTTGACCTGGTCGGGCATGAGCGAGGGGTAGATCGGGACGGTGACGCCGCCCGCGCAAAGCGTCGCGAAATCCGTGATCGTCCACTCCGGCCTGTTCTCGGAGAAGATGACCAGCTTGTCCCCGGGCCCGAAACCCAGGTCCCGCAGGCCCAGCGACAGATCCTTGACGCGCTCGGCGACATCGGCCGTCGACAGAGGGACGAAGTGCCCCTCTTTCTTGACCATCATCAGGGCGTCTTTAGCATAGGTCCGGACGGTGTTGAGGAAGAGCTGGCTCAGAGTTTCGACCACGGGAGACCTCCTGGGCGGCGTTGACCCCCCCATTGTACCCCGATTCGGCGCCGGAATGTCAATCAAGCCCGCGGGCGGCGGGGAGGCCGGGCCGGCGATTGACGGACCCCGGGGCCTATGGTAAAAGCGGGAAGGACGAGAGAGGTGCCATGAGCGGTAATATCCCCATCCTGCACGTCGAAGGGAAAACCCTGCCCGAGGCCTGGGAAAAAGCCGTCCTCGCCTGCTGGCGGCACGGGGTGCCCGTGCGGACGGAATACGACAAGCCCGGCGACCCGCCGAGCCGGGACTGCACCATGGTCTGGGCCGTCGAGGACCCGTTCGCCGAGCCGCGCATCCACCGCGCGTTCCCTGGCGGGCTGGAGGACCTCGAGATCTACCGTCAGGAGGTCGTCGACGGGGTCCACGACCACTGGATCGCCCCCGAGGAGGGCAAGTGGACCTACACCTATCACAAGCGCCTGTTCTCCTACGAGATCGAGGGCCGGAGCATCGATCAGATCGGCGGGCTGGTCGACAAGCTCGTCGAAGCGGGCCACACCCGCAGGGCCCAGGCCATCACCTGGAACCCCCGGCTCGACCCGCCGACCTATGACCCGCCCTGCCTCCAGCGCCTCTGGTGCCGGATCCTCGACGACGGGAAGGGAGGGGGCGTACTGAACATGAACGCCCATTGGCGGTCCCGCGACGCCTACAAGGCCGCCTACATGAACGTCTTCGCCCTGACCGACCTCCAGCGCCTGATCGCCCGCCGGGTGGCGGATAAAGCCGGGAAGCCGGTGCGCGTTGGAAGGTACGCGGACCTCGTGGACAGCTTCCACATCTACGGCTCCTACTTCCAGGAGTTCGAGGGCTTTCTGAAGATGGTCGAGAAGCGGTCCTTCGAGGACCGCACCTGGCCGAGCGCCTACGCCGAGCCCATGTTCGAAGAGGCCCGCGAGCGCTTGAGAAAGGAAAGGGGGGAGCCGGGATAAGCGCTCCCGCCCATCATGCTCACGATCGCCCTCTGCGCTCTCGCGCTGCTCGGCGCGGCCCTGGCCGTCCGGTTCAGGACGAAAGGGCCTCCTGCCCTCTACCGCCTCGCCAAGCCGGGGACGATGGCCCTGATCATCCTGGTCGCCCTCGTCCGGCCCGACGCCCTGCCCCCCTACAAGATCTTCATTCTGGCCGGCCTTCTGGCCTCGTCCGCCGGCGACGTCTTCTTATTGCTCCATCGAAAGTGGTTCCCCGCCGGGCTCGCGTGTTTCCTCCTCGCCCACGGTTTCTACGCCCTGGCCTTCAAGCCGGCGCCGGGCCAGACCGCCTCGGGTGCGACGCTGATCCCCTATCTCGTCTTCGGCCTGCTGATGTTCCGGACCCTGGCCCCGAACCTTGGGAAGCTGAAGCTCCCGGTGCTCGTTTACATCGCGGCCATCACGGTCATGGCCTGGTTCGCGGCGGCGCGGTTCATCGACCTGGGCGGGTGGAAAGCATTAGCCGCCTTCTCGGGGGCCCTGCTCTTCCTGGCCTCGGACTCCGTTCTGGCCTACGCCCGCTTCGTCAAGGATTTCGGCTCGGCCCAGCTGTTCATCCTGGGCACCTACTTCCCGGCCCAGCTCCTGATCGCTTTATCCGTCTAGACCGACGACGACCTTGGAGACCGCGAGAGGACGGCCCGAGAGCTCGACGGCCTGGCGCACCAGTCGCTCGAGCCCGGAACAGCAGGGCACGGTCATGATGGCCACGGTGATCGACCGGAGGTCGTTGCGCCGAATGAGCTCGGCCAGCTTCTCCACGTAGCCCGCCGTTTCGTCGAGCTTGGGGCAGGCGATGACCAGCTTCTTGCCCTTGAGCAGCTCCTGGTGGAAGTCACCCCGCGCGAAGGCCGTGCAGTCGGCGGCGACGAGCAGATCGCTGCCCTGGAAATAGGGGGCGAGTGGAGAGACGAGATGGAGCTGGATGGGCCACTGGCTCAGGCAGGAGGGTTGAGGGCCGGACGGCCCGGCCCCGCTCTCCGGGGCGGAGGATATCTCCCGGGCCAGGCTGCCGGGGCAGCCCGCGGGGACCGCGTGGTCCGTCCGATCGCCGAGGCCATGGACCCGGGAGGCGGCATCGCAGCCCCGCGTCTTCAGGACGTGCCGGTAGGCGGCCTGCGGGTCGTACTCCTCGCTCTCGCGCTCGACGACCTTGAGGGCATCCCTGGGGCAGACGTCGAGGCAGGCGCCCAGGCCGTCGCAGAAGATCTCCCGGACGAGGACGGCCTTGCCCTCGCCGTCGATCTCCAGGGCGCCCTCGGCGCAGGCCGTCGTGCACAGGCCGCAGCCGTCGCACTTCGCGCGGTCGATCTCGACGATCTTTCTTGCCGGCATGGCGGGACTCCTCTCGTTCTAGCGGATGGACCCATTATAGCCGTCGGGGCCGGCAAATTAAAACGCCGGGCCACGGGCCGCCGGCCTAGCGCCCGAAACGGGGATTGACGACCCCGCTGAAGACGGAGCCGAAGGTGTAGCTGATCCCGACGGAAAGGCCGTAGTTGTAGTTGGTGGCCAGCATCTTGCGCTGGAGGAGGATCTCTTCGTAGCTGGCGTCGGCCTTGGGCAGGGACAGCTGATCGTGGATCCGGGAGTACTGACCGCTGAGGTTGACGGCCAGCCCTTTGAAGACGTGGAGGGAGACGCCGCTCCAGAACTCCAGGCGGTTCTTGCTGAAATCGTTGAGCAGATTCGACCCCGAGAGCGAAGTGCTGACGTGCCCCCAGGGCTCCTTGATCTCCAGGGTCATGGACAGGGTCTGCCCGATGACGCTTTCCTTGGTCTTGTCGTAGATCGTCTCCTCCATGTACTTGTTGAAATGGAAGCCGACCCGGTAGAGGAGCCGGAGCTGCTTGCGGGTGGACATGGAGTAAGGGAAGAAATTGTACTCGACGGCCGGGGCCGGGTTCACGGCCAGGGCGATGTTGTGATAGCTCGAGGAGCTGACCGCGAGCCAGGCCCCGGCCGACAGGCGCCCGCTCAGGCTGACGACATAGAGCCCGCTCAAGCTCTCGCTGTCGGCCGACGAGTGGAGCGTCTCGTCCTCGATCTGGAACCGGCTGCTGTTGATGTTGCCCGAAAGGCCCGCCCGGAACTTGTTTTGCGACGTGACCCGGTTGGCCGAGAGATACCCGCTGAGCGAGGCGAAGTCGCGGGACGCCTCGCCGCTCATGCTCCCGGAAACACCCACGCTGAAGATCCAGGAGTCCCAGCTGTCCGTCGTGCCCCGGCCCATGATCCTTCTCTCGAAATTGACGTCCAGGAAATCCCCCATGGCCGTCCTCGCGGCGAACGGGACGAGCCCGACCTTGATGACCCGGGCCAGGCCCCGGCGCTGGTCGTCGTTCGAGTCCTCGCGGTCGGAGACGTACTTGAGGGTGTTCTGGATGTCGTAATACCCGTTCCGGCCGATGAAATCCAGCGTGTACTCCCGCCCGCCGCCTCCCGTGAGCTGTATGGTGACCAGGATATAGACGTCCGCTGCTTTGCGCTCGCGGACGAAGTCGACGAAGGTGATCTCGCTCCGGATGTAGTCCATGTCGCATTGATGGCAATCGACGAAAACCTTGGCCGTCGACTGCTTCAGACCTTCGGCCGTGAACCCCGTCTGCTGGGAGCCCGGCAGGAATGGGGCCAGGAGAACGAGGCCCGCCAGCGCCATGGACAGCTTCACCTTGATGGTCGCCGGCTTGGGGGCCGACGCGGCCGGGAACGGCTTCGAGGGGTCGAACCAGGAACGGCCCTCCGCGCTCAGGAGGCCGGATAGGACAAAGGCCCCGAGCAGGGTGCCTGCGGGAAAGAGAGGCAGTCCGAGTGCGCCCAATGCGATCCCCATGGCGCGCGACCAGGGTTTTCCGCGCCCGATGCCGTCGGCGGTGACGATGTCGGCCGCGCCCAGGGCGGCGAACAGGACGAAGAGGGCGAGGCCCGCCGCCCCGAGGAGCGCGCTCCCCAGGAGCTCCGATCGTTCGGTGCCCCATCCGATGAACACCGCGCCGGTCACGAAGATGACCAGGAAGAGCAGGGCGGTGGCGATCTTCAACCCTCCTCCGACGATGAGGCACAGGCGCGCGATCTTGATCTTAGCCGGCACGGCGATTCTCCGAAACGCTCATTCGGACTATTTTAGTCGCCGCGGGCCGTCCTGGCAACCCGGTTTTTTGGTTTTCCCCGGTTTTTCTTCTATAATGAGCCTCGCCGCCCCCATGGAAAGGATCAGCCGCCTCAACCCCCTGCTGGAGACCCTCCGGTCCTCGCCGGAGCGGGTCAACAAGATCTTCATCCAGCAGGAGCGCGGCCCGAGGCGGATCGGCGAGGTCATCCGGGAGGCCAAGGCCCGCGGCATCCCCTTGTCTTTCGTCCCCGTCCGCCAGCTCGACAAGCTCGCCGCGCATCACCAGGGAGCGGTCGCCGAGGTCTCCCCCAAGGCCTATTGCTCCCTCGATGAGATCCTGGCCGGATCGGAAAAGCCCTTTCTTGTCCTTCTGGACGAGGTCGAGGACCCCCAGAACCTGGGCGCCATCGTCAGGAGCGCCGAGGCGGCGGGCGCCGACGGCCTCGTCCTGCCCGAACGCCGGTCGGCGGGACTTACGGAAACCGTGGATACGGTCTCGGCCGGCGCTCTCGGCCACCTCCGGGTGGCCCGGGTCACGAACCTGGCCCGGGCCATGGACGGCCTCAAGCAACGGGGGATCTGGCTGGTCGGCGCGGAAGGGTCGGCCGGGCAACCATGGCACGCCTTCGATTACACCGTTCCCGTGGGCATCGTCCTGGGCTCGGAGGGCCGCGGCCTTCGGCCCGTCGTCCGCAAGGCCTGCGACAAGGTCCTGGCCATCCCCATGGCCGGCCGGGTCAACTCCCTCAACGTGGCCGCCGCCGCGGCCGTCTTCCTCTTCGAGGTCGTCCGCCAGCGCCGGGAAGCGAAGGCTTCATAGCCCGGTGCCCTCGCAGGCGCCCGGAATCACCGCAGCGACCGAGGGCCTCCGCTGAAACCAGGGCCGAGGGGATCGTCCGAAGGAGCCTAAAGCGGTGATTCAGACGGAGAGGGGGCCGGTTGAGGGCATCCTCGAAGAGGACGGCTCGCGATGTCTGAGCCTGCTATCCTGAGGGCTGGTCTGGATCCCGCGAGTTTCGCGAGCCGCCGAGACCGGTCCCCTCGCAGGCGCCCGGAATCACCGCAGCGACCGAGGACGATCCCCGAGGCCGTCTTGACTTGAACGTGCCCCCCCTTTAGAATAGGCCCGGTATCATTACCTGTTGAAAGACACGAGCATGGAAAGATCGGTGGACTTTTATACTCTGGAAAAGGGCATCCTGGCCCTCAAGGAGCAAGTCGACTCCCTGGCCGAAAGCGACGATCTCGACAAGAAGGACCGCATCGCGGCGCTGAGGCGGGACATCGAGAAAGAATGGGCCAAGATCGCCCCCAAGCTGACCACCGCCCACATCGTTCAGATCGCCCGCCATCCCAAGCGCCCCTACACGCTGGATTACATCGCTTCCCTCTTCCAGGATTTCATGGAGATGCACGGGGACCGGCGGTTCGCCGACGACCCGGCCATCGTCGCCGGGCTGGCCTTCTACAAGGGCCGGACCGTGGCCGTCATCGGGCACCAGAAAGGGCGGACGACCCGGGCCCGCATCGAGAGGAATTTCGGCCAAGCCAATCCCGAAGGCTACCGCAAGGCCCTGCGGGTCATGCTGGAAGCCGAAAAATTCGGATTCCCGGTCATCACCCTGGTCGACACCCCGGGCGCCTACCCCGGCATCGGCGCCGAGGAACGGGGCCAGGCCGAGGCCATCGCCTTCAACCTGAAGACGATCGCCACCCTGAAAACGCCCATCGTCAACGTCGTCATCGGAGAGGGCGGCAGCGGCGGCGGGCTGGGCATCGGCTTCGGCGACCAGCTCATGATACTCGAGCACTCCTTCTACTCCGTCATCTCCCCGGAAGGCTGCGCCGCGATCCTCTGGAAGGACCAGAACGCGGTCGAGAAGGCCGCCGAGAACCTGGGCCTTCGGGCGACGACCCTGCTCGAGTTCGGCATCGTCGACAAGATCATCCCCGAGCCGCCCGGCGGGGCCCACATCGACCCGGAACAGACCTTCCGGAACGTGGACAAGCACATCTACCAGGCCCTCAAAAAGCTCGAGGGCCTGCCCGTCGACGAGCTCCTCGAGGAAAGGTACAGGAAGATCCGCAAGATCGGGATGTTCGAGGAAAGGTGAGCGAAGACTCCCCCCCCAAAAAGGAAGTCGCGGCCGTCAAGGGAACCCACGACATCCTCCCCGGGGAAGTCGAGAAGTGGCAGGCCCTCGAGCGCCTGGCCAGGGAGACCTTCGAGCTCTACGGCTACCGAGAGCTGCGGGCCCCCGTTTTCGAGGCCACCGAGCTGTTCGAAAAGGGCACGGGCCAGACCTCCGACGTCGTCACCAAGGAAATGTACACCTTCACGGACAAGGGCGGCCGGTCCCTGACCTTGAGGCCCGAATACACCCCCTCGGTCGCCCGGGCCATCATCGAGCACCGGCTGGACCTCCAGGCCCGGCCGATGCGCTTCTACTACATGGGCCCGATGTTCCGCTACGACCGTCCCCAGAAGGGCCGCTATCGCCAGTTCCACCAGATCGACGTCGAGGTGTTCGGAGAGCAGGACCCGGCTTGCGACGCCGAGCTCATCGGGATGGCCGACCACCTTCTTCGCCGGCTCGGGGTGACCGACAAGGAGATCCTGGTCAACTCCGTCGGCTGCCGCGCGTGCCGGCCGGCCTACAGCCAGGCTCTTCGCGAAGAGGCCGGGAAGCGGACGGCCGAGCTCTGCCCCGACTGCCGGAGGAAGGCGGAAACCAACCCCCTGCGGATCTTCGACTGCAAGGTCGAGGCCTGCCAGTCCGCGGCCCGCTCGTTCCCGGAGATCCAGGGCTTCCTCTGCGCCGAATGCCGCGATCACTTCACCGAGGTGCTCTCCCTCCTCGGCCTCTACGGCATCCCCATCCGCGTCGACCCCAAGCTCGTCCGCGGCCTCGACTATTACACCAAGACGACTTTCGAGTTCGTCTCCTCCGGGCTCGGCGCCCAGAGCGCCCTTCTCGGCGGCGGCCGCTACGACGACATGATGAAGGATTTCGGCGGCCCCGACATCTGCGGCAACGGTTTCGCCATCGGCATGGAAAGGCTTTTATCGGTGGTCTCCTTGCCGCTCCCGGAGAGGCGCCTTCTCTACGTCGCTTACCTGGGAGGCGCCGCCAAGAGAACGGCCGTCGAGCTGGCCCGCTTTTTCCGGGAAGAAGGCGTCGAGTGCCTGGTCGAGTTCAAGGACCGGGGCATGAAGGCCCATTTCGGCCGGGCCAACAAGCTCGAGGCGTCCTGGGTCCTCGTCGTCGGGGAGGACGAAATAAGAAAGGGCCGGTTCGGGCTCAAGGAGATGGCCACGGGCCGCCAGGTCGAGGGCACCCGCGAGGAGCTCCTGGGTTCCCTCCGCGGATGACGCCCGGAGCGGCCCGTGAAAGAACGGAAGATCGAGGGACCATGTTGAAAAGAACGGATTACTGCGGGGAGCTCCGGGCGGGCCACGAGGGCCGCGAGGTCGTCCTGACCGGCTGGGTCCAGAGGGTGCGCGATATCGGCCAGCTCGTCTTCGTCGACGTCCGCGACCGGGAGGGCCTGGCCCAGGTCGTCTTCCATGCCGACCGTCACGATCTTATGGAGGAGGCCAAGAGGCTCCGGCCGGAGTTCGTCGTCGGCATCGGCGGCACCGTCCGCCGCCGAGCGGCCGTCAATCCCGACATGCCGACGGGCGAGGTCGAGGTCGAGGCCTCCGATCTCCGGGTGTTCGCGGCCGCCAAGGTCCCGCCGTTCGTCATCTCCGATCCGCCGCAGGCTTCGGAGGAGCTGCGCCTGAAGTACCGCTATCTCGACCTGCGCCGGCCCCGGATGCAGCGCAACATCCGACTTCGTCACGAGGCGGCCCTCGTCGTGCGGAACTATATGAGCCGCAACGGGTTCCTCGAGATCGAAACGCCCATCCTGGCCAACCCGACCCCCGAAGGGGCCCGGGACTTCCTCGTGCCCAGCCGGTTCCACAAGGGCCGTTTCTACGCCCTGCCGCAGTCCCCCCAGCAGTTCAAGCAGACCCTCATGGTCTCCGGCTTCGACCGTTACTTCCAGATCGTCCGCTGTTTCCGCGACGAGGCCCTGCGTGCCGACCGCCAGCTCGAGTTCACCCAGATCGACATCGAGACGAGCTTCATCGACCGCGACGATTTCTTCGCCCTCAACGAGGGGCTCATGGAAGCCCTGTTCGCCCTCATCGGCCGCCGGGTCGAGCGCCCGTTCCCCCGCCTCCCCTATTCCGAATCCATGGAGAGATTCGGGACGGACAAGCCCGACCTGCGCCCGCCCTTCGAGATCCGCGACCTGACCGCCGTGGCCGGGGAGACCGGGTCCGAACCGCTGAGGGCCGCCCTCGCGGCCGGAGGGGAGATCAAAGGCCTGCTCGTTCCCGGCGCCGGGAGCCTGTCGCGCGGCCAGCTCGACAAGCTCGGCGAAAAGGCCCGGGAGCTCGGGGCCAAGGGCCTCGCCTGGATCCGAAGGCAGGGCGGATGGAAGTCGTCCCTCAAAATGTCCGACGCCGACCTCGAGAGGATATGGGGCGCCCTGGGCGGCGCCGAAGTTGACCTGGCCCTGCTCATCGCGGACCGGAAGGAGACCGCGCTCAAGGCCCTGGGAGAGATGCGCCGGACCTGGCCCCTGGAGGACCCTTCACGCCGGGACCTCCTGAAGTTCTGCTGGGTCACCGACTTCCCGCTCTTCGAGTGGAGCGAGGAGGAGAAGCGGTTCGTGTCCATGCACCACCCGTTCACCTCTCCGGTGGAGGACGACGTCCCCCTCCTGGATACCGACCCCGGGAAAGCCCGGGCCAAGGCCTACGATATGGTCCTCAACGGGGTCGAGCTGGGCGGCGGATCGATCCGGATCCACGACCGGACGCTGCAGCGCCGGGTTTTCGGGGCTCTCGGCCTAACGGAAGAGGAAACGGAGGGAAAATTCGGCTACTTCCTCGACGCCCTGGGTTACGGCGCCCCGCCGCACGGCGGGATCGCTTTCGGCTTCGACCGGCTGGTCATGTTCCTGGCCGGAGAGGAATCCATCCGCGAGGTCATTCCCTTTCCCAAGACGACGGGCGCCCTGGACCTCATGACCGGCTCCCCCTCCAACGTCGGCGAAGACCAGCTCACGGAACTTGGGCTCAAGCTGAAAAAGTAGAAGAACCGGGAATTCAGACCGAGCGGGTCTCGACGACCGCGGCCCCGGCGAGGCCCAGGACGCCGAAGAGGATGAGCATCTCGAACCCCGATCGGGCCGCCGACATGACCTGCGAGCCGTTGCCCGCGGCGGCCAGCCCGTCGAACAGGAGGGCCCCGGGGACGATCGGCGCCAGACCATAGATGAGCCCGGCAACGGCCGCCGTGGCCATGCCCAGCACGATCCGCTTGCCCGTCGCGAGGCCGCCCGCCCACAGCGCGGTGACACTGCCGGCCAGAATGGGGACCACCGCGGCGGCCCACCAGATCCGGCTGAAGGAGGGGGGCTGGCCCGTCGCATGCGCATAAAGGGCCTCGATCCCTTGGAGGGCCGCGAGGGCCCCCAGGGCGACGACAAGCGCGGGCCACCGCCTGGCCTTTTGCCCGGCCCGCAGCGCCGCTTTCTCGCGGACGCGCCGCCGCAGGGTCAGGGGGTAGTTGTAGAACATGTCGAAGACGAAGTGCTCCAGCCAAGCCCCCTTCTCCCCGAAGACGGGGACCTTGTGGACCGCTTCGGTGGCCCAGTGCCCGGCCATGAAACGGGCCAGGTCCGGGTAGCGGTAGGTCATCTGGATGGGGAAGGCCAGGTAGCCGACGATCTTGAGGAAGCTCACGCCGAAGGCGATGTTGTAGTCCTTAAAGTTGCGGTCCTTGATCATCAGTCCGAGGACATAGAACCCGCGGACGAGCGAGCCCGGGGAGATGGGCAGGAGGTTCAGCGCGCCGATGATCAGGCCCGCCCGGAGGGTGGCCTGGTGCCAGGGAAGCTCGGGATGGGCGACGACGTAGGCGATGGCGGCCGTCAGGAACACGGTCTCGGACACGAACAGGGTGGCCAGATGGACGGCCAGGCTCTTGAGGTATTTCTGGATGAACGGTTCCTTGATCTGACCGGCGATGGCCGAGGCCTCGTTCTCGCCGAGAAGCCCGTTCTTCCGCCCTTGGGCGACCATGTCGAGCAGCCAACGCTCTCGCTCGGCGGGCCGGACGAGCAGCCGGAGCGGCTGGACGAATATGGCCCTCAGACGCTCGCGGAAACGGTCCTTGTCGGTCAGGAACCGGTGGAGCCCGGGCGGCAACCAGGCCAACGTGAGGTTCAGAAAATAGAGAAAGGGGGCCCGGGCGATCCGCAGGGCCCGAGCCTCGCCGGACCGGCCCGACCGGACCCAGCCGACCAACGCTTCCGCGATCCGGGCCCGGCCCGCCCGCATGAAGTACCCGGGACTCGCGACCATCCGGCCATAGTGCCGGCGCAGATCGGCCCGGCCCGCCAGGCGCCTCAAGAACGGCGGAAGAAGCAGCCCCCCGGCCGGCCAGAAAAAGCCGGTGTTCCCGGTGACGATCCCCAGGGCGGCCAGGACGGGGGCGAGGGCCGGAAGAATAGCGGCGGACAAGAAAACGGCCGACAGGAGCGCGCTCCTTTCGAGGCGCGCCGCGGCCCGCTCGTCGGTGATCCCGCGGACACGCCAGCTCTCCCGGAAGCCGGCCATGATCCGGCGGCGCAGGCCCCGGCCGAAAATCCGGACGTGATGAAAGGAGAGGTCGATGAGGGAATCGCGATAGGCCCGGTCCTCGGAGCGCAGCCGGCCCAGGGCCGGGCGCAGGTCGGCGAAATCGTCCCCGCGCGCGTCTACGTATCGCTCGAGCTTGTCGACATCGCCCTTGTCGAACTGGACGAGCCGCCCGCGGCCGAGACCCCGCAGGATGAGCTTGATATCGGCCGGGCACTGCGGGAGGAACGGCAAGAGTGTCATGCCGGCCCGGAAATCGACGGCGACCAGCCCGGCCTCGGGGCGGCCCTCGGCCTCGGCCCGCTTGAGGACGTTGGGCTGGCTCTTGAGCGACCACCATTCGTACTGACGCGCGAGCTCGACGGCCCCTATCTCGTGCATGAGCCGGACCAGGCGGTCCATGAAGGCGCGCTTGGCGCGGTACTCGGGTGAGCCGTCCGCCGGGCCGGAGTGACCGCCTTTGGAGCGGCGCCGGGCGTCGAGGTTGTCGTCCGCCTCGAGTCGCCACGTGCGGCCCTCGACCCATTCGCTGAGCTCGCCGTAGCTCCCGAGCGCCCTGTCGGCGAGCGTCCCGAGGACATCCACGACGGCGTCCTCGCGGCCCCACTCGACCCGGGCCGCCCGGCGGATGAACTTCTGCCACAAGGCCTGCGAACGGCCGGCCGTGGCCAAAGACTGAAGAGAGAACGGGGCCTGGAAGCCGATCGCATAGAGAAGGCCGCGGATGCCGCGGGCCAGCCCGGAGGGCGGGATAAGGACCTTCAGGGCGTACTCGCGGCCGGGCTCCAGGCCTGCGACCCGGCCCTCGAGGGCGGAGACGTCGCTCAGCCGGACCTTGTAGACTTGGCCCGCGTATCCTCCGCCCACGAATCTCTCGATCTCGAGGCGGACCCGGGCCCGCCCGTCGGGAAAGACGCCTTGGAGCTCGTATTCAAGGACCGTCCCCGGCTCGTGGCGGCTGAGGCGGAACGCCCGATGGACCTTCTGTTGGGAGTGAAGGCGGACGAGCTCACGAACGGTCTCGGCCGAATAGGGAACGGTCATCAGGGCGCCTTGACTTTCTTTCGCACGTTTCCTTCCTTTTCAACGTTAGACGAGCTTCTTTCGGCCCCGCTCCCGGCTCAAGGCTTCGACCAAAACCTTGACCTTCTGGTCGAGATCGGCGTCGCAGACGAGCAGCGCGTCCTTGGTGTCGACGACGATCAGGTTGCGGACGCCGACGAGCGCGGTCAGCCGCCCGGGGTTCCAGACGAGGCACCCCCTGGAATCCAGGGCGGCCAGCTCGCCCCGCGCGGCGTTGCCGTCGCGGTCCCGCGGCCAGACCTCGAGCAGGGACGACCAGGCCCCGATGTCCGACCATCCGAAATCGCCCTCCGCGACCAGCACGCCTTGGGCCTTCTCCATGAGGGCGTAGTCGATGGACAGGGCCGGGGCGCCCTCGAAGGCGGCCCGGAGCCGGCCGCGGTTGCCCGACCTCAGGGCTTCGACGGCTTTCTTCCAGAACGAGAACAGGGCCGGCGCGCACGCTTCGGCCTGGCGGGCGAAGGTCTCCGCCGTCCAGACGAACATGCCCGAGTTCCAGGCGCAATCCCCGGCGGCAAGGAACTCGTCGGCCAGCTCGACGCTCGGCTTTTCCTTGAAGGCCCGGACGGGATAGAAAGCCTCCCGCCCGCACGTCCGCGGCCGCTCCCTCTCGAACCGGATGTAGCCGTATCCCGTGGCCGGATAGGTCGGCGGGATCCCGAAAATGACCATGGCCCCGGCCCGGGCCGACATCTCGACCGCGCTCCCGAGCTTGCGCAGGAACCGTTTTTCGTCTTTGATGAGATGATCGGCGGGCAGGGCGACGACGACAGCCTCCGGGTTATCCAGCCAGATCCGGGCCGTCGCCAGGGCCAGCGCGGGACCGGTGTTCCTGGCCACCGGCTCGACGATCATGTTGGCCGCCGGCAGGGCCGGGAACAGCTTTCTGACGCGCCGGGTCTGGACGGCGTCGGCGACCGTGGTGACCTTGCGAAGAGGGACGAGCGGGCGGATCCGCCTCACGGTCTCCTCGATCATCGTCGCCCGGCCGGCGATCTGCAGGAACTGCTTGGGTTTATCCGCCCGCCCGAGCGGCCAGAAGCGTGTTCCCCGCCCGCCGGCCAGGATGACCGCGCGGACGTCGCGCAAGGGCTTTTTCGGCCGCGTTGTGCGCTTCGGCCGGCTCATGGCTTCCCGAGGCGGCTGATGATCTTCTCGAGCAGTGCCCGGACCTCGTTCTGGATCGCGGCCAGAGCCTCTTCGGTGTCGGCTTCGAAGCGGAGGACGATGACGGCCTGGGTGTTGGAGGCCCGGACGAGGCCCCAGCCGCGGGGGAAGATGGCCCGGACGCCGTCGATGTCGATGACCGGATATTTCGCGGCCAGCTCGCGGCGGGCCTGCTCGACGATCTCGAACTTGACCTCGTCGGACGCGTAGATCCTGATCTCCGGCGTCGAATAGGTCTTGGGGAGGTCTGACAGCATCGTCGACAGCCGGGCCGTCGACCGCGACAGGATCTCGAGCAGCCGGGCCGTCGCGTAGATGGCGTCGTCGAAGCCGTACCAGCGATCGGCGAAAAAGATGTGACCGCTCATTTCCCCGGCCAGGGGGGCCTGCTCCTCCCTGATCTTTTTCTTGATCAGGGAGTGGCCGGTCCGCCACATGATGGGCCGCCCACCCAGCCGTTCGATCTCGTCGTAGAGGACTTGGGAGGCTTTGACCTCGGAGATGACGGCCGAACCGGGCCTGGCGGCGAGGATGTCCCTGGCGAAGACGATGAGGAGCTGGTCGCCCCAGATGATCTTCCCCCGGTCGTCGACGACGCCCAGCCTGTCGGCGTCGCCGTCGTAGCCGACACCGAGCTCGGCCCCCGTTTCCCGGACCTTGCGGATGAGCGCTTCCATGGCCTCCGGGAGCGTCGGGTCCGGGTGATGGTTGGGGAAGCGGCCGTCCATTTCGCAGAAAATATCGATGACCTCGGACCCCATTTTCCGGAAGAGCGGGACGGCGACCGAGCCGCCGGTGCCGTTGCCGGCGTCGATGACGACCTTGATCCCCCGTGACAGCCGGACGTTGCCGGAAACATAGCTCATGTATTCGGGAACGATGTCGAGGGTCGAAGCGCGCCCGGCCCCTTTGGCGAACAGGCCCTTGCGGGCGATGTCGTGGAGCTCCTGGATGTCGGGCCCGTAAAGGGTGTCGTGTCCGGCCATCATCTTGAACCCGTTGTGTTCCGGGGGGTTATGGGAGCCGGTGATCATGACCCCGGCCTCCTTCTTCATGTGAAAGACCGAGAAATAGAGGAGCGGCGTCGGCACGACCCCGATGTCGGTGACGTCGCAGCCCGTGGCCAGGAGACCGGCGGTGAGGGACTTGGCGAACGACGGCGAGCTCAGGCGGCAGTCCCGGCCGACGGCCACGTCCTTCTTGCCCCTGGCCTGAAAATACGTGCCCATGGACCGCCCCAGGACCTCGACGAGAGCCTCGTCCAGATCCCGGCCGACGATGCCGCGGATGTCGTATTCCCTGAAGATCTTGGGGTTGATGTCCACGCCCTCCTCCTTCCCGGGGACTTCACGCCTATGCTTATAAACTATTTATTATCTATAATATATATGCCTACCGCGCCTTCCTTTGAAGGCGGTGGGCATGAGCGGCGCCGATGAAAGCCTTGAACAAGGGATGAGGGGCCAGGGGCTTGGACTTGAATTCCGGATGGAACTGGCAACCCAGGAACCAGGGGTGGTCCGGGGCCTCGACGATCTCCACCAGCCCATAATCCGGGTTATGGCCCGAAAAGATCAGCCCCGCCGAGGCCAACGCCTCCTGATAACGCGGATTGAACTCGTAGCGGTGCCGATGCCTTTCCGATATCTCGCGGACGCCGTAGGCCTTGTGGGCCAGCGATCCTTTCCGCAGGTCGCAACGGTAAGCTCCCAGCCGCATCGTCCCGCCCATATCGAAGTCCTTGGCCAGCTCCCGCCACCTGACGATGATCTTGTGGGGGGCGTCGGGGGCGAATTCCGCGCTGTTGGCGCGGTCGAGGCCGGCCACGGATCGGGCGTATTCGATCGAAGCGCATTGCATGCCGAGGCAGATGCCGAAGAACGGGACCTTTTTTTTCCGGGCGTACGTGACGGCCCTGATCTTGCCCTCGATGCCGCGCTTGCCGAATCCTCCGGGGACGAGAATGCCGTCCTTTCTCCCGAGGATCGAAGCGGGCCCCTCCCGTTCCAGGGCTTCGGCCTCGATCCAGTCGATGTTGACCTTGAGCCGGTGGGCGAGCCCTCCATGGACCAGGGCTTGGTTCAGGCTCATGTAAGAATCATGAAGCCCCGCGTATTTTCCGACCAGGGCGATGTCCACCTGGTCCTCAGGTTTCCTGATCCGGCCGACCATGGACTCCCAGCGCGACAGGCTCTTCTTCCGCCGGGGGAGCCCGAGCAGCCGCAAGATGATTGCGTCCAGACCTTCCCGGGCGAAATTCAACGGGATCTCGTAGATGGATTCGACGTCCCTGGCGGCAATGACCGCCTCCAGGGGAACGTTGGTGAACAGGGCGATCTTCGATCGGATGTCCGCCGAAAGCTCGCGGCCCGTCCGGCAGAGGAGGATGTCGGGCTGGATGCCGATGGCCCGCAGCTCCTTGACGCTGTGCTGCGTGGGCTTTGTCTTGAGCTCCCCCGAGGCCCCGACGAAGGGAACGAGAGTCAGGTGCACGAACAGGGTATTGGCGCTCCCCAGCGACAGTCTCATCTGGCGCGTGGCTTCGAGGAAGGGCAGGCTCTCGATGTCGCCCACCGTCCCGCCGATCTCGCAGATGACGATGTCGTTGCCTTCCGACACGGCCCTGAAAGCGCCTTTGATCTCGTCCGTGAGATGGGGAATGACCTGGACCGTCTTTCCGAGATACTCGCCCTTGCGCTCCTTGCGAAGGAGCGATTCGTAGATCTTGCCGGCCGTCCAGTTGTGGGCCCTGGTCGTCCGGGTCGACGTGAATCGCTCGTAGTGTCCGAGATCGAGGTCCGTTTCCGCCCCGTCGTCCGTCACGAAGACTTCGCCGTGCTGGAACGGGCTCATCGTGCCGGGGTCGACGTTGAGGTAGGGGTCGAATTTCTGGATGGTGATCCGGTACCCGTGGCTCTCCAGGAGCATTCCCATGGAGGCCGAGGCGATCCCCTTGCCCAGCCCCGAAATGACCCCTCCGGTGACGAAGATGTACTTGGTCATGGCTATCTTTATCTCTTTTCGGTTCCCACGATTATAGCCTTCGGCCCGCCCGGACTCAAGGAAAACGGATCGACGGCCGGCCGAGCGGCCTCAGGCCTTGGTTTCGCCCGGGTCTTTCTGTTTCGAGGGGGCCGGCTGCTGAGCGGCCTGCGTCTGGCACGTGGCTTCGAGATAGGCCCCTTCTTCCACCACGAGCTTCGGAGAGAGAATGGTCCCGAAAACGCGGCCTTTGTCGTGGACCTCGACCCTCTCGGTCGCCTGCAGCGTGCCGCGGACCTCGCCGTTCACGACGAGCTGACCCACCTTGACGTCCGCTTCGACTTTGCCCTTTTCGCCGACGATGAGCAGCGCGTCCGAGGTGATCGTTCCCTTGAGATAGCCCTCGATGCGAAACGAGCCTTTGAAGATCAGGTCTCCCCTGAACTCCGACTCCTGGTCGATCAGGCCGGCCAGCCTCGATTCGTTGAGCTCTCTCGGTTTGTCTTTCATGAAGCAACTCCTTTGAGGCCCTCATACAGCCGATTGAGGTCGTCCATCGAAAAATAGAAGATCTTCAGGACGCCTTTGTTCCGGTTGCCGGAAATGAGGACTTTCGTCCCCAGCAACTTCAGCATCTCTTCCTGGAGAGCGTGAAGGTCCGGGTCCTCGAGCTTTCTCTGGGCCCGGGGGGCCCGTTCCTTCAGTCGGTTGACGAGCTTTTCCGTGTTCCGGACAGAGAGGCTCCGGTCGATGATCTGCCGGCAGGCGAAGAGCTGCCCGGCCGCGTCGTCCAGAGCCAGCAGGGCCCGGGCATGTCCCATCGAGATCGTTTCGTCGCTCACGTGATCCTGGATCTCGCGAGGGAGCTTCAGGAGACGGAGGTAGTTCGTCACCGAGGTCCTGTCCATTCCGACCTTGTCAGCCAGCTCCTGCTGAGTGTATTTTTGCTCTTCGATGAGCCGTTGATAGGCCTGGGCGATCTCGAGAGGGTTCAACTCCTCCCGGTGGATGTTCTCGATGAGCGAGATCTCCAGCTGCTTGTCTTTCGGGATGTTCCGGATGAGGACCGGTAGCTTCCTCAAGCCGGCCTTCTGGGCCGCCCGCCACCGTCTCTCCCCGACGATGATCTTGTAATGATCATCCTCGGGAACGACGACCACAGGCTGCACGACACCCGATTCGCGGATCGACTGGGCCAGCCCTTCGATGGTTTGGTCGTCGAACTTCATGCGCGGTTGAAAGGGGTTGGCTCTGATCTGCTCGAGGTCGATCTCGGCGAATCGTTCGTCTTTCAAAATGCTGAATTCTTCGGGGATGAAGGCGCCCAGGCCTTTCCCCAGGGCTTTCTTGCTCATCGTCTAAGGATCTCCTCTGCGAGATTGATGTAAGCTTCTGATCCCTTGGATCTTATGTCGTACAGGACAACGGGCTTCCCGAAGCTGGGGGCCTCGGCCAGACGGATGCTCCGCGGAATGACGGATTCGAAAAGGATGTGCTTGAGGGATTTCCGGATCTCTTCGGCCACCTGTTTCGAGAGGTTGGTCCGTTCGTCGAACATCGTCAGGAGGATGCCCTCGATGGCCAGCTTGGGGTTGAAATAGGTGCGGACGGTTTCCAGCGTCTGGAAAAGGTCGGGGATGCCCTCCATGCAGAAGAATTCCGTCTGAACGGGGATGATCAGGGAGTCGGCGGCTGTCAGGGCGTTGATGGTCAGAAAGCTCAGGGAGGGAGGGCAATCGATCAGGATGAAGTTGAAGTAGCGCCTCGCTTTATCGACGGCATCAACTAGCCGTCTTTCCCTGTTTTCCGCCGGGTAGAGCTCGGCTTCGATGCCGGATAGCTCCGGAGAGCACGGACAAAGATAGAAATTATCGACTTCGGTCCCGAAAACGCAGTCCATCAGCCCCCGGCCGTTCATCATGGCCTGGTAGATGCCCTTGCCTGCTTCCTTGGGCTTGGCCAGGCCCAGCGTCGACATCCCCTGGGGGTCGAGATCGATCAGGAGGGTCCGCTTTCCCTTGAGGGCCAGGCACGCCGAGAGATTGATGGCCGTGGTCGTCTTACCGACGCCCCCTTTCTGATTGGCGACCGCAATGACCTTATTCATCTTTCGGGCATGTTCCACGTGAAACACCGCCTTTTCGGGCGGCCTTTCTTTCTGTTATCTCCATGTACAGGGCGACGCTCTGAACAGTTGCCGGGGTCATCCCGGGGATCCTCCCGGCCTCTCCCAGCGTTGCCGGCCGGGCCGCTCCCAGCTTTTCGACGGCTTCTTTGGTCAACCCGGGGACCTTGGCGAAGTCCATCTCGGCCGGGATCACTTTATGGGCTGTTTTCACGGATTTGGCGATCTCTTTGCTCTGTTTTCGAATGTAGCCTTCATACTTCACTTCGGATTCGATGGATCTTGTTTCCTCATCGTTGATTGTAGCAGAAATTTTCCCTAATTCCAGGGTATTTCTCAAGCTGACTTCGGGTTTTTTTAGCCAGTCATAAAGGGAGATCCGGCCTTTGGCCCCCGTTCCCGTCTTTTTGCTTCTCAGAAGAGTCAGTATTTCCCCCGCTCTCTGCCGCTTTTCTTCGTAGCTTCGCCAGGTTTCCTCGGATATCAACCCGAATTCGCGCCCGTATTTCATCAGCCTCAGGTCGGCATTGTCGACCCTGAGAAGGAGCCGATGTTCGGCCCTGGACGTGAACAGACGATAGGGTTCCTCGACGCCTTTGGTCACCAGGTCGTCGATGAGGACTCCGATATACGCCTCGTCCCGTCTTAAAATGAAGGGAGGCTTCTTCATCAGGGACAAGGCGGCGTTTATCCCGGCCATGAGCCCTTGGGCGGCCGCCTCTTCGTAGCCGGAGGTGCCGTTTATCTGCCCGGCCAGGTAGAGGCCGCCGATCCTCCTGCTCTCCAGGGTATGGGCCAGCTCGGTCGGGGAAACGGCGTCGTATTCTATTCCGTAGGCCGGTCTCAGGATCTTCGTCCCGTCGAGGCCGGGTATCGTTCGGAGGATCCCTTTCTGGACCTCGACCGGCAAGCTCGAGGAGATCCCGTTGATGTAGA
>VGJC01000002.1 GCA_016867635.1 Candidatus Aminicenantota bacterium | reverse complement strand
TCTCGGGATGGAGTTCGACGGTCTTCCGCGAGGCCGGCGCGATGGGAACCACAAGTTCGAAGCCGATCTCCGCGGGCGGCAGGCAGGTCGCGTCGTCACAGGCCTGGTAACTCAGGGTGCCCTCGAGCTTGACCGTTCCCGGGGTCAAGCCCTCCGCGGCTTTGAGCAGCGCTCCGAGGACGACCCGGCCCTCGTAGACGGCCACCTCGACATCCGAATAATCATACTTGGCCCGTCGGCCGGCCGGATAGACGACCTCGAGGACCTCGATGCCGGCCGAGCCCTCGAAAGCCAGGGACGTCGGGTACAGGAACTCGTCCAGAGGGGCGCTGTCGTTGATGTGATACCCTTTCTTGATCTCGAGGATGACGGCGGCCTTGAAGGTCTCGCCGGGGCGGACGGCGTCCCGGGAGATGACGCTGCCGACGGACGAGATGACCAGGATCTCCTGCCCGGCGAGAGCCGGCCAAAGGACCATGGCCAGCATCAAGGTGACGGGGGCGAAGCGCGAACGAGCGGCTGCCGATCTCACAGACCTGCCTTTCATCTCAGACCTTCTCTTCCTTGACCCAGAGCTTGGGCAGGAGCTTGACCAGGCCGAGCCCGCTGGCGACGAAGATCGTCGCCCAGACCAGCCCGAGCGTCGTCTTGCCGTAGATGAAGCTCCCGGCGCCGAACAAGGCCGAATAGACGAACGCGATGCCCGTCACCCAGCACAGCAGGGCGTTCGGCAGGCTGTCGGGCGTGGCCCCGACGCCGGCCTCGGCCCGCACCGGCTCCCAGCCCCGGCCGCCCGGCCTCACCAGCTTGTAGAAGCTGACCAGTGTCGTCCGGTCCGCGGGCTTGGTCAGGAAGGTCACCGTCAGCCAGACGACCGTCGTCACGGCGATGGTCAGGACAAGGGCGATGTGCGTGGGCACCGGGTGTCCCGTTCTCCCCAGGGTGAAAAAGAAAATGGCCATCAGGAAGGAGCTGGTCATGGCCGCGATCTCGCTCCAAGCGTTGATCCGCCACCAGAACCAGCGCAGGAGATAGATGAGCCCCGTTCCGGCCCCGACCGAAAGCATCAGGTCGAAGCTCGTCTTGGCCGTGTCCAGGACGTAGGTCAGGAGGGCGGCCAGGACCATCAGCAGGGCGGTCATGATCCTGCCGGCCAGGACATAGTGCTTCTCGGGGGCGTTCTTCTTGATGAAGCGACGGTAGAAGTCGTGGACGATGTAGGAGCTGCCCCAGTTGAGATGGGTGATGAGGGTCGAAACGTAGGCCGCCAGGAGCCCGGCGACCATCAGTCCCAGCAGGCCGGCCGGGAGGAAGCGGAGCATGGCCGGGTAGGCCATGTCGGGCCCGACGAGCTTGGGGTCGACGCCGGGGAAGGCCGCCCGGATGTCGGAGAGCTCGGGATAGACGATGAGCGAGCAGAGCCCGACCAGGATCCAGGGCCAGGGCCTCAGGGCGTAGTGCATGGCGTTGAACAGGAGGGTCCCGCCGAGGGCGTCCTTTTCCGACTTGGCGGCCAGCATGCGCTGGGCGATGTAGCTGCCCCCGCCGGGCTCGGCGCCCGGGTACCAGACCGACCACCACTGGACGGCGATGGGGATGATGAAGATGGACAAGGCCAGGCCCCAGTCGCCGAAGTCGGGCAGGATGCTGAGGGTTTTCGGGTCGAGCTTCTCGAACAGGCCCGAGAGGCCCCCGACCTGGGGCTGTTTGACGGCGAAGTAGGCCGCCGAAAAGGCCCCGGTCATGGCGATGCCGAACTGGATGACGTCGATGACCAGGACGCCCCACAGGCCGGACGAGACGGCGAAGAAGATGTTGATGGCCGCGCAGATGAGCAGGGTCTTGGTCATCGGCCAGCCCAGCAGGACGTTGGCGATCTTGACCGCGGCCAGGTTGACGGTGGCCATGATGACGCAGTTGAAAAAGAGGCCCAGGTAGACGGCCCGGAAGCCGCGGACGAAGCTGGCCGGCTTCCCCGAGTAACGGATCTCGTAGAACTCGAGGTCGGTCAAGACCCCCGACCGCCGCCACATCCGGGCGTAGAAGAAGACGGTCATCATCCCGGTCAGCAGGAACGCCCACCAGACCCAGTTGCCCGCGACGCCCTGGGTCCGGACGATGTTGGTCACCAGGTTCGGCGTGTCGGTGCTGAAGGTCGTGGCGACCATGGAGACGCCGACCAGCCACCACGGCGCGGCCCGGCCCGAGGTGAAGAACTCGGTCGTGTTCTTCCCGGCCCTCCGGCTGAAGAGGAGCGCGGGCACGAAGCAGATGGAAACGGAAACGACGATGATGACCCAGTCGATCAAGACAAGTCGCATGGAGGCGTCCTTTCGCTCAGTATCTCTGCCAGTCGGGCTTGTGGTCGTAGACCCAGGTATAGTAGCCGGCCATCTCGAGCTCCGAGGCCGCCTCCCGGTCGAGGACGACCACGGTCCGGGGGTGCATCTGAAGGACGGAACCGGGCACCATGGCCGTGACCGGGCCCTCGACGGCCCGGGCCACGGCCCGGGCCTTCTTCTTGCCGAAGGCCAGGAGGAGGCACATCCGGCTGTCCATGATGGTCCCCAGGCCCATGGTGATGACGTGGGTCGGGACCCCTTCGGGCCCGCCGAACCCGGCCGCGGTGTGCCTGCGGGATTCCTCCGTCAGGGTCTTGATCCTCGTCCGCGAGGACAGGGAGGAGGTCGGCTCGTTGAACCCGATGTGCCCGTTGGTGCCGATGCCGAGGATCTGGATGTCGATGCCGCCGGCCGAATGGATGGCCTGTTCGTACTGCCGGCAATAGGCGGGGATGTCCCTGGTCAGGCCGTCAGGGATGTTGATGCGCCCCTTGGCGATGTTGACGTGGCTGAAAAGGTGGGCCCACATGTAGCTGTGATAAGAGGAGGGATGGGCGGGGGAGATGCCGACGTATTCGTCGAGATTGAACGTCGTCGCGGCGCTGAGATCCAGCCCTGACTCCCGGTGCATGCGGACGAGCTCCCGGTAAAGCGGCAATGGCGTGCTGCCGGTGGCGAACCCGAGGACGGCGCGGGGCTTGTCCTCCACCAGGCGGGCCACGATGCGGGCCGCGACCTGGCTGGCCTGCAGGCTGTCGGGTTGAATGATGATCTCCATGTCTCCCTCCAGTGGAACAGGGTCCGTTCAGGGCCTTTTGATCCAGAACCTTTCGATACCTTCCTCGACGCTCCGGCGGAACCGGTCGACGTGCGACAGGATGTACTTGGGGACGTCCAAAGAATCGTCCCGGACGAGCGGGCTCAGGTCCATGGCGAACCAAAGCTGGTCGGCCGCGTCGGTCCGATGCGACTGGAAATAAGTGGCGTTGGACCGGCGGCGGCCCATGGTCGCCAAGTCGTACCGCTTGCCGCCCGCGACCTGGGAGTCGTAGACGCCGATCAGGGCCATGGCCAGGCCCTCCCGCGCGCCGACGTCGAGGGCGGCCTTGTCGCCGTCGTCCATCCAGTCCAGCCCCCTCCAGACCTCGCAGCCGTAGACGGCGCGGGGCCGGTCTTCAGACGGAAGCTCGCGAAGAGCGGCCAGCGCGGTGAAAACGACGGCCAGGTGGGTTTCGTGTTTGTCGGCCGGATTATGGGTGTAGACGACATCGGGCCTGACGGCCTTGAGGACCTCGACGAGGTCATCTTTGAGCACGCCGGTCGACACGTCCTTGACGGCGGCGCTCGTGTGGTTGAGCTGGACAAGGACGCCGTAATCGCCGAGCAGGGCCGCCTTCTCCTGTTCGCGTCTCCTGAGAGCGGCCATCTCGCCGTCCGAGTAGGAGGCGTATTCCCCGGCCCGCGGGCTGCCGCCGCCGTCGGTGCAGGTCACGGCCCCGAACCAGCGCTCCCGGCTGTGATAACACCTTTCGATACCGTGGAAGGCCATGATCTCCAGGTCGTCCTGGTGGGCGCCGAGGCCCAGGTGCGTGATCCTCCGCAGGGTCTCCGGGACCGCCTTCCCGTCGGGGACGAAGATCGACGCGTCGGGGTTGTGCAGCTTCATGGCCGGACTCCTTTTGCTTTCTCCTCCGTGTCTATCTCCGGAAGGCTGGCCGCGGCCACCGCCTGACCGACCCTCCGGCTCCTTTCGTCCAGGAGATGGATCCGGACCCGCGCGGCGGTCCCGGGGAATTCGGCCTCCAGGACCTCGGCGGCTTTTCGGACAATGACGTCCCCACCCGGCCCCGACATGACCCGGCCCAGGACGAGCAGGTTCCTGAAGCGGTAGAAGACCTCATACCAAGGGACCGTGTACCCCAGGGTGACGCCGATGGTTTCGTAGATGCGGGCCGCCCGCTCGTCGCCGGCGTCCATGCGGGCCTGGACCTCCTTGAGACGCTCGGGAAGGGCCATGGCCTCGGGAAAGCGGAAGCCCGCCGCGAGAGCCAGGCGGTTCACGGCCTGCTGTGAGAAATAATTGGCCCCGACGCCCCTGTCGCCCGACCACTCGTCCACGGGGGCCCCGGGGCTGATGTCGACGGGCACGAAGGCCAGCTCGTCCAGCCAGTCCATGAGGTGCCCGTCCTCGTTGAGGAACCCGGCGGCCTGGCTGGAGCCCATGGCGAGGCCCAGGACGGCCTTCTCTTCGAGGGACATCATCCCGGCGAGGGCCGTGACCTCGCCGTCGTTGAGGACCTCGAAGGGCACTCCCCATTCGTCCCGAAGCCGCAGGAACAGGCCCTTGACCTTGTTCTCGAAGACGTCTTCAGGGACGGCCCGGAAGAGGGAGGCGATGCGGACCTGATTGTCGATGAAGACGCCGGCCGAGCTTCCGCCGATGGCGTCGACCCGGGGGAGATGGCCGGCGGCCCTCTTCAATCCTTCGCGGATGTGCCGGTAATGATAGTCCGGGTCGGCTTCGACCGCCGGCGCCCACGGGAGCTCCTCGCTGAACACGGGGACTCCGTCCTTGACGGCGGCGATCTTGTAGTCGCTGGCCCCGAGATCGAACCCGATCCGGCAACCGTCGAGAAAGCCCCCCAGGTGGCGGCGGCTTTCCCGCGCTTCGGGGAACGTTCCGGAGCGATGCAGGGAGACCTCGAAGGGGCGCTCGTAGACACGGCTCATGAGGCGGACGTCGAAGGCCCGGGGGCCGTCGGCGGCGTAATGGTCGCGGATGTGCTCGCCGATCGCGGAGGGCCCCTGGAAATGGACCTTCCAGCCGCCCCGCGACCAGAGCAGGAACTTGACGAGCCGCTCGACGAGCCGCCGCGTCGTTCCGGGCTCGGCGTCCGTGACCGGGTCGGGGATAGAGGTCTCGAACGGCGAGATCAGCCCGCCCTCGCGCTCGACGCCGATCTTCAGAGGGACCTCGCCCGCGCGACGGGCCCGTTCGAGCATATCGCGGTAGGCCAGGACGATCGGGCTGAACCCGGGATCGCAGGGAGGGGAGCTCAACGGGCCTTGAACTCCACCTTGACCGGGGACAGGAGGCGCGACGCGAGGTTCTCGATCCCGAGGGCCCAGTTCTGCGCCGACGGAACGCCCGGCGAAGTGATGCCCCTTTCCCAGGACCCCACGACCCAGAACGTCACGGTTCTTGAGGACGGGCCCTTGAGCTTGACCGCGCGGTCGACCCCGCCCTCCTCCAGGCCGGCGAAGTCGGCCGGGGAAAAGACCGCGGCCAGGCCGATCTCCCCGGCGCCGGGTGTTTTCCCCCAAGTGGCGAAGAATCCCTTGGCTTCCTTGAGCGTTCTGGTCTCGGCGGCGAGCTTCTTGAGGCCGGGGCCGAAGAGGACCGGTCCGCCGGTCTTCGTCTCCACGAGGACATCGTGACGGGACCAGGCGTTGTCGGCGAAGGCGGAAAAGCGGGCGGTGACGGCGGCCGCGGCGCCGCCGGCGAGCCCTACGGACCCGAGATCCGCCTTGACCAAAGCCCGGACGGGGCCCGAGGAGAGAACGGTCAGCTTGGCCTCGGGACCGGACGGGCCGTAGAGAGGCAGACGCGTGTCCCCGTCCCACAGGCTCAGTCCGCCGAGCCCGGCCGACTCGCCGGCGTCGAGGGCGTTCAGGCCCCATTCCTGCAGGCGCCTCTCTTCGGCCGGGAGCTTCCTCAGGATGAGACCGTCGTAGGACTTCCCGTAGAACTCGATCCGTCCGTTGACGAACTTGTAGGCGGCCAGGTTGGATTCCCAGCCCGCCGTGGACGAGCCGGGTTCCCAGCCGGTCCGGGCGCCGGCCTTGGCGGTCGGCATGAGCTGGAAGCTGCGGGTCGGCGAGTAGTAGCAGACGAGCCGGGTCGTGGACAGAGGCGCGAGGCTGCGGATGAACACGATCTCGTCGTGATAGCGGTCGCCGTCCAGATCGTCGGTCTGCGTGACGACCAATCGGTAATCGCCGCCGGCTTCGTCGAAAAGGGCGTAGTTGTAGGTGTTGAAATCGGAGGCCAAGCCGCGCACGCCCGCGACGTCGATGATGATCGGGTGGTTGTCGAGCGCGACGGGCCCGGGATTGGTTATTTCGATGACGAATTGTTTCTTGAAGCCGAGGACCTTGGGGTCCTGGGCCTGGGCCGCGGCCGGGCCGGCCATGATAAAGGTCAAGGCGGCCAGGCCTGCCAGCCGCCGTGCGACCGGTGTGCGTTGAGACATCGGGGGTCTCCTTTCGGTGGCGATGGAGCGGGACCCATTTTACTCCAAAACGCGGGAAACGGGTAGGAGCGGAAAGAGCGCCCGGATGTCGGGCGGGAACGGAGGCGCTCGACCGGTTACCGGCACCCGCCAGGAGCGGAAGCCGGCCCCTTCCCCCCCCTGAGGATACCGGCGATCTCCTCGACCAGGGGCTTCGACCCCAGGTAAAGGGCGGTCCTCTGGTGGGGCATCTCCGGCACGATGTCCAAGATGGATTTACCGCTCTCGTCCACGGCCGAGCCCCCGGCCTCGCAGCACATGAAGGCCACCACGGCCGCCTCGTACATCAAGCGGAGCTTGCCCTGGGGGCGGTTCTTCTTGGCAACGGGGTGGTTGACGATGGCCGGGTACATGAACAGGCCGCCGTTGCGCAGGATGCGGTGGAAGTCGCCGGCCAGGGCCCCGAGATAGCGGAAGACGAAGGACTTTTCGTTGTTCCGGATCCACTCCTGGATGCCCGCGGCGTAGTACTCGCGGTTGGCGGTGTTGAAAGACAGCTCCCAGGTCTTGCGGTCCTCGGGCAGGACCATGCGGACGGGCTTGACGTAGTTCATCATCTCGTCGATGTGGAAGCGCCAGCAACCCGCGTCCCGCAGCGCCAGGGTGAAGGTCCCGGTGGGGATGACGAACATCCCGGCCGCCCGGAACTCGTTCCCGGCCCGGAGGTGGTTGTCTTCGGGGCCATCCAGGTTGCGCTTGCCGATCCCGAACAGGAAGCCCACGGGGAGGTTGTGGGGGACGTTGGACGTGCCGTCCATCGGGTCGTAGTAGAAGAAATACCGGCCGCCTTCGACGTTCATGGGAATGATGTTCTCTTCTTCCTCTGAGACGGCGTGGATGACCCGGCCGGACCTCTCCAGGTAGTGCTTGACGACCTCGTTGGCGATGTCGTCCATCTTCATCACGTCCTCGCCCTGAACGTTGACGGAGCCGGCCATGCCGAGGTTGCCGTGCAGGGCCCCGGTCAGGTAGTAATACTGGATGCGCTTGGCGGCGTTGAGGATGGAATTCATGAGGATGAGGAAGTGGTAGGTCCGGTGATGGCGCTCCTGATGTTCGAGAAGGAAATCCATGAAGGTTTGTTCGAAGTGCAGCATGATTCATCCTCCCCGGGAAATTCGGGCCGGCCCTGGAGCCGGTCCGTTCGATCGCCCCATTCCTTTTAGTTAGCACAGGAAGCGGGGCAGGTCAAGGGAAGCGGCGGTTTTGATTCCGTCCGCGGGGCTGTGGTATGGTTGGGCCGAAGGAGAAAAGCCATGGCCGGAATCGCGACGTTCGGCGAGATCATGCTCAGGCTGTCGCCGCCGGGCAAGGAGCGGCTCTTCCAGTCCCCGCGCCTGTCGGCCGTTTTCGGCGGCGGGGAGGCCAACGTGGCCGTTTCGCTGGCCTTGCTGGGACACCGTTCCCGGTGGATCTCGGTCGTGCCCGCGAACGAGATCGGCGAGGCGGCCCTGGGAGCCTTGCGGCGCTACGGAGTGGACACCGGCCAAGTGCGGCGGGCCGGGCGGCGGCTGGGCCTCTATTTCGCCGAGACGGGAGCCAACGAAAGGGCTTCGCTTGTCGTCTACGACCGCGAGGGCTCGGGGCTGGCGGAGGCCAAGGCCGGGGATATCGATTGGAGCGGGGCGCTGTCCGGCTTCGAATGGTTCCACATCAGCGGGATCACGCCGGCCGTGAGCGCTTCCGCGGCCGGGCTGACGACGGAGGCGGTCAAGGCGGCGAAGGCGGCCGGGATGACCGTTTCCATCGACCTGAACTACAGGTCCAAGCTCTGGAACTACGGCCGTCCGGCCCCCGAGGTCATGCGGGAGCTCGCGGCCCACGCCGATCTTCTGGTCGGCAACGAGGAGGACTGCCAGAAAGCGCTGGGCATCGGGGTCGAAGGGGGCGCCAGGGTCACGGGCCCGCTCGACCCGGCGGCCTACGAGACGCTGACAGCCAAGGTCATGGCCGAGTTCCCCCGGGTCGAGCGCGTGGCCGTCACTTTGAGGGGCAGCGCGAGCGCCGACCGGAACACGTGGTCGGCCGTGCTGAGGAACAGGAAGGGATTCCTGGCCGGCCCGACGTACGACATCCGGAACATCGTCGACCGCGTCGGGACGGGCGACGCGTTCGCCGCCGGGCTCATCCATGGGCTGGCAAGCGGCTGGGAGGACGCCCGGGCGCTCGGGTTCGGCGTCGCCGCGTCGTGTCTCAAGCACTCGATCCCCGGCGATTTCAATCTGGCCACGGAGAAGGAGATCGTGGCCCTGACGGCGGGCGACCGCTCTGGGCGGATCCGGCGATAGGGGAGGGCGGAAGGTGGAGAAAGCCAAGGTCCTCGAAGAGCTGATGTCCTCGAAGGTCGTCGCCGTCATCCGGACGAAGGACGCGGTCAAGCTGTCGCGGGTCGCGGCCGCCCTGCTCGAAGGCGGCATCAGGGCCCTCGAGGTCACCATGACCGTGCCCGGGGCGGTCGGGATCATCCGGGAGATGGCCGGGTCGAAGGCACCGGGCACGCTTGTAGGCGCCGGGACGGTCCTGGATGCGGGGACCGCAGGGGAGGTCATCGCCGCCGGAGCGGATTTCATCGTCTCTCCGGTGACAGACATGGGGACAATCGAAGTCTGCCGCGAGGCCGGCGTCCTCGTCGCGCCCGGGGCCTTCACGCCGACCGAGATCGTGACGGCCTGGAGGGCCGGGGCCGACATCGTCAAGGTCTTCCCGGCAACTTCCCTCGGGCCCCGGTTCTTCGAGGATCTCAGGGGACCTTTGCCGGACATCCGGCTCATGCCCACGGGAGG
This sequence comes from Candidatus Aminicenantota bacterium, assembly GCA_016867635.1. Classification (GTDB taxonomy): domain Bacteria; phylum Acidobacteriota; class Aminicenantia; order Aminicenantales; family Saccharicenantaceae; genus RBG-16-66-30. Next base: position 50,426 of record VGJC01000002.1, on the reverse strand, counting down.
GGTAACGCTCGAGAACGCCCGGGCGTTCCTGGAGGCGGGGGCCTGTTGCGTCGGCATCGGGACGGCCCTCCTCGACAAGCGGATGGTCGAAGCGGGGGATTGGAAGGGGCTGGCGGCCCGGGCCCGATGTCTGACCGAGTCTATCTTTGCCGGCCGTCAGTCCTGATATTTGATATTTTTGGCGATTGTGCTATAATGCATTCAATCGCTTTGCTTGGCTGGCTGTGCAAGGCACAAGGATTACCCTCCTTCAATATCCCCCTTAAGCTTATAACCCCTAAAAAACAGCCAGCTTATCTCCCCCGCAGCGGGCGGGCGGATTTGACATCGGTCCGCAGGTCCTTTATAAATCCCGTTCTGATGGACAGCGGCAACCGTTCGTTCTGGAACAGGGATTTCCTGCTGGCCCTGGCCGGCTTTTTTTTCCTGTTCATGTCGATCTCCCTGTTCTTTCTCCTGCCCGTTTTCCTGGGACACCTCCAAGCACGGCCGAGCCGCATCGGGCTGATCATGGGCGTCCACAGCGTCGTGGCCATCGCCGTCCGTCCCTTTTTCGGGCGGATGATCGATGTCCGGGGCGGACGCCGGATCGCGCTGCTCGGGCTGGCCATCCTCGTCCTGGGCGTGCCGCTCTTTCATTTCGTCAAGGACGCGGGCTGGCTGCCGCTCGCCCTGCGGGCCCTGACCGGGCTCGGCTGGGGCATCGGCATGACGGCGACCATCGCGGTGTGCTCGGACCTCGCGCCCGTCGACCGCCTGGCCCGGTCGATGGGCATCATCGGCGTCGGCGGCCTGGTGGCCACCGCCCTCGGGCCGCTTCTCGCCGAGGAGGTCATCAGCCGCTTCGGGTTCGGCGGTCTGTTCAACGCCAGCCTGCTCTTTCTGTTCGCGGCCGGCGCGTGTCTTGTCGCGACGCGCGAGATCGCCCGGCCCGAGGTGAACGGCGGGAAGGCCGGCTTCGGCGCCCTGAGGACCGTTCCTCTTGTGACGGCCCTCGTCATCTCGGCCATGCCCGTCTTCCACGGCTCGATCAGGGGGGCGATGATCTACTTCATCGCCGTGTTCGGCAAGTCCATCCAGATCGAGCGGGTCGGAGCGTTCTTCCTGGTCTTCTCGCTGGCCGCCATACTGACCCGGTTCGGGATGAGCGACCTGTCGGACCGCTTCGGGCGCAAGGCCGTCATCCTGCCGGCGGCCCTGATCATCAGCGCCAATCTGTTCCTCATCTCTCAGGCCCGGAGCTATCCGTTCCTGATCCTGACGGGGTTCATCGGCGGGCTGGGCCAGGGCCTGATCTTCCCGGCGCTCAGCACCTACATCATCGACTTCCTGGGCCGGGGCCACAAAGGGCTGGCCATCAGCCTGTATCTTTCTCTGTTCGATGTGGGCATGGGCCTCGGCTCGCCGTTCTTCGGATGGATCTCGGACCTGGCCGGGTACCGGAAGATGTACATGGCCGCCGGGCTCCTTCTTCTCGTCTCGACGGCCGTCTTCATGATCCGGGCGCCGAGCACGGAGGCTCGCATCGCGCAAGGAGGCTCGTAATGTGCCAAGACGGAAAGGACCTGTACGAACTCATCGTCTCACGGAGAACGGTCCGGCGGTTCAAGCCGCGGGCCGTGCCGCGCGAGGTCCTCGAGAGGATCGTCGACGCCGGGCGGCTGGCCCCGTCGGCGGCCAACATGCAGCCGCTGGCGTTCGTCGTCGTCGAAAGCCGGGAGAAGCGTGAGAGGATCTTCCCCTGCTTGAAATGGGCCGCCTACATCGCCCCCGAGGGCGATCCCCGGCCCGGACAAGAGCCCGCGGCCTATGTCGTGACCCTGGTCGACACGCGCGTCCGGGACAAGATGTTCGAGTACGACGTCGGGGCGGCCATGGAGAACATGATCCTGGCGGCGATGGGGGTAGGCGTCGGGAGCTGTTGGCTCCTGTCCGTGGACCGGGACAAGGTCCGGGACATCCTGAGCGTCCCCGCCGAGTACCGCATCGACTGCGTGCTGGCCCTCGGCTACCCGGACGAGGAGCCGACGGCCGAGGAGATGGGCGGATCGTGCCGCTATTGGAAGGACGCCGACGGCCGGCTCCACGTCCCCAAGCGGCCCTTCTCGAGCGTCGTCCGCTTCGCCTAAATCGGGGACACAATACTCATTCCCTAATTCTTTCCACCCGCCTCTACTGCCCGCGGAAGTCCGCCGATCGGCTTTGCGAAGGATATCGCCCCTAGCCCCCCAAACCCCCGGGAACCAGTCCCGGCGGTTCCCCCGCCTCTGGCGGGTCCCCCTCCGCTATGGGGGTCGTCAGGGCGACATCCTTCGCCGCCTCCCGGCGGGCTTCGCGTCCAAGTTCTGTTTGTCGAGTGGAAATATGGGGAATGAGTATTGTGTCCCCAAATTAAAGGCCGGCGACGGTCATCTCGGCGACCTTGACGGTCGGGCCGGCCACCGGGCTCAGGAACTCGAGATCGTTGCCGACGAGCTCGATGCTCTCGAGGACCCGGCCGAGGTTCCCGGAGATCGTGATCTCGGAGACGGGGTAGGCGATCTCGCCGTCCTCGACCCACAGGCCGAAGGCGCCGCGCGAAATGTCGCCGGTGACAGGATTGAGACCGTGCCCGAGGGTCCGGATGAGGACCAGCCCCTTCTTCGTCGACTTGATGATGTCCTCGGGCCGACTCTCCCCGGGCAAAAGATAGAAATTATTGGGCCCGACCCCGCTGCCGTCGGCGTTGCCCGTGGAGCGCAGCCGGAGCTTGCGCGCCGCGTAGGTGTTGCACAGGTAGTTCTTGAGCACGCCGCGCTCGACGACCACGGTCCTCTGCGACGGGACGCCGTCCGAGTCGAACGGCCTCGAGCCGAGCTCGCCGGCGAGCAGGCCGTCGTCGACGACCGTGACCAGGCCGTTGCCTATGCGCCGCCCCCGCTTTCCCGCGAGGAACGAGGACTTCTGATAGACGGCCGTCCCCGAAACGCAGGAGAACAGGAACCCCATGAGCCACGGCGTCTGCGCGGGCTCGAAGATGACCGGGACGTTCTGGGTCCTGACCTTGCGGGGCTTGAGCTGGCGGACCGTGCGCTCGACGGCCTTGCTGGCGATCGCCTCCGGGCTCTCGAGGTCCCGGAAATAGCGCTTCGACGAGGACCAGGAGTCCTCGACCCGGCCGTCCGTGTCCCCGGCCTGCAGTCCGACCCCGAGGCCGCAGTAGGTCTGTTCGTACTCGCCGACGAAGCCGTTCGAATTGGCCAGGACGGAGCGGGCCACGTCGGTGACGAAGCCGGCCCCGTGAGAGTTCGTGATCCGCTTGTCGCTCAGGGCGATCCGCTCGGTCTCGAGGGCCATCTTGATCTTGGTCTTGGCGTCGAGCCCGACGACGTCCGGGTCGTAAAGCCGGAGCGCGGACGCATCCGCCGTTCTCTTGGACCGCGGGGCCAGTCCGGCGAACGGATCGGGATGTCCCAGCCCGGCCCGGCGGACCGCGTTCCGGACGAGACGGCGGAGGGTGCCGGGGTCGAGATCGGACGAGCTGGCGAAGGCCGTCCGCTTGTCCTTGATGATCCGCAGGCCGCAGACCCGCGAGCCCGCCTCGATGAGATGCTCGATCTTCCCCTTGCGGACGTCGACGTTGAATTCGTGCCCGTCGACGACCGAGACCTCGACCTCGTCCGCGCCGCATTTCCCGGCGTAGGACACGAGGGACTCGGCGAGCTCGGCGAGCGCCGGGGCGGTCCTCCAGCGGCCGCTCTTCACGACCGGCCTCCGACCGTCATCTTCGAGATCCGCAGGGTCGGGCAGCCGTCGGTCACCGGCACGTCCTGGCCCTCCTTGCTGCAGGTCCCGGTCTGAAGACCGAATTCCAGGTCCGCCCCGACCCTGTCGACGCGTTTCAAGATCTCGATGTTCGAGCCGATCAGGGTCGCCTGTTTGACCGGCGCCGTCAGGCGCCCCTTCTCGATTAGGTATCCGAGGCTGACCGAGAACGTGAACTTGCCGGAGTCCTCGACCTGCCCTCCCGAAAGACTGGCGACGTAGAATCCCTTGTCGACCGACCGGAGGACGTCTTCGGGAGCATCCTCCCCGGCGGCGATGTAGGTATTGGCCATCCGGGGGATGGGAGGGTGGCTGTAGTCCTGGCGGCGCCCGTGCCCCGTCAGGGAAAGCTTCATGAGCTTGGCCGACAGACGGTCCTGGAGAAAGCCCCTGACGACGCCCTTTTCGATGAGCAGGGTCTTGCGGGGCGGCGTGCCCTCGTCGTCGATATTGTACGACCCGCGATAGCCGGGGATGGCCGGGTCGTCGTGGATGGTCACCAGCTCGGAGCCGACCCTCCGGCCCGTCTTGTTCCAGAAAACGGAGGTCTTCTTGCGGTTGAAGTCGGCCTCGACGAGGTGCCCGACGGCCTCGTGAATGAGGACCCCGCTGTGGCCGGGCGACAGGACGATGGGCATCTCGCCCGCCGGCGCGTCGGCCGCCTCGAGCAGCAGCAGGGCTTCGCGGGCGGCCTCTTCGCCGATGCGCCGCGGCGTCAGCCCGCCCTGGAAATACTCGAGGCCGACCCGGCCGCCGCCTCCCCAGTATCCCGACTCCCGCTGGCCGCCCTTCTCGGAGATGGCGACGCAGACGAGCTTGACCATCGGCCGGGTGTCCCGGACGAGGAGACCTTCGGAATTGGCGACGCAGACCTGCTGGAGGCTGTTCTGGAAGGAGGCCTTGACTTTGACGATGCGGCGGTCGAATTCTTGGGCCGCGCCGTAGGCCTGCTGGACGAGCCCGATCTTCCTCTTCAGGCCGGCTCGGTCGGCCGGGGCCGAGACGCGATAAACGGTCTTCTCGAGCCTCTTCTCGCGCAGGGGCCGGGGAAGGGGCGCCTTGGCCCGGCCGGAAGCGATGGCCGCGGCGGTCCGGGCCGCCTGGCGGACCTTGTCGAACGCCAGGTCGTTGGTGTAGGCGAAGCCCGTCTTGTCCCCGGCCAGGACCCGGATGCCCAGGCCCAGGCTGACCGATTCGGCCGATTCCTTGATGATATCGTCTTCCATGTTGACGAAATCGTACGTCCGCCGCTCCATGAAGAGCTCGGCGAAGTCGCCGCCGCTCGAAAGGGCCAGGCCGAGGGCCGAGCGCAGGTCGGCGGCGGACAGGCCGAAGGGGTCGCCCGCGGGGCGGGCAGCCGGCGGGGCCGTCCTCGATCTCGCGAAATTGGGTTCCATGGCGGGGCCATGATGGCACATTTCCCTCCCTGGGGCAATCTCGGCCATGCGCCGGCTCGGGCTGGAGCGGAGCGGGAACGGGGACATGTACTCTTTGTACGTGTCCCCGATCTGTGCCCGGTTTGACGGGTGTCGGGCGAAAGGCCTATAATTCGCCGTGCCATGGAAGCCCACGATCTCGACGCCATCATCGAGGCGGCGCTCCGCGAGGACATGCCCGAGGGAGATGTCACTTCGGAGAGCGTTGTTCCGCCGGGGGCCGTGTCCGAGGCCGTCATCATGGCCAAGGAGGACGGCGTGCTGGCCGGCCTGCCGGTAGCCCGCCGTGTGTTCGAGATGATCGGCGGGAGCGTCGAATTCGCCGCCAAGCTCGAGGACGGAGCGGCCTTCAACAAAGGAGACATCCTGGCGCATCTCGAAGGCTCGACCCTCGCCCTTCTCAAGGGCGAGCGGACGGCCCTCAACTTCCTCCAAAGGATGTCGGGCATCGCCACGGCCACCCGGCGCTTCGTCGACGCGGCCCAAGGCACGCGGACGCGCATCCTCGACACCCGCAAGACGACCCCCGGCCTGCGCCTCCTCGAGAAATACGCCGTCGCCGCCGGAGGGGGGAAGAACCACCGGATGAGCCTCTCGGACATGGCCCTCATCAAGGACAACCACCTCCGCCACGTCGGCAGCATCACCGAGGCCGTCCGCCGGGCCCGGGCCGCCGTCCGTCCCGGCGTCCGCGTCGAGGTCGAGACGAACGACATCGCCCAGGTCCGTGAGGCTCTGGACGCCGGCGCCGACATGATCATGCTCGACAACATGCCCCTCGAGACGATGCGCGAGGCCGTGGCCCTCGTCGCCGGCCGTATCCCGCTCGAAGCGTCCGGGAACATGACCTTGGAGCGGGTCCGGGCCGTCGCCGAAACGGGGGTCGATTACATTTCCGTCGGGGCCCTGACCCATTCGGTCCGGGCTGTCGACATCAGTCTGGAGTTCCTGAATTGAGGTCACGATGAGCGGGTTCGACATCCGGGCCGACGTCCTGGTCATCGGCTGCGGCATCGCCGGGGCCAGCGCGGCCTTCGAAGCGGCCCGGTCCGGGCTCAAGACCGTGGTCATCACCAAGGCCGAGGAGCCGCGGGAATCCAGCACGTACTACGCTCAGGGCGGGATCGTTTCCTTCGGCCCCGACGACCTTCCCCGGTTCCTGAAGGACGACATCATCGAGGCCGGCGACGGCGTCAACGACCCCCGGGCGGTCGACATTCTCGTCAAGGACGGACCGGCCCTCGTCCGCAAGACGCTCATCGGACACCTCAAGATCCCCTTTTCGCAGAGCGCGCCGGATGCCCTCGACTTTGCCCAGGAGGCCGGGCATTCCCGCCGCCGCATCCTTCACGTCGATGACGCGACGGGGCGGACGATAGAGGACCGCTTCCTGCGGGCCCTGAAGAAGGACCGGCGCGTCACGCTGCTCGCCGGCCACACGGCCGTCGATCTCCTGACCGTCCCCCACCATTCGAAGAACCCCATCGCCTACTATCGGGAACCCCGGACGATCGGCGCCTATGTCTTGGAGAACAGGACGGGCCGTGTCCTGCGTGTTTTCGCGCCTTATACGGTCCTGGCCACGGGCGGATGCGGAGCGGTCTATCTCCACACGTCCAACCCGGCGGGAGCCGACGGCGCTGGCTGCGCCATGGCCCTGCGCGCCGGGGCCCGGATAGGGAACATGGAATACGTCCAATTCCACCCGACGACCCTCATGCGGAGCAACGGAGAGGGCTTTTTGATCTCAGAGACGGTCAGAGGAGAGGGGGCCCGGCTGAAGACCAGGGATGGCCGGACGTTCATGGAGAAGTACACGCCCGAGCGGGAGCTGGCGCCCCGGGACGAGGTTTCCCGGGCCATCTACGAGGAGATGATCCAGACCAACTCCGACTACGTCCTGCTCGACCTGGCTTCCTACGCCAAGGTCGACATTCGCAAGAGGTTCCCGACCATCACCCGGACCTGCCTCGAGGAGGGCATCGACATCACCCGCGAGCCCATTCCGGTCGTCCCGGCCGCCCACTACATCTGCGGCGGGGTCCTGGCCGACGGACAGGGGAGGACCTCGCTCGAGGGGCTCTACGCCGTGGGCGAGGCCGCCTGCACGGGCGTCCACGGCGCCAACCGCCTGGCCTCGACCTCCCTGCTCGAGGGCCTCGTCTGGGGGACCCGGGCCGCCCGGGACATCGCGGCCCGTTTCGACGACGCCCGGCCGTACCGGGCCTCCGACATCCACCGCTGGTATCACGCGAGGCAAGCGGAGGACTTCGATCCGGCCCTGATCAACCAGGACTGGCTGACCATCCGTTCGACGATGTGGAACTACGCGGGCATCATCCGGACCCGCAAGCGCCTGGAGCGGGCCAAATCCGACCTCGAATACCTCCGCCACCGCATCGAGAAGTTCTACCGGGAGGCCCGCATCGACCCGGCCATCGTCAGCCTTCGGCACGGGATCCAAGTCGCTTTGATGATCACCCACGCCGCCCTGAGCAACCCGGTCAGCCGCGGCGCGCATTTCATCAAGAAGTGACCCGGCGGCCGACGAGAGGGGGACGAGCGGGACGCGGACAAAGGGGACATGTACTCTTTGTACGTGTCCCCGACGCCTAATTGGGGACACGTACCTGCGGTACATGTCCCCGGCCCTTAATCCCCAACCCCTGAGCGGGGACACGTACCTGCGGGACATGTCTCCGGCCCGCCGGTCCCTGGGGGGGGCTGGCGGGGAAGCCCGAGTTGTCCTATAATAGCCAACTATACCCGATCGTGGGGAGACTTCCATGGCCGATAAGTCCGATGTCAAGAGCACGCTGAACCTGCCCCAGACCGCTTTCGCCATGAAAGCCTCCCTGGCCCAGAAGGAGCCCGAGATCATCCGCAAGTGGGAAGCCGAAGGTCTCTATGAAAAGATCCTCGGGAAACGCGCCGGCCGCCCGGTGTTCATCCTCCACGACGGGCCCCCCTACGCCAACGGGCACATCCACATGGGCACGGCCCTCAATAAGATCCTCAAGGACTTCATCGTCAAGTCCCGATCCATGCTCGGCCACTACGCCCCGTACGTCCCCGGCTGGGACTGCCACGGCCTGCCGATCGAGATCCACGTCGACAGGCAGCTCGGCGAGAAGAAGACATCCCTGCCCGTGACGGCCGTCCGCGAGGAGTGCCGCAAATACGCCGAGAAGTTCATCGCCATCCAGCGCGACGAGTTCAAGCGCTTGGGCGTGCTCGGCGCGTGGCCCAGGCCTTACCTGACCATGCACCCGGCCTACGAGGCCAAGGTCCTGGAGTACCTGGCCTCTTTCTTCGAGCACGGCGAGGTCTACAAGGGAAAACGCCCGGTCCACTGGTGCATCAGCTGCCGGACCGCCCTGGCCGAGGCCGAGATCGAATACCGCGACAAGACCTCGCCCTCGATCTACGTCCGCTTCCCGGTCGTCTCCGACCTGGGGGCCAAGTTCCCGGCCCTTCGCGGCCGCCGGGCCCACGTCCTCATCTGGACGACCACGCCCTGGACGCTGCCGGGCAACATGGCCATCGCCTTCCACCCCGATCACGAGTACGCCGCGGCCGAGGCCGGCGCCGACGTCTACATCCTGGCCAAGAAGCTCCTCCCGGCCGTCGCCGAAGCGCTCGGCTGGGGCACGCCCAAGATCCTGGCCGCGTTCCGCGGCCGCGAGCTCGAAGGCCTCAAGGCGCGGCACCCGTTCATCGACCGCGACTCGCTCCTGGTCCTCGGCGAATATGTCACCCTCGAGGACGGCACGGGCGCCGTCCACACGGCGCCGGGGCACGGCCACGACGACTACCTGGCCGGCGTCGCTTACGGCATCGACATCTACACGCCCGTCGACGACGACGGCCGGTTCACCTCCGAAGTCCCGCGTTACGCCGGGCTCCAAGTTTTCGAGGCCAACCCGCGCATCACGGCCGACATGAGATCCGACGGCAGCCTGCTCGGGGAAACGGAGATCACCCATTCCTACCCGCATTGCTGGCGCTGCAAGAAGCCGGTCATCTTCCGGGCCACCGAACAGTGGTTCATCTCGCTCGACAAGAACGATCTGCGCCGCAAGGCCCGCGAGGCCGTCGGCCGGGTCGACTGGGTCCCCGAGTGGAGCCGGGAGCGGATCGACGGCATGCTCGCCGGACGGCCCGACTGGTGCATTTCCCGCCAGAGGTCGTGGGGCGTGCCCATCCCGGCCTTCAAGTGCCGGGCCTGCGGGGCGCCGCTGGCCGACGCCGGCATCTGCCGCCATGTCGCCGCGGTCTTCGCCGCCGAGGGCTCCAACGCCTGGTTCGTCCGCGACGCCGCGGCGCTCGTCCCGCCCGGGGCCTCCTGCCCGTCCTGCGGCGGCCGGGACCTCGACAAGGAGTTCAACATCCTCGACGTCTGGTTCGAGTCGGGCGCCTCGCACAACGTCCTCGAGCGGGAAGCCGACCACGCCTGGCCCGCCGACGTCTACATCGAGGGGCACGACCAGCACCGGGGCTGGTTCAACAGCTCTCTTCTCATCGGGGTCGGGGCCAAGGGCCGAAGCCCCTTCCGGACGTGCATCACCCACGGCTTCATCCTCGACGAGCAGGGGAGGGCCATGTCCAAGTCCCTGGGCAACGTCATCGAGCCCGGCGAGGTCATCAAGCGCAGCGGCGCCGAGATCGTCCGGCTCTGGGCGGCCATGCTCAACTACAAGGAGGACGCCCGCTTCGGGACGGAGACCGAACAGCGGCTGGTCGAGGCCTACCGCAAGCTCCGCAACACGTGGCGCTTTCTCCTCGGCAACGTTTCCGACTTCGACCCCGACCGGGACGCCGTGGCCGAGGCCGATCTCCTGGACCTCGACCGCTGGATCCTCCACCGCTTCGAACAGGTCCGCCGCCGGGTCGTCAAGGCCTACGAGGGCTTCGAATTCCACCCCGCCCTTCACGCCGTGCTCGACTTCTTCACCGTCGACCTCAGCGCCTTCTACCTCGATGTCGTCAAGGACCGGGCCTACTGCTCGGGCCGGCGCTCGCCGGAGCGGCGCTCCGCCCAGACGGCCATGTTCCTCATCCTCCGGAACAGCCTGCTCCTCATGGCGCCCATTCTCTCGTTCACGGCCGAGGAGGCCTGGGGCCATTTGCCCGCCCATCGCGGCAAGGACGACTCCGTCCACCTCGGCGAGTTCCCGCCGGGTCGGGACTGGCTCTCCGGCCGCGGGGCCGGGTTCGTCGAAAGGATGGACCGGCTGATGGCCGTCCGCGAAAAGGTCCTCAAGGAGCTTGAAAAAGCCCGCGAGGCCAAGCTCATCGGCAATTCCCTGGAGGCCTGTGTCACGCTGAGAGCGCCGGCCGCCGAAGCCCGTTTCCTCGAAGAGAACAGGGCCGACCTCCCCTCTCTGTTCATCGTTTCCGCGGTGGCCGTCGAAACGGGTCCGGCGGAGACCCTCGAGATCACGGTCGGCCGGGCGGCCGGCGGGAAATGCGAAAGGTGCTGGAATTTCTCCGATGATGTGGGCAAGAGCCCGACCCGCCCCACATTCTGCGCCCGGTGCGAACGGGCCGTCGAGGGGGGCCGGCCATGAAAAGGAACTCGCCCTATCTGTTCTTCGTCCTGGCCCTGGTCGCCCTCGACCAGGCCACCAAGCTCTTCGTCTCCCGGGCCGTGGAGAGGTCCGTGACCGTCATCCCGGGCTTCTTCGACATCACCCTGGTCCACAACAAGGGGGCCATCTTCGGGGCCTTCTCCCGGTCCGACAGCCGACTGGTCTTCTGGGCCCTGACGCTGGCCTCGCTGACGGCCCTCGGCCTGGTCGTCGCTTATTTCTTGAAGACCCCCCCCTCGGACAGGCTGCTGAAGATCGCCCTGTCCCTGATCCTGGCCGGCGCCCTGGGCAATCTCATCGACCGGGTGTTGCGCGGCCACGTCATCGATTTCCTCGATCTCTACATCGGGAACGCCCACTGGCCGGTCTTCAACGCGGCCGACTCCTGCATCACGATCGGCGCGTTCCTGATCCTGCTCATCTTTTTCAGGAGAAAGCCCGCATGCACCCCATCCTCTTGAAACTCGGACCGCTGACCATTCACACGTATGGATTCATGATGGCCTTGGGCGTCGCCCTGGGACTGTGGTTCATTTACGTCCAGGCGAAGAAAGCCGGCCTCGACGCGCCGCGGATCATGGACGCGGCCTTCTACACGATCATCGTCTCCCTCATCGGCGCCAAGCTCATCCTTCTCGCCGGCGATATTTCTCTCTACCTGAGCAACCCCCGGGAGCTGTTCTCCCTGGCCCGATCGGGCGGGGTGTTCCAGGGCGGACTGACCTTCGGCGTCATCTTCGCCCTCTGGTACTTCCGGCGCAAGAAGATCCCGACGTGGGCCACGGCGGACATCATCGGCCCGGCCCTGGCCCTGGGGCACGGCTTCGGGCGGATCGGCTGTTACAGCGCCGGATGCTGCTACGGCAGCGAATGCTCCCTGCCCTGGTCCGCCGTCTTCCGGGACGAGTACGCCTCCGGCCTGACGGGCGTGCCGCTCAACACACCCGTGCATCCCGTCCAGCTCTACGAGGCGGCCCTCAATTTCCTGAACTTCCTGGTCCTCTTCCTCGTCCTGAAAAGGAAGAAGTTTGACGGCCAGGTCTTCTCGCTGTACATCGTCAATTACTCGGTCATCCGGTTCCTGACCGAATATTTCCGGGGCGATCACGGGGAGAACGTCTATTTTCTCCACGGGGCCTCGGCCCTCTCGAGCCTCTCCTATCCTCAGCTGTACTGCATCCTGGGTATCATCGCCGGCATCGCCCTGGCGGTCATCCTCAAGCGGCGGAAGCGTGCCTAGAGCGGAATTCACCGTCGGCCCGGATCCGGAGGAGGGGACGCGGCTCGACGTGTTTCTCGTCGAAAGGCTGACCTTTCTGACCCGTAACCAGGTCCGCAAGGCCATTGACGAAGGGGGGGCCCGGGTCGGGGGCCGGGCGGCCAAGCCGGGCCACAGGATCAGGCCGGGCGACCACGTCGTCTTCGACTACGAGGTCCCCGCCTTGGAGCCGAAGCTCCTGCCGGAAGCCATCCCGCTCAAGATCATCTACAAGGACGAGGATGTCGTCCTCATCGACAAGCCGGCCGGCCTGGTCGTCCATCCCGGAGCCGGCCACGCCTCGGGGACCTTGGCCAACGCCCTCGTTCATCATTTCCCCGAGGTCGCCCTGATCGGAAGCGAGGAGCGGCCGGGCATCGTCCATCGGCTGGACAAGGACACCTCGGGGGTCATGGTCGCGGCCCGCTCGCCGAGGGCCTTCAGCGAGCTCGTCCGTCAGTTCAAGACGCGCGTCGTCTGGAAGACCTACCTCGGTTTAGCCTGGGGCCGGGTCGTAGCCCCGGAAGGCCGGCTCAACTGGCCGCTGGGCCGGCACCCGAAAGAAGGGAAGAAGATCTCCATCCGGGCCCGGAGCCCCAAGAAGGCCGAGACCTTCTTCGAGGTCCAAAGGGTTTTCCAGGAGACGACCCTGCTCGAGATCCGGCCCGTAACCGGGCGAACCCACCAGATCCGGGTCCACATGGCCGCGGCCGGCCATCCCATCGTCGGGGACCCGATCTACGGCCGGAAGAAAGAGGGCGGGCGGTACCCCCGTCTCTTCCTCCACGCCCACACCCTCTCGTTCCTCCACCCGGGGACGGGGGAGAGGGTGACGTTCGCCTCGCCCCTGCCGCCCGACCTCGAGGCGGTCATCGAGCGGGAACTTGAGCCAGGGGTACGCAGCTGAGGGGGAATGTCCCGGACACCGCCAATTATCTGCTTGAGGAAATGGCCGGTTTTGGGTAAAATGACCTTTCTTTTTCTCCGTTACACCCGAGGAGGCTCCGGATGAAAGACTATTCCGCCGAGAAGATACGGAACATCGCCCTGGTCGGCCACGGCTCGTCCGGCAAGACGTCCCTGGCGGCCGCCTTGCTGTTCGACGCGGGGGCCACCAGCCGCCTGACCAAGGTCGACAAGGGCAACACCGTCACCGACTACGAACCCGAGGAGGTCGATCGCAAGATCTCCATCAACGCCACGCCCTGCTTCTGCGAATGGAAGGACCACAAGATCAACGTCATCGACACGCCGGGCTACAGCAACTTCCTGTGGGACACCCGGGCCGCCCTGCGGGCCGTCGACGGCGCGGCCGTCCTCGTCGACGCCGTAGCCGGGGTCGAGGTCGGGACCGAGAAGGTCTGGGAGATGATCGAGGAGCGGGGCCTGCCCCGGATCATGGTCATCAACAAGATGGACCGCGAGAACGCCAACTTCAGCCGGGCCCTCGCCTCGCTCCACGAGTTCTTCGGCCGCCAGGCCGTGCCCGTCCAGCTGCCGATCGGGGAGGAGAAGAGCTTCGCCGGCGTCGTCGACATCGTCGAGCGCAAGGCCTACCTCTTCGAGAAGGACGAAAGCGGCAAGATGAGCGAGGCGCAGATCCCGGCCGGCCTCGCCGACGAGGTCGAGAAGCGGTACAAAGAGCTCATGGAGATGGTCGCCGAGTCGGACGAGAAGCTCATGGAAAAGTATTTCGACAAGGGCGAGCTTTCGCCGGAGGAGCTTCGGGCCGGCCTCAAGAAGAGCATCCGCCATCACCAGATATTCCCCGTTTTCGCGGCTTCCGGCGCGGCCAACATCGGCGCCCAGACCCTCCTCGACGGCATTCTCGCCTTCCTACCCTCGCCGGTCGAGGCCGGGCCCGTCAAGGCCGTGATCAAAGGCGAGGATAAGACCGTCGCGCCGTCGGCCGACGGCCCCTTCGCCGCCCTGGTCTTCAAGACCATCTCCGATCCCTACACCGGCCGCATCTCCCTGATGCGCGTCCTTTCCGGACGGGTCAACCCCGACGGAACGGTCGCGAACGTCACCCGCGACGCCGATGAGAAGCTCGGCGGCCTGTTCTTCCTCCAGGGCAAGGAACAGGCCGCGGCGGGCCAGGCCAAAGCGGGGGACATCGTGGCCACGGCCAAGCTCAAGGTCACGGCGACCGGCGATACCCTGTCCGCCAAGGGCTCCGGGATCGCCTTTCCGGCCATCAATTTCCCGCTGCCCTCGATCTCTTTCGCCATCGAGCCCAAGACGCGGGCCGATGAGGACCGCATCTCGCAGGCCACCCACCGGATCACCGAAGAGGACCCGACGGTCCGCATCGAGCGCGATCCGAACACCGCCCAGCTCCTCATCTCCGGCAACGGCGAGCTCCACGTCCGCATCATCGCCGAGCGGCTGAAGAAGCGCTACAACGTCGACGTTGACCTCAAGCCGCCCAAGATCTCCTACCTCGAGACGATCAAGGGCCGTTCCGACGTCCAGGGCCGGCACAAGAAGCAGACCGGCGGCCGGGGCCAGTTCGGCGACACGTGGATCAAGTTCGAGCCCCTGCCCCGCGGCCAGGACTTCGAGTTCGAGGACAAGATCTTCGGCGGGGCCATCCCGCGCAACTTCATCCCCTCGGTCGAGAAGGGGCTCCTGGAGGCCCGCAAGAAGGGCGTCCTGGCCGGCTACCCGACCGTGGACTTCAAGGCCATCCTCTACGACGGCTCCTACCACGACGTCGACTCGTCGGACATCGCCTTCAAGATCGCGGCCAGCAAGGCCTACAAGAAGGGCATCCGCGAGGCCAAGCCGACCCTGCTCGAGCCGGTCATGAACGTCGAGATCTACACGCCCGAAACGTACATGGGCGACATCATGGGCAACCTCAACGGCCGCCGCGGAAAGGTCCAGGGCATGGAGCAGAAAGGGACCATGCGCGTCCTCAAGGCCCAGGTACCGATGTCCGAAATGCTCGACTTCGAGCCCACCCTGACCTCGATCACCGGCGGGCGTGGCTCGTTCCTCATGGAATTCTCGCACTACGAAGAGGCCCCGTCCCACATCCAGCAGAAGATCATCGCCGAGGCCGTCAAGGAAGGCCGGGTCAAGGCCGAAGAAGAGGACTAATCCGGCTTCCGGGTTTCCTTGACGAAGAGGAGCAGCAGGGCGGCGGCCGCCGTCAAACACAGCGAAACGATGAAGGGTGTTTGCCGGCCCGCCGTGTCCCAGAGGAATCCGGCCAGAAGCGACGCCGGCAGGGCCGCCAGCCCGATGACCATCTGGAATCCCCCCAGGACCGAGGCCCGGTAAGGCTTCGGCGAGAGCTCGGCGGCGATGGTCTTCTGGACCGGCTCGAGCGCGGCCTTGTGGACGCCGTAGAGGACGAACAGTGAAGCCGCGGCGGGCATTCCGGGGACGAACGCGGCCCCCGCGCAGACGGCCGCCCAGGCGCCGAAGCCCATGAACAGGACCGGCTTGCGCCCGACGCGGTCCGAGAGCCGCCCGAACGGGTAGGAGAGAAGGGCCGCGGCGACCGAATAGACGAGATAGAGGACGGGTATGAACCCGGCCTTGAACCCGGCCGCCTTGGCGTTGAGGAGCAGGAAAGAATAAGTAAAAGCCCCGAGAGCGAAGACGCCGTTGAGGACGATATAAAGGGCCAGATTGCGGTCGACGTCGCGAAACGAGAAGCCCTTGAAGACCCGGGCGCGAGGCTCCTTAGGCTCCGTGATGTTCCGGAGGATGAGCGCCGCCCCGGCGAGCGACGGGACGGCGGCCAGGGCGAACAGCAGACGGATGCCGAGGACGTCGACAAGGGCGATGGCGACGAGAACGCCGGCCACGGCCCCCAGATTGTCCATGGCCCGCAGCAGACCGAAGTGGCGGCCTCGGTTCGCGTCGGTCGAGATGTCGGCGACCAGGGCATCGCGGGGCGCGCTGCGGATCTTGCCGGCCCGGTCGAGGATGCGGAAGGGGATGAGGTGCTGCCAGACGGCCGAGGCGGCATACCCGAGCCGCGAGACGGCGCCGCAGAGGTAGCCGACCCAGATGAAGATCTTGCGCTTGCGGAGCTTGTCCGAATAGTAGCCCGAGAAGGCCTGAGAGAGAGAGACGAGGGCCTCGCCGAGGCCGTCGAGAAAGCCCAGGGCGGCCATGTTGGCCTTCAGGACCTGAGTGACGAACAGCGGCCAGAGGGGGTAGATGATGTCCGAGCCCATGTCGTTGAGGAACGAGGCGGCGGCGAATGTCCGCATCGTTCTCTTCGTTCCGTTGCGCTCTTCGGCCATGGGCATGATTTTAGCCTTTTTGCGCGTTGACTTCAAAGAAATCCCGGGGATATGATACGGGCGAATTCCGCACCGGGAGGTCGAAATGAAATTGGCCCATCGATGCCTCTTGGGCGCCGCCGCCCTCTGGGTCCTGGGGACCGCGGCGCGAGCCCAGGCTCCGGCCCAAACTCAAGCGGGGGAGGACAAGCCCGACGCGACCCTGACCCTCAAAATCGGCAACCCCAAGCTCAAGGACCAGACCATGGCCGTCGCCGCCGGCGCGGTCCTTTCCGGGTCGACGGGCCGGGCCGTCGGCTTCGACCGGATGATCGCCGAAATGCGGGCGAGCCGCTTTGTCCACGTCGGGGAGACCCACGACTCGCTGCCCATGCACGACATCCAGTTCCGGGTCCTCGAAGCCCTCCATGCCCAGGACCGGCACCTGGCGGTCGGGATGGAGATGCTCCCGGTGAGCGTCCAGGAGACGCTGAACAAGTGGAGCGCGGGCATCCTGACGAAAGAGGAGTTCATCCGCGAGGTCCGCTGGTACGTCAACTGGAACTTCAACTTCGGATATTACGAGAAGATCTTCGACTTCGCCAAGGAGCACCGCCTGCCCGTCTATGCCCTCAACATCCCCCGCGAGATCATCTCGAAGATCCGGACGCGAGGTTGGGATGCGTTGTCCGACGAGGAGAAGGCTCTCATCCCGGCGGCGCCGGACGTTTCCCACCAGGACCACCGGACGCTCATCCGGACGATCTTCGAGAGCGCCGACCTGCCGCCCCAAATGAAGGGCCCCGGGCTCGATCAGGTCTTCGAGGGTCTTTACCGCTCGCAGTCCGCCTGGGACGAGGTCATGGGCGCCAACGCCGTGCGCGGAGCGGCGAGCGAAGGGCGGCGCGTCGTCGTCTGCACGGGTTCCGGCCATCTTATTTATAATCTAGGACTTAACAGGAGGGCCTTCGAGCGCTCCGGCCTGCCGTTCAAGACCGTCATCGCCGTGGCCGTGCCCCCTGGAAAGAGCTCCGTCACCGTTTCGCGCTCCTTCGGCGATTACGTCATCGGCATCGTCGCGGAGGACGGGCCGGCCTTCCCGTCGATCGGGCTGGGGTTCAAGAATGTCGAGAACCTGACCAACCTGGTCGTCGACCCCAAGCCGACGGGCGGCGAAGCGGCCAAGGCCGGCTTCGAAAAGGGCGACGTCGTCCTGTCCGTGGACGGCAAGTCCTATGACGACACGAACGAGATCCGGACGTATCTGGCCCGCTTCCGGGCCGGCGACAAGGTCGCATTCAAGGTCCTGAGGGACGGCCAGGTCAAGGAGGTCGCCCTCGAATTCGGAAAGAACGAGCCGAAGGATTAGGGGAGAAGGCGACATGAGAAGAGGGGCTTTCAGGATATCCGTAATCGCGGGCCTGTCCTTGTTGGCCGGGGCGGCCCTGTCCGCAGCGCCGGACCAAGCCACAGTGCCGACCCCGGCCGAGGCGGCGGGCTACCGGCTATACACCCAGAGCGAAGGCGTGAGCTCCTTTCTGAGCGTGCTGGACGCCCGGGCGCCCGAGGTCTCGGTCCGCATCGTGGGGAGATCGCTGTCCAAAGACGAATACGGGGCGCGGGATATCTACCTGGCCGTTCTCGCCAACAAGGCCGGCCCGGGGCCCGAGTCCCTGGACAGGACCAAACCCACGGTCCTCGTCGTGGCCGCCCAGCACGGCAACGAGCAGTCGGCCAAGGAGGCCGTCCTCTGGCTTCTCCGTGACCTCGCCGTCGGCGACTTGCGGCCGCTCCTCGACAGGATCAACGTCCTGGTGATGCCCCAGGTCAATCCCTACGGGAACTTCTTCGACGTCCGGACGAACGAGCTCGGCCTGGACATGAACCGAGACCACGTCAAGCTCGAGACCGAGGGCGTCCGGGCCATCCACAGGGTTTTCCGCGCCTGGATGCCCGAGGTGACCGTCGACGTCCACGAAAAAGGCGACGATTATTATCGGGTGTCGATCGGCTGCGTCTCCAATGTCAATATCAGCCGCGGGCTGCAGGACTTCTCCCGTCGGACCATCTTGGCCGAGGTCGAAAAAAGCCTGAGAAAAAGGAACATCACGTTCCACGAATACCTCATCACCGAGGACCTGGGTGTCGACACCTCGTCCGGCGCAGCCTACGGGCGGGACCCGGCCGGGACGCGCGAGCAGATGAAGCGCTACTCGACGACCGACCTCAACGACGGCCGGAACAGCCTGGGGATCTACGAGACCCTGTCGTTCATCCAGGAGGGGGCTTCGCGTCACGACCTCGAAACCCTCAAGGACCGGACGACATGGCAGTATCACGGTCTGCGGGCCTTCCTCGAGGCCGTGGCCGGCCGCTCCGCCGAGGTCTTGAAGATGGTCCGCGACCATCGGGCCCGACTGCTCGACAGGTCCAAGGCGCCCGCCGCGGGCGACGTCGTCCATTTGAGGATGAGATACGCCCGCGATCCGGGGCAACCGGAACTGGTCCTGAAGAGGTTCGAACGCGCGTTGTCGCCCATCCGAGGCGTCCTCAAGGTCGACAAGAAGGCCGGGGAGACGCTCACGATGGCCGACATCGCGCCTCACGGGGGGCCCCCGACGCTCAAGATCGTCGAGGAAGTCGTCAAGAACTGGTTCCCCGAGGTCGAACCGACTCTGTCCGTGCCCCGCCCGCGCGGCTATCTCATCCGCAGCGACCGGCAAGATCTCGTCGAGACCTTGCTGGCCCTGGGCGTCGAGGTCGACATCTTCGAGAAGGGCGCCCTGGTCGAGGCCGCGGCTTATCATGTGAAGGACATCGTCCCGGCCGCGCTGGACTACCTGGCTCCCGAGAGGATCGAGGTCGAGCTCGCGGAGATCCTCCGGCATGTCGCCCAAAAGGGGGATTTCTACGTGGACGGCGCCCAGCCGGCGGCCAACCTCGTGCCGGGCCTCCTCGAGCCCCAGTCCGAGTACGGCCTCATCCGCTACTGGAAGTTCAAGCTCGCGCCTGAGCCCGGCGGGGTCTTCCCGATCCTGAGGATCACCGGGAGCCGGGCCCTTCCCGTCGTGCCCTACAAGCGCTGGCCTTCCTGATCAACGCGATTATCGGATGAGTTCCCGGATCTCGGCCGGGGGCCGGTCGCGGCTCAGCAATTCCCGGGCCTTGAGCCGATCCTCACGCCTGCCGAGCTGTTCGAGGACGAGCCCCCCGAAATATCCGTGCGGGCGGGGCTCACCCCATCGGGCCAGCGTGTATTCCCGGATGCCCTCGCGGATCTCCGCCGCCCGGTCTCTCTTCCCCATCCTGTCGTGGCAGACGGCAATGAAGTAATCCTGCATCCGCGTGTCGGGATGGAACGGGGCGCCGGTGCCCAGCTTTTCGGGATAGAGCTTCGACTTCTCCAGGGCCTCGACGGCCTCCGTCCAGGCGCCTTTCCTCATGGCCGCCAGGCCCCGGGCGACGTGGGTCCGGACGTAAAGGCCGTGGACGTCGCTGGCCCCTTCGTACGGAAGGACCGCGAGCCCTTCGAGAACCGCGGCCGCCTCATCGAGGCGGCCGTCAGCGAAAAAGGATTCGGCCAGGCCGACCTTGAGCACCACGTGATCCGGAAAATCCGCGGCCGCCCGTTCGGCGACGCCCCGTGCCGCGGCCTTCTCTTCGTGCCGCAGATGGAAGGCCGTCAGGGCTTGCCGGGCCCGCCAGCTTCCTGGGTCGAGGTCGACGGCCTTCCTGTAGTCGGCGGCGGCCCGGGCGCGGTCGGCCTTCTCGAACAGAAAGCCGCGGGCGATGAAGAACGGCGCGAAGTCGGCGTCCTCGCACATCTGGAAGAGGTCGCGGGTCTCCTCGAGCCGTCCCTTGCCCCACAGGATGAGCCCGAGATAGTACTTCGGCTTCCAATCGGCCGGCCGGGCCGCGACGGCCCAGGAGAAAGCGGCGACGGACTCTTCCCGGAAGGGAAAGACCAGGTGGGGCGACAGGGCCGAAGCTCGTTCCAGGTAAGAGGCGCTCTTCCGCGGGGCGGCCTCGCGGCTGAGATAAGCCATCCAGGTGAGCACGGTCGGGTGTTCGGGGGCGTTCTCGAGGACGGCCACGGCCTCCCCCTCGAGACCGTTCCGGGCATAGAACATGGCCATTTCGAGCCAGGTCTCGTGGGGCAGTTCGCTTCGGATATGGGACCGGCAGTCTTCGAGGTCGCGGGGCGAGCCGGTCAGGAGGTGGCGCTCGAAGCGGGCCAGATGGTCGAGAGGATCGAGCTCGATGATAGTCTCGGCGGTCCGGCGGGCCTCGGCCTTATTTCCTGCCAGCCGATGGGCGACCGCGAGGACTTCGAGCGCCGTGACGTTCCGGGCGTCCGACTCGAGGGCCTTGAGAGCGTATTCCCCGGCGCGCCGGAATTCCCTCTCGACCAGGGCGATCTCGGCCGATTGGACGAGGGCCGCGGCCCGGAATTGCGGCGAGCGGGCCGCCCATCCGAGCGTCTCCTTGGCGTCGACCAGACGGCCGAGCCGGCGGGCGGCGACCGCGTAGACATAGTTCGCCTCCGCGTCGTACATCGAGACCGACAGGGCCCGGCCGGCGAACTCCAGGGCCCGGGACGGTTCGCCGCGGCGGGTGTGCAGCTCGGCGATCCGGCAGAGGGCGCGCGCGTGGAGCGGTTCGAGAGCGACGCAGGCCAGGTATCTATCGAGGGCTTCGGTCAGCCGCCTCTCTCGTTCGAGGGTCCGCGCTTGAAGGAAGAGGCCCTCCGCCGTGGCCTCCCGAGTCGAGCGGAAATCCAGAGGCCTCTCGAGATCGCGGGCCTCAGGGCCGGTTTCGTGAACCAGCTTGTCTCCCAGGCGGATCTCGAGCCCGGAGTCGCCGGCGGCCCCATCCAGAGGCACGTCCCTTTTCCAGATCTCCTCCGGCCTTAAGATCAGGTCTTCGCGGAACAGCTCCCGTCCGCCGGCGCGGACGGTGAGGGCGTCGGCGACGGGCCGGAGAGGGAAGAGGCCCAGGGCGAGCCGGTCGCCGTCGCGCGAGACGCTCAGGACCGCGTGGGGCGAAGCCTTGGCCATGGGGCCGATGCCGCGGTAGGGGAACCAGAGCTCCCGCCAGCGGTCCGCGGCGCCGGGCGGGAAGTCTCCGTGGTCCGACTGGTTGAGCAGGCGTCCGGCCTGCGGCTCGGTGTACTGGCCGTCCTCGTCGGTCAGGAGGTCGACCCAGATCTCGCCCGAGCGCGAGAGGTCCCAGATCCAGATCTTTCGCCCCGGCATGTCGTCGTAGCGGGACCAATGGCCGAAGCCGGCGTCCTCTCGCTCGTACCACCCGCCGTAGAAGTCCTCGTATTCGCCGATCGTGAAATAGCTCTTGGAGTCCGGGGTGGCGTTGTTCCTGTAGAGGGACAGGTCCCGGCCCGCGCGGTCCACCGGCCAGGGTTCGAGGGGCACGGAGTAGTCGTGGCCGATGCGCCACCGGCCGGGGAAGATGTACTTGAGGTCCTCGGCCGTCTTGACCGCGGCGCAGGACCATGCGTAGTAAGACTGGGAGAAAGGCGTCGGGTTGACCCACAAAGCGTTGGTCTCGAACACGGCCCCGTCCCGGGGAAGAGTGATGGTGACGCTCCAGCGCGTCCGGGAGGCGAGGTCCATGGTCCCGACGACGCAGCTGACGCCCCCGTCGGGATCGCGGCGGAGGACATAATCGACGGGCGAAGCCGTCGACGGGGCATGTCCGACGACGCCGAAGTTGAACTCGATGCCGCCCGAGGTCCAGGGACCCCGGAGAGCGATCTGGCGGAACTTCAGGGTCCGGTTCCAGTAGAGGAAATCCCGGCCCGTGGCCTTCTCGGCGGCTCCCCAGACCTTGCCGCCGACCTGAGGCAGCACGGCGACCTCGATGTGCGAGTTGGAAAGGCGGACGACCGTCCACTCCCGATCCGCCCCTTCGGCGGCGAAGCCGTCGAAGAAAAAGTAGGGATAGAGGCGCTCGCCCTGCCCCCACATGGACGAGCGGGCGAAGATGGGCACGGGGTCCGGGTCCGTGAACGGGTAGGTCCGGATGACCTCGGTCCGCTCTTCGACCCGGGCGCCGAGAGGTTCGGAGGTGAAACGGCAGGCCGCGGCCGAGACGAAAGCGGCGGCCAGGGCCGCTGCGACGGGGAGCGCAGGGCATTTCTTCATGGGGGGTCTCCTTGTCCGTTTTCCGCTCGTCCCGGAGGTCCGGTCCGGCGCGGATGGCCGGGGACGGGCGGCGTCGGGATCACTTCCCGGTGAGCTCGAGGTAGATGGTCTCGACCAGGCTCAGCCAGCGGCGGCCGCCGGCCGCGGCGGGACGGTCCTCGATGCCGAAGGCTTTCTTGACGTCCTCGAGCGATCTCCCCTCGGCGATCATGGCCTTGACCTTGGCCTGCTTGTCCTCCATGGAGGCGATGAGGGCCTCGACGTCGGCCCGGCCCAGGGGATCGGCGTGGCCCGAGAGGAAGACCTCGACCCGCGGCGCAAGGTCGAGCAGGCCCTTGAGGGTCTTGACGTAGCCGAAAGAACTGCCGTTCTTGTGGCGGTGGATGAGCGGGTCCCGTCCGACAAAGAGCAGGTCGCCGACGAAGACGGCCTTTTCCGCCGGGAACCAGACGACGAGGTCGCCGCTCGTGTGGGCCGGTCCGAAATACAAGAGGTCGATCCGCCCGTCGGTCCCCTTGAAGAGCGGGAGGAGGGCCTGGTCGAAGGTCTTGTTGGGGATGTAATCCTTGATGGCCGGCAGGTCGGCGGCGGCCTTCTCGATGTCGGCCTTGCAGTTGTCGTGGGCGACGATCGTCAATCCCTTGGGGAACCCGGGCAGGCCGTTGATGTGGTCCCCGTCGCTGTGGGTGATGATGACCGTCGTCAGGGGCGCCGAGGTCCGCTTGGCGATCTCGGCCAACATGGCGGACGCCGACTCGACGCTCATCTTGGCGTCGACGGCGAAGGCCGCCTTCTCCGTGACGTAGAAGGCGGTGTTGGCCCCGGACCCGCCCTTGACGAGATGGAGGCCGCCGGCGATGGCCTCGACAACGAGCGGCGGGGCCTCCGGCTGGGCGGGTTTGGCGGGGGCGGTCTGACCGGCCGCAAGCAACGCCGACGCGGCGAGGAGAAGAACGGTCAGAGCGACCGGGAGGATGCGCTTGACAGGAGCGAAGATCGATCTCATAAGGGTCCCTCCTAAACAATGTCCAATTAGGTCATACCCGGACGGCGCGCTTTTGTCAAACGGCTGGAAAAAAGGTTCATCTCCCGGAAACGGGAGAAGAACCAAAAAAAAGGCCGGGGGCGTCGCCGCCCCCGGCCGGGCCTTCGAGGAGTTCAGGTAAGCTTACAGCTTGGTTTCTTCGACGGTCTTCTGGACGACGCCGACCGTCTTCTGGAGCATGGCCTTTTCTTCGTCGTTCAGCTGGATCTCGTAGATCTTCTCCATGCCCTTGGCCGAGATCATGACCGGCACGCCGATGAACAGGCCCTTGACGCCGTACTCGCCTTGACAGAGAGCGGCGCAGGGGAGGATGCGGCGTTTGTCCTTGAGGTAAGACTCGGCGATGACGATGGCGCTCCAGGCCGGGCTGAAGAACGCGGAGCCCTTGCCGAAGAGCTTGACGATCTCGGTACCGGCCTCGCGGGTCCGGGTGGCCAGCTTGTCGATCTGCTCCTTGGTCGCGATCTCGGTGAGCGGCACGCCGCCGACCGTCGTCAGCCGGGGCAGGGGCACCATGTCGGGGCCGTGGCCGCCGAGGACCGTGCCGGCGACGTCCGAGACCGACACGCCGAGCTCCATGCCGACGAACGCCCGCCAGCGGGCCGTGTCCAGGGTCCCGGCCATGCCGATGACCTGGTGACGGGGGAAGCCGGTCAGCTTGGAGAAGGCGTAGACCATGGCGTCGAGGGGGTTGGTGACGATGATGCAGAAGGCCTTGGGCGCATGCTCCTTGATGCCGGCGGCGACCTGCTTGATGATGTCGAGGTTGACCGCCAGCAGGTCCTCCCGGGTCATCCCGGCCTGGCGGGGCCTGCCCGCCGTGACGATGACGACATCGGCTCCGGCGATGTCCTTGTAGCTCGAGGTGCCGGTGATGTTGGCGTCATAGTTGCCATGGGGGGCCATTTCCATGAGATCGAGGGCCTTGCCCTTGGCGGGATTCTCGAGCTCGGGGATGTCGAGAATGACGATGTCCCCCAGTTCCTTCTGGGCCGCGAGCATGGCCAGGATCTGGCCGATCTGCCCGCCGCCGACGAGAGCGATCTTTTTTCGCATGTTGTTCATTCCCTCCGTGTGTGGAATATTTTGACAAGAATTCAGGAAAAAAATTCTAGCTTTTTTCCAGGTGAAAAGCAAACGATATTTACGGGGCCCACTCCGGCTTTGACAAAAGGCGTGAGATACCGATACCATAGGGGGCGCGCCCGGCCGGGGCGATGATCAACGACCTGTGGAGAGACACCATGCTGGAGACATATATCGCCAAGGCCAAGGAAAGGGAGGATAGCGGCCTTCCGCCTCTGCCCCTGACGCCGGCCGAGGTCGAGGAGGTCTGTCGGGGGCTCGAACAATCGAAAGGGGACCAGGCGGCCCTGCTCCGCGGGCTCCTCGAGAACCGCGTGCCCCCCGGCGTCGACCCCGCGGCCGAGGTCAAAGCACGCTGGCTGGCCTCGGTGGCCGACGGCGGGATAAAGTCCGCCTCCGTTTCAGACAAGGACGCCGTCTTCCTGCTCGGCACGATGCTCGGCGGCTATAATGTCGGGCCGCTGGTCGAGCTTCTGGGCCATCCGTCTTTGGCCCCGGCCGCCGCCGAAGCGCTCAAGCGGACGATCCTTGTTTACGGCCATTTCGAGACGATCGCCGGATTGTCCGGAAAGAGCCCCCATGCCCGGGCCGTCCTGGAGTCGTGGGCGGCCGGGGAGTGGTTCCTGTCCCGGCCGGACCTTCGCGGCCCGATTACTCTCAAGGTCTTCAAAGTCGACGGCGAGATCAACACCGACGATTTCTCGCCTGCCGGACACGCTTCGACGCGTCCGGACATCCCGCTGCACGCCCAGTCCATGGGCCAGAGCCGGTTCCCCGGGGGGAACGAGACCATCCGAAAATTCAGGGAGGAAGGCCACCGGGTGGTCTTCGTCGGCGACGTCGTCGGCACCGGTTCGAGCCGCAAATCGGCCTGCAACTCGCTGATGTGGCACATCGGCGAGGACATCCCCTACGTCCCCAACAAGAGGCGGGCCGGTGTTGTCATCGGCGGGCTGATCGCCCCGATCTTCTTCAATACGGCCGAAGATTCGGGGGGGCTTCCCCTGCTGGCCGATGTCACCAAGATGAAGACGGGAGACATCATCATCCTCGATACCGCGGACGGTCACATCCGGGCCGCTTCCGGGGAGATCCTCTCCAGGTTCGAGTTCAGGCCCCCGACGCTGAAGGACGAGTTCCGGGCCGGAGGGCGGCTCAACCTCATCATCGGGCGCCAGCTGACGGCCAAGTCCCGGCAGGCTCTCGGGCTGCCGGAGGCCGGGTTCTTCACCCGCGTCGAGAATCCCGAGCCGAAGAAGGGCCAGGGCTATACGCTGGCCCAGAAGATCGTCGCCCGGGCCAGCGGCCTCCCGGGCGTCCTCCCCGGGACGGCCTGCGAGCCGCGCATGACCACGGTCGGGTCCCAGGACACGACGGGCCCGATGACCGCCGATGAGCTCAAAGAGCTGGCTTGCCTGGAGTTCCAGACCGACCTGTTCATGCAGTCCTTCTGCCACACCGCCCCCTATCCCAAGCCGGCCGATGCCCGGATGCACCGGACACTGCCTCCGTTCATGGTCGCCCGCAAAGGCGTCGTCCTCAAACCGGGCGACGGCGTCATCCACTCCTGGTTGAACCGCCTCATCCTGCCCGACACGGTGGGCACGGGCGGCGATTCCCACACCCGGTTCCCGATCGGCATCAGCTTCCCGGCCGGCTCAGGCCTGGTCGCCTTCGCCGGGGCCCTGGGCTTCATGCCCCTCGACATGCCGGAGTCCGTCCTGGTCCGTTTCACCGGCCGGATGAACCCGGGCATCACCCTTCGCGACGCGGTCAACGCCATTCCCTATTTCGCTATCCAGAAAGGCCTGCTGACGGTCGAGAAGAAGAACAAGAAGAACGTCTTCAACGGATGCGTCCTGGAAATGGAGGGCCTCGAAGACCTGACCGTCGATCAGGCCTACGAACTGACCGACGCCTCGGCCGAGAGGTCGGCGGCGGCCGCGGTCATCTCCCTGAGCGAAGACCGTGTCTCGGGGTACCTCAAGAGCAACATCGCCCTCATGGAGAAGATGATCGACGAGGGCTACCAGGACGCGGCAACGCTCCGCAAGAGGATCGACGCCTGCCGGGCCTGGCTGGAGCGCCCGGTCCTGCTCAAGAGGGACCCGCACGCCGGATACAAGGCCGTGATGGAGATCGACCTGGCCGGGGTCAAGGAGCCCCTGGTCGCCTGTCCCAATGACCCCGACGACGTCAAGCCGCTCTCGGAGGTCGCCGGCGATCCGGTCCAGGAGGTCTTCATCGGTTCCTGCATGACCAACATCGGCCAGTTCCGGGCGGCCGGCCGGATCTTCGACAAAGCGGGAGTGCCGTCGGCCCGGGTCTGGATGACCCCGCCGACCAAGATGGACGCGGCCCAGCTCATGCGGGAGGGGAATTATTCCGTATTCTCCGGGGCCGGGGCCCGGATGGAGATGCCCGGCTGTTCGTTGTGCATGGGGAACCAGGCCAGGGTCAAGCCCGGGACGACCGTCTTTTCCACGTCGACGCGCAATTTCGACCACCGGATGGGCGACGACACAAGGGTTTACCTGGGCTCGGCGGAGCTGGCGGCCGTCACCGCCATACAGGGGAAGATCCCCTCGTTCTCGGACTACCTGGCTGTCATGAAGGACAAGGTCCTGCCCTACGAGGCCGACATCTACCGCTATCTGGAATTTCACAAGATGGGCGATTTCACCCTGGGATATTCCGGGTAGGCCCATGAGGCCGGAAATGAAGATCAGGGAGGCAGGGATATGATCCGGCTCGACGGCCGCAAGGCCCTCATCACGGGCGGCTCACGGGGGATCGGACGGGCCGCGGCGCTGCTTTTCGCCCGGGCCGGCGCCGATGTCGCCATCACCTTCGTCAACAACCGGGAAGCGGCCGAGGAAGTCAGGGCGGGCGTGGCCGCCCTGGGGCGCGAATGCCTCGTGTACCAGGCCGGCATGGCGGACAAGTCCGCCCTGGACCGGACGGTCGGCGACATCCTCGGCCGGTGGGGGGAGCTCGACACCCTGGTCAACAACGCCGGCATCTGGACCTACCTCGAGATGGGCCGGATGGACGAGGCCGTCTATCGCGAAACGGTCGCCGTCAACATCGACGGCGTTTTTTACGCCACCAACGCCGTCGTCCCCCGGATGAAAGACAAAGGCCGAGGGTGGATCATCAACGTGACCTCCACGGCCGGGGTCAGGGGCGAGGCCCTGCATTCCCATTACGCGGCCAGCAAAGGCGCGCTTCACGCCCTGACCAAGTCCCTGGCCGTGGAGCTGGCTCCCTGGGGGATCCGGGTCAATTCCGTCGCCCCCGGCTGGGTCGATACCGACATGTCCACGCCAAGCTTCAGCGACCCCGGTTTCAAAGAGAAGGTCCGCCAGTCCATCCCGCTTAAGCGCATCCCCCCCGCCGAGGATATCGCCGGGCCCATCCTCTTCCTGGCTTCCGACCTGGCCAGGCACATCACGGGAGAGATCGTCAACGTCAACGGCGGGGCCGTCCTCTGCGGGGGGTGACCTTTTGGGGCTAATCTCTCGGGGGGAGAAGATTTCCCCCTGAAAAAGCCTTGACAGGCCGGGCCCCCCTGTGTAACCTAGGTCGTGGAAAATGGCCAAGAAACATCTTTCTCTCATCATCGTCCCCCATACGAAAACGAGCTGCCGGACCCTGACTTTCTCCCAGAAAGCTCTCCGGGCCCTGGGCGCCGGATCGGTCATCCTCGTTCTGGCGTTGACCGTCGTCCTGGTCGACTATATTTCGATGAGCTCCGTTCGCCGGAAGTTCTCGGCCCTGTCCGAGGAGACGGTCGAGCAGAAGGCCCTGATCGCGGGTTACGAGAGATCCATCGGCGAGCTCCGGGAAACGGTCGCCAACCTCGAAAGCTACGCCAAAAAGATCAATATCATGGCCGGACTGAAATCGCCGGACGTCCTGACGGCGCCGGCCGGTCTCGGCGGCGGCCCCTCGGAAGGGGAGTTGGCCGCCGGGGGCCCGGCCCTTCGAGGCGGTCCCCAGGCGGTTTCGCCCCTCGCGATCCAGAACCTGAGCGAGAAGGCCGAGAGCATCGAAAGGAACCTCAACAGCCTGGTCGGTTACTTCGAGAGCGAAAGCCTGCGCCTGGCCTCGACGCCGTCCGTCCTGCCGGCCGCGGGCTGGCTGAGCTCCCGCTTCGGCCACCGGACCGACCCGTTCACCGGGACCTGGACGATGCACTGGGGCGTCGACATCTCGACGAACGTGGGCAATCCCATCGTGTCCACCGCTGACGGCATCGTCATCAAGGTCCAGTACGACAAGTATCTCGGCAACAGCGTGACCATCAGCCACGGGAACGGCTTCACCACCGTCTATGGCCACATGAGCAAGTTCGCCGTCAAGGCCGGGAAAAAGGTCAAGCGGGGAGAGGTCATCGGCTACATCGGCAAGACCGGAAAGGCCGCCGGGCCTCACGTTCACTACGAGGTCTGGAAAGACGGCAAGAAGGTCGATCCCTCGAACTACATCCTGGAAGAATAGGTCCTCAGGCCGGTTCCCGGCCGTCCGCCAACGTCTCTCCGATCTCGATCTTCGTCCCCAGCGAGAAATCGTGGGCCGTCATCGCCGCCCGGCCTTCGGCCTGCAGTCTCTCCACGAGATAGGAGGTTCTGCCTCCGCAGGACACGACCAGGCCCTCCCTGCGGATGGCCAGGATCGTACCCGGTGCCGCGGAGAGATCGCCGTCCGGCAGGCCTTTCCCCCGATGGATCTGGAGCCTCCGGCCCTTCAGGAAGGTGAAGGTCCCCGGGTTCTGGGCCAGGGCCCGGACCTTGCGGTCCACGGCCTCGGCCGGTTCCCGCCAGTCGATCCTCCCGTCTTCCTTGCTGATCTTCGGGGCCAGGGAGGCCTGGGCAGAGTCCTGCTTGACGGGTGTGATCCGGTCGATCCGGCCGAGGGTCTCGAGCAGAAGCTCCGCGCCCGCATCGGCCAGCCGGGCCTGGAGCTCGGGGGCCGTTTCCCCGGGCCGGACGGGGACCTGTGTCCGGGCCAGGATATCGCCTTCATCCATCCGGTCGTTGAGCTCGATGATGGTGACGCCCGTCTCCGGGTCGCCGTTGAGGATCGTCCATTGGACGGGGGCCGCCCCGCGATAGCGGGGCAGGAGAGAGAAATGCACGTTGAGGGACCGATGCCGGGGCCCATAAATGACGGCGTCCTGGATGATCTGCCCGTAGGCGACCACGACATTGACGTCGGCGGCGGCCGAGCGGATCCGCTCGAGGGCGGAATCGTCCTTCCTGATCCTGGCCGGTGCGAAGACCGGGATGCCCCGGTCCGCGGCGAACTTCTTGACTTCCGAGGGAGCCGGTTTCCGCCCTCGGCCGGCGGGCCTGTCGGGCTGGGTGACGACGAGCTCGACGCTGTGTCCCGCCCGGATCAAGGCCGCAAGGGAGGGGAGGGCCGCGGAGGGGCTCCCGAAAAAGACGACTTTCATGCCTGGGCGCCGGCGGAGCGGCTCTTTTGCAGCTTTTTGCGGATGAGGGCCCTTTTTAGGGGAGAGAGCTTCTCGACGAACAGGATCCCGTCCAGGTGGTCGATCTCGTGACAAAGGACGCGAGCCAGGAGATCTTCCCCCGCGATCTCGACGGCCCGGCCGTCGAGCCCCAGGCCCCGGACGAGGACACGATAGGGCCGGGCGACCTTCTCGCGGATGTCAGGTACGGACAGACATCCCTCCTCGCAGGCCACCTCGCCCTCCCGGCTGACGATCTCGGGATTGACCAGGACGATCAAGTCGTCCGTGTTCTCTCCGACCGACAGGTCCACGACGATCAAACGCTTGCTGACATTGACCTGGGGGGCGGCCAAGCCGATCCCGGGGGCCCGGTGCAGCGTTTCGACCATATCCGTGGCCAGGCGGACGATCTCTTCGTCGATGGCCTCGACGGGACTCGCTTTTCTGGCCAGCGTCGGATGGCCGATAGTGATGATCTCGCGGACGGCCATGTCGTTCTCCCGGGGCCATTATACGCCGAAACGCGGCCCGCGGACAAACGGCTAGATGACCGCGGACGGCGGCGGAGGCTCGTCGGCCGCGCCGGCGTTCCGCAGCGGGACCCGGATCAGGTAGGCGCCGATGAGCGCGAGAACGATCAGGCCGCCGATATATCGGTCCACGACCCCGAAATAGGCCGCGCCCTTGAAGATCTCCGGGATGTCGAAGCGGAGGATGTCCTGAAGGAAGAAGAACTTCCAGGCGGCGCGCACCAGGCCCGTCAGGGCCTCGCCGGCGATCAGGCCGGCGGCGAGCAGGATGCCGACGTTCGAAACGCGGGCCTTCTGGGCCTCGTTGTGCCGGCGCCGGACACTGAAGCTGTCGACGGCGCCCTTGATCATGCCGCCGGCGAAGATGGCGAACGTCGTTTCGAGAGGCAGGTACATCCCGACGGCGACCAGCATGGGGGACCGGACCTGGACCAGGATCATGGCGAAACCCATGAGCATGCCGACGATGACCAGCGGCCAGGCCATCTCGCCGCCGACAATGCCCTGGGACAGGGCGGCCATCAGGCCGGCCTGAGGGGCGGGCAGTTCCTTGCTGCCGAAGGTGAAGGCCCCGTGCAGCAGCATCAGGGGGAAGTACATGACCAGGGCCGAGAGGAGGACCCCGAAGATGTTCCCGACCTGCATCTTGTAGGGGGTGCCTCCCAGGATGTGCCCGACCTTCAGGTCCTGGAGCATCTCGCCGGCGACGGCCGAGGAGACGCACACGACGGCGGCGACACCGAGCACGGCGGCGACCCCGCTCATCCCCGACGCGCCGATGACGACCATGAGCAGGGCGGCGATGATCAGGGTCGACAAGGTCAGGCCGGAGATCGGGTTGTTGGAGGAGCCGATCGTCCCGACCAGGTTGCCCGAAACGGCGGCGAAGAAAAAGCCGGCGATGGCCATGACGACGGCGGCCAGGACGGCCGGCGGCCAGCTGCCGGCGAAGACCTTGTAGACGAAGATCATCAGCACGAAGGTCGCCGCGAGGCCCGCCAAGACGACCTTGATGTTGAGGTCCTTTTCGAGGCGGGAGGAGACCTCGGCCTGCCCGGCGGCCTTCTTGATATCGCCCATCGATCTCTTGATGCCGGCGGCCAGGTTCTTTCTCATCCTGAAAAGAGTGTACCCGGCCCCGACGAGCATCCCGCCGACGGCGATCGGGCGGATGATGAATTTCCAGACGTTGGTGACCATGTCGGGCCAGTTGACGTCGGCCATGGCCACGCCCGGCCCGTAGAACCTCTCGATGAGCTGAGGGCCGAGGAAATACATCAGCAGGGGGGCGAAGAGGCCCCAGGCCAGGACACCGCCCGCGAAGTTGAGCGCGGCCAGGCGGGGCCCGATGATGTAGCCGACCCCGATATAGGCCGGATAGATGCCCGGGCCCGAAACGGCGACGGTGCCCCCCGCGCCGAGCGTGGGGGCTTCCTTTTCGGCGCCCAGGCGCACGAAGCTGGCCCCGATCTTGCCCACACGGATGATGAAGTCCTTGCTGGCGGCGAAGAGCTGGACAACGCCCAGGGAGTAGAAAAGGGCCCCGAGCCCCATGGCTTGGAAGAGGAACTTGGCGCCCTGGCTGCCTTTCTGCCCGGCCTTGTGGATCTCGGCCGCGGCCACCGATTCCGGGAAGACGAGGTCGGGATCGGTGACCATGACCCGGCGCAGGAAGGTCACGAAGAGGATCCCCAGCAGACCGCCGACGAACATCAGGGCCGAGGACTTGATGTAGGCCTCGACGGTGTTGAATTTCAGCCAGGCCCCGGAGATG
This sequence comes from Candidatus Aminicenantota bacterium, assembly GCA_016867635.1. Lineage (GTDB taxonomy): Bacteria > Acidobacteriota > Aminicenantia > Aminicenantales > Saccharicenantaceae > RBG-16-66-30. Next base: position 18,018 of record VGJC01000002.1, on the reverse strand, counting down.
AGGAAGGCCGGGATGGTGAAGATGGCCCCGGCGGCCACCGACTCCCCGATGGAGCCGACGGTCCGGGCGATGTTCTCTTCCAGGATGGACCCCCGCATGATCCGGAGAACGGCCATGCCGATGACGGCCGCCGGGTAGGTGGCGGCGATGGTCATGCCGGCCCTCAGGCCGAGGTAGGCGTTGGCCGCCCCGAGGATGACGGTCAACACGAGCCCGACGAGCAACGCCCGGAGGGTGAATTCCCTCAGGTCCGTCTTCTCGGAGATGTAAGGCTGATGGCTCATCGCACGCTCCTTGCGGGGAATTTTCCTATTGTATATTTGAAGTCCGGAACCAATGTCAAGACCGTGATTTGCTTCGGGGCGGGAATTGTGCTACATATTCCCCCGGTGGAAAGAGTGCCAACATGACCATTCTCAGCTGGTTGAAAGACAGACTTTTCTGCGACCTGGCCGTGGACCTGGGGACGGCCAATACCCTGGTCTTCCTCAAAGGGAAGGGCATCATCGTCCAGGAGCCGTCCATCGTCGTCGTCAACAAACTGACGGGGAAGGTGGAGGCCGTCGGAGGCCGGGCCAAGGAGATGCTGGGCAAGACCCCGACGAGCGTCATGGCCATCAAGCCCATGCGCGACGGCGTCATCGCCGACTTCGAGGTCGCCGAGAAGATGCTTGACTTCTTCATCAAGAAAGCCATGAACAACCGGGGGTTCCTCCTCCGGCCGAGGATCGTCATCGGCATCCCGACCGGCATCACCCAGGTCGAGCGGCGGGCCGTCAAGGACGTGGCCATGCGGGCCAAGGCCTCCGAGGTCTATCTCATCGAGCAGCCCATGTCGGCGGCCATCGGGGCCGACCTGCCCATCTCCGAGCCGACGGGCAACATGATCGTGGACATCGGCGGCGGGACCACGGACATCGCCGTCATCTCCCTCGACGGGATCGTCTTCAATCATTCCATCCGGGTCGCCGGCAACGAAATGGACGACGCCATCATCCATTATCTGAAGAAGAAATACAACCTGCTCATCGGCGAGAGGATCGCGGAGATCGTCAAGATGCAGCTCGGGTCCGCCTACCCCCTGGACGAGCCGATGACCATGGAGATCAAGGGCCGGGACCTCCGGGAAGGGATCCCGAGGACCATCGTCGTCGACGACCAGGAGATCCGCGAGGCCATCGAGGAGACCGTGGCCGCCATCGTCAACGCCATCCGCATCGCCCTGGAGAGGACGCCGCCGGAGCTGTCGGCCGACATCATCGACCGGGGGATCATCCTAACGGGCGGCGGGGCGCTGCTCAAGAACCTGGACAAGAGGATCCGCGAGGAAACCCAGCTGCCGGTTTTCATCACGGAAGATCCGTTGACGACCGTCGTCCTGGGGGCCGGGAAAATGCTCGACGACCTCGACCTCCTGAAAAAGATCTCCCTCATCTGAGGCCCGGGGCCTCGAGGGCTGGTGAGGTTCCATGCCCCTTTGGGATAAGAGACAGAACATCCTGCTCTTGACGGCCCTCGTTGTATTCCACCTGATCCTGATCTCCCTCCAGATCCCCCGGGGCCAGGACAAGTCGCTGTTCGAAAAGTCCGTTTTTTTCGTCTTCTCGCCGGTCCAGCGGGCCGCTGTCGGGGCCGTGCGCGGAGTGCGGTCCTTCTGGCTCGATTATTTCGACCTCCGGGGTGTGAGGGCGGAAAACCGCAAGCTCAAGGAGGACCACTTCTTTCTCCAACAGGAGAACCGCTTCCTCCAGGACCGGCTCGGACTGTTCCGGTCCGAGGCCCGGATCCGGGAGAGCCTCGAACGCTTCCGGGACGGCCTCATCCCGGCCCGGGTCATCGGGATCGACAGCTCCAACCCCTTCCGGTCCCTCGTCCTTGACAAGGGGAGCCTGGACGGGGTCAAGAAGAACATGGCCGTCTGCGACAAGTTCGGCAACCTGGTGGGACGGACGATCGACCCGGTGAGCCTGCGGGAGGCCATGGTCCAGCTGATCACGGACAAGGAAAGCAGCGTCAGCGTCATTTCGGGGACGGACAGGCTGGTCGGCTCGATCACCGGTCTGTCGGGTTCGGTCTGCGAGCTGCGCTACGTCCTGGCCAGCACGACGGGAGGCGCGGTCGGGGAAGATCTCCAGACGACCGGTCATGACCGCATCTATCCTGCGGGCCTCAGGGTCGGGCGGATCGCGTCCATCCAGAAAGACCCGTCCCTGCCCTTGTTCAGGAAGATCCTCGTTCAGCCGCATTTCCGGTTCAACACCCTGGATGCCGTGGCCGTCCTGCCCCAGGTCCAGGGAGGCGACAAATGAGAGAAACGGTTCTCAAGGATATCTTCCGGGCCGTGCTCGGCACGTCGGCCGCCGTCCTCTTATATTCCCTCGCCGGTTCCGCCGGGCCGTCCGTGCTCGTCGTTCTCAACGCCTTCTCCGTCGTGGTCGTCACCTTCTCGGTCCGACGCGGCGAGGTCTTCGGGGCCTTCCTGGGGACGGCCTGCGGCCTGGCCCAGGACGCCTTCTCGCTCAGCGTCTTCGGCCTGGCCGGGCTGACCAAGACGCTGCTCGGCTTCTTCACGGGCTATGTCGCGCGGCGGATCGATATCTCCCCGTTCCCGCGCGCGGGCGCCTTCCTGCTGGTCGTGTCGACCCTCGAGCTCGGGGCGTGGATGCTCCTCTCGGCGGTCGTCCGTCAGGAGCCCGTCAACCTCCACGGAGGCCTCATCCTCCTGCAGCCTCCGGTTACCGCGCTGCTGGGCGTCGCGCTCATCGCCGCCGAGCGCCGCATCCTGGCCCGCCGGCGGGAGACCTGAGGCCGGCCATGCCGGAAGGGAAGATCTACGAAGACCTGTCGACGGTGGTCGGCAGGGCCAACACGGTCTTCCGGATCATCGCCGTCCTGATCGTTCTGGCGCTTTTCTACTATTGGAACGTCCAGATCCTCGAGCACAAGAAATATTGGGACCTGGCCGAATCGAACAGGACCCGCGTGCGGGCCCTGCCGGCCCCCCGGGGACTGATCCGCGACAGGAACGGCGTCATCCTGGCCGACAATAGGGCCGCTTTCAAGGTTTCCTACGTCCGGGAGAATGTCGTCGACATGGAGGGGTCCTACGCGGCGGTCGGCCGGCTCCTGGAGACCGGCGAGGAGGCCATCCGGGGCCGGATCGATGCGTTCAAGAGCCTCCCGGCGTTCGAGCCCATCGTCGTCAAGGACGGTCTGGGGCCCTATGACGTCGCCCCCATCGAGAGCCGCCGCCTGGAATTCCCCGAGCTCGTCGTCGACTCCGAGCCCCAGCGCTTCTACCCCCATGGGCCGCTGGCCGCCCACGTCCTCGGATACCTGCAGGAACGGACGCCCGAAGAGGCGTCAGCCCTTCGGGAAGCGCGGACGGAGGTGGGGCATATGGGCGGCAGGACCGGCATCGAGAGGCAATACGACGACCGGTTGACGGGAGAGGATGGCTACCTCATCGAGATCGTCGACAGCCTCGGCCGGGGTCACGGCGAACGGGACAGGAGAAACCCCGTTCAGGGACAGGATGTCGTTCTCACCCTGGACGCCCGGCTCCAGGAGAGGGCCGAGGAGCTCCTCGAGGGGCGGGAGGGCGTCATCATCGCTCTCGATCCCCGGTCGGGGGAAGTCCTGGCGATGGCCAGCTTCCCGACGTTCGATCCCAACCGGTTCATTACCCGGTTCACGCCGGCCGAGTGGCTTCAGCTGGTCAACGACCCTCTATCGCCGCTCGAGAACAGGGCCGTGCGCGGGCTGTACGCCCCCGGTTCGATCTTCAAGCTTCTGATGGCCCTCGGCGGGCTCGATTTCGGCTACGTCGACGAGCGGACGACCGTCTTCTGCGGCGGCTCGACCGTGATCTACGGCTCGCCTTTCGCCTGCTGGTTCCAGCCGGGACACGGGTCCATGGACCTGTCCGATGCCATCAAGAACTCCTGCAACATCTACTTCTATCAGCTCGGCCGGCGCATGGGGATCGACATGATCGCCCTGGCCGGGGAACGGGCCGGCCTCGGGGTCCGAACGGGGATCGATCTCACCGGGGAGAAGGACGGGCTCATCCCGAGCTCCCAGTGGAAGGCGAAGACCCTCAAAACACCCTGGTTCCCGGGCGAGACGATCTCCGTCTCCATCGGCCAGGGACAGCTCCAGATGACCCCTCTCCAGGTCGCGGCCTTCACGGCCCTGATCGCCGGCCGGGGGGCCAGGATCCGCCCCCATCTCCTCAAAGCGGACCAGGACGCCGGAAAAGGGGCGAAGGCCCCCTTCAAGTCGGCCGTCTACGGTCCGATCATCGAGGGCATGTGGAGATCGGTCAACGACATGGGGACGGGCCGGGCGGCCTTCGTCGCCGGGATGGACGTCTGCGGCAAAACGGGCTCGACCCAGGTCATGAGCCGGGAGCGCGCCGAAAAACTGGCCAAGGCCGGGATCGAGATCAAGACCCACTCCTGGTTCTCAGGGTTCGCTCCCCGCGACGACCCGCGCATCGTGGTCACCGTCCTGGTCGAATACGGGGGAGGGGGGGGCGCGACGGCCGCCCCTCTGGCCGGCCGGCTCTTCTCCCTCTTCCAGGAGCTTCAAGGCCCATGATGATCGATCGGCGTCTGGTCCAGGAAGTGGACTGGGTCCTGATCGGGCTCGTCCTCATCAACTCGCTCGTCGGGGTCCTCTTCATTTACAGCGCCTCCCATTTCGTGCCGGGGGCATACTACCTGAAACAGCTCGCCTGGGTCGGCGCCGGGCTCATCGCGCTCATCCTCGTCGTCATGGTCGACTACAAGTTCCTGGTCGCCTTTTCGCCCTATTTTTACGGCCTGTCGGTCGCCCTTTTGGCCGGGCTGCTGGTCTTCGCCAGGCTCATCTCGGGGACGAAAAGCTGGATCGCCTTCGGCTCTTTTCGGTTCCAGCCGTCGGAGATGGCCAAGATCGTCATGATCCTCCTCTTTGCCCGGCTCTTCGCCGAATACAAGAGCGCCTATCTCACGCCCCGATTCACGGCCCTGGCCCTGCTTCTGGCCGCCGTCCCCGGCCTCCTGATCGTCCTTCAGCCCGACCTGGGGACGGCCCTGGCCTTTTCGGCCGTCGCCGGCGGGGCCTTCGTTCTGGCCGGGATGAAGAAAAGAACGATCGCCGTCTTTCTCCTTCTGTCCCTGGCGATCGGCGTGGGCGGCTGGAATTACGGGCTCAAGGACTATCAGAAAAGGAGGCTGGCGACCGTCGTGAGCCCCCATCAAGACCCTCGGGGATCGGGCTACCAGGTCATCCAGTCCAAGATCGCCATCGGCTCCGGAGGCCTGACCGGGAAAGGTTTCAAGAACGGGTCGCAGATCCAGCTCCGCTTCCTGCCCGCGCGCCACACGGATTTCATCTTTTCCGTGGTCGGCGAGGAGTTCGGGTTCCTGGGCGTGTTCACGGTCATCGCCCTCTATTTTTTCATGCTTCTCCGGATGTTCCGGTCGGTGACAAAAGCGAGGGACCGGGCCGGGGTCTACATCGTTTTCATGGCTTCCCTGCTGATCGCCTTCCAGTTCCTCGTCAACATCCTGATGATCATCGGTCTGTTCCCGGTCACCGGCATCACCCTCCCGTTCCTGAGCTATGGGGGATCCTCCCTCCTCGCGAGCTACGTCGCCTGCGGTCTGATCCTGAACGTGAGGATGAGGCGGTTCGCGAATGTCTGAGGACCCCGAGCTGCGGAAGATCCTGTCCCGGGTCGAGAAGCCGGGCCGCTATGTGGGCGGGGAATGGAACGAGGTCCGCAAGAGGCCGTCCGCCCGATTGATGAAGGTGGCCCTGGCTTTTCCCGACGTCTACGAGATCGGGATGTCCTACCTCGGGCAGAAGATCCTCTACTCCCTGCTGAACCGGGACCGGGACGTTCTCGCCGAGCGCGTCTTCGCCCCCTGGCCGGATCTTGAACGGGAGCTGCGGGCGGCGGGCATGCCCCTGACCACCCTCGAGAACGGCATCCCCCTCCGGGAGTTCGACATCGTCGGGTTTTCGCTCCTCTACGAGCTCAACGACTCCAACGTCCTGACCATGCTGGACCTGGGCGGCATCCCGCTCCGGGCCCTTGAAAGGGGGGAGGGATGCCCGCTGGTGATCGCCGGAGGGCCCGCGGCCTTCAATCCCGAGCCGCTGGCCGCGTTCATCGATCTCTTTCTGTTGGGCGACGGCGAAGAGGCCTTTCCGGAGATCGTCCGGTCCGTCCGGGCGCTCAAAAGAGCGGGCTGCGACCGGTCTTCGCTGCTCAGCGAGCTTTCAGGGATCGACGGAGTCTATGTCCCGTCCCATTATCATCCGGTCGCTCACGGGGCGTCGCCGCTCGTCGTCCCGGAGCCGCGGGGAGACGCTCCCTCCCGGATCCGGAAAAGGGTCCTGAGGGGCTTCGGGCGGTCCCCTTTCCCGGAGAAGATCGTCGTCCCCAGCTTGCGCGTGGTGTTCGACCGCGTCGCGGTCGAAGCGGCCCGGGGCTGCCCCCAGAACTGCCGTTTCTGTCAGGCCGCGAGCGTCTATTTCCCCCATCGGGCCAAGGATCCCGATGTCGTTCACAGAACGGTCGTCCGCAGCCTCCGGCGGACGGGATACGAGGACGCTTCCCTCTCGGCCCTGTCGATCGGCGATTACCCCCATCTCGAGGGAACCGTCCGCTGTCTCATGGACGAGCTGGCCCAGGACAGGATCTCCCTGTCCCTTTCTTCGCTCCGTCCGGGGAGGCTGTCCCGGGACCTCGTGGAGAACATCCTGAGGGTCCGCAAAACCGGGTTCACCCTCGTCCCCGAAGCCGGGACCGAGCGCCTCCGAAAGGTCATCAACAAGAAGCTCGACGACCGGGAGATCGAGGACGCCCTGACGTTCGCCTTTCAAGGGGGATGGAAGCTGGTCAAGCTCTATTTCATGGCCGGGCTGCCCACCGAGACCGATGAGGACCTCGCGGCCGTCGTCTCCCTCGTCCGGAAGGCCCTTGAGCTCGGACGGTCGATCCTCGGGGCGCCCCCCCGCATCCACGTCAGCCTGTCCTCGTTCATCCCCAAGCCGCACACGCCCTTTCAGTGGCTGGGGATGGAGGATGAAGGGCGCCTTCTGGAGAAGCAGGACTACGTCCGGGCCGAGCTCCGCAGGCACCGCTCCGTGGAGGTCAAGCGCCACCCCGTCGCGACGTCCGTCCTCGAAGCCGTTTTTTCACGCGGGGACAGAAGGCTCGGGCCCGTTCTTGCCCGGGCCTGGTCCAAGGGCGCCCGGTTCGACGGTTGGGACGACCGCCTGGACCCCGGCCTCTGGCGACAGGCTTTCGACGAGGAGGGCGTCGATTTCCGGGATTATCTCGGGGCCCTGGGCCGGGAGGAGAGGCTCCCTTGGGACCACATCGACTCGGGGTTGTCCAAGGCCCATCTCTCCCGCGAGCTCGACCTGGCCCTCCGGGGGGAGCCCTCGCCTTCCTGTCTGGAGAGGTCCTGCGCCGAGTGCGGGGGGTGCGAGCTCCGGTTCTGGAAAAAGCCGGACCGGCCCGCGCGGATCAGCGCCCTGCCGGCGCCGGAGCCGCGGCTCGGAAAGCCTTCGGAAGAGATGTCCCGTTACCGGGCCGTCTATTCAAAGCGCCGCAAGTCCCGCTACCTGTCCCATATCGACCTCATCCACGTCCTCCAGAGAGGTTTCCGGCGGGCGGGCATCGAGGTCCGCCAAACCGAAGGCTTTCATCCCAAAATGGACCTCTCCTACGGGCCGGCCCTTCCTTTGGGAATGGAAGGTCTTCGGGAGGTCCTCGAGTTCCGTTCCGCCCGGATCATGGACGAGGCGGATTTCCTGGCCCGGGTGAACAAGGCCCTGCCGGAGGGGGTCCGTTTCGCGAGCCTGACCCGGCTCGACCGGTCGGCGCCGTCTCTCCACGACGCGATGGTCAAGTTCATCTATTCCTTCGACGCCGAAGGCCTCGGGCGGGCGGACCTGAAACCGCTCCTGGAGGGATACCGGGACTCCACCCCGGGCGCGGGCAACCTGGAATTCGATGTCCGTCGCCGGCGCGTGTATCTCCGGCTGGACCCCCCGGGCCGGGGCCCCCGCCCCCAGGACGTCGTCCGGGCGGTCCTGGGTATCGACGACCCGGTCTTCCTCCTGAGGCGCGACGAGATCGTCCTCAGGGCGGACCCGAATTGACAGTCCTCCTCGAATCCGGTAAACTTGCGGACGTTTCCCCAAGAGACTCCACAGACCTTCGTTGAACCTAGGAGAATAAGCCATGATCGATTTCAGCTTGACCGAAGATCAGATCGCCCTCCGGGATATGGCCCATGAATTCGCGGAGAAGGAAATGCGCCCCCGGGCCGCCGAGTACGACCGCGGCCACGATTTCCCCGAGGACGTCATGAAAAAGGCCTTCGAGGTCGGCTTCCTGACGTGCACGGTCCCGGCCGAATACGGGGGAGGAGGGCTCGGGGACCTCGAAACGGTCCTGGTCAGCGAAGAGCTGTCCTGGGGCTGCGCGGGGATGTACACGACGATGATGGCCAATTCCCTGGCCTTCACCCCGATCCTTCTCTTCGGGACAGAGGACCAGAAAAAGCGGTTCTTCGCGCCCTTCGTCAAGGACCTGGCCTTCGCCTCCTACTGTCTGACGGAGCGCGAGGCCGGTTCCGATACGACGGCCATCAAGTCGACGGCCCGCAAGGACGGGGCGCACTACGTGATCAACGGCTCCAAGTGCTTCATCACCAACGGGGGCGTTTCCAGTCTCTACGTCGTGTTCGCCAACGCGGCCCCGGAAAAGGGCGCGCGCGGACTGAGCGTCTTCCTCGTTCCCCGGGAGACCCCGGGCATCACCGTCGGCAAGGTCGAGGACAAGCTGGGGCACCGGGCGTCGAACACCACGGAGCTCTTCTTCGAGGACGTCCGCGTCCCCGCGGACCACCTCCTCGGCCGGGAGGGGCTGGGCTTCACCGTGGCCATGAAGACGTTCGACAAGACGCGCGCGGCCGTCGGCGCGGCCGGCGTCGGGATCGCCCGGGCGGCCCTCGAGTACGCCGTGGCTTACTCGAAGACCCGTATCCAGTTCGGCAAGCCGATCGCGACACTCCAGGCCACGGCCTTCAAGATCGCCCAGATGGCCATGGAGGTCGAGGCGGCCCGGCTGCTCGTCTGGCAGGCCGCCTGGCTGATGGACCGGGGGAAACCCTGCGGGAAGGAATCAGCCATGGCCAAGTGCTTCGGCTCGGACGTGGGCATGAAGACGGCCCTGGAGGCCCTTCAGATCTACGGCGGCTACGGTTATATGAAGGACTATCCGGTGGAGAAGCTGGTGCGGGACGCCAAACTGCTCCAGATCTACGAGGGGACCAACGAGGTCCAGAGATTGGTGATATCGCGGGAAGTGATCGGCCCGATCCGCAATCGGTAGGGAATAAGCCGGGCTACTCGATATACTCGGGGATGAGGGCCAGCGTTTCGACACCCGCGCCGCGGGCGATGTCGAGGACTTCCATGACCTTGGCGAAGGACAGCTTGGCGAAGGCGCGGATAAAGATCGTCTTGTCCTGGCGCGTCGAGTACAGGCGCCGCAGCTCTTCGAGAAGGCCGCGCATCTCGTAATTGATGTTGTTGATCTCGATCGCGTCGCCGTCTTTGATGGTCAGAACGATCAGCCCGGTCGGCTGGCCGCCGCCGGACGAATCGGCTTGGGTCTCGGGCAGCTTGACATCTATGCCTTTCTGGACGAGGGGCGTGATGACCATGAAGATGATGAGAAGAACCAGCAGGATGTCGCACAACGGAACGACATTGGGTTCGGCTTTAGACATACGAGCCTCCTTGATACAACACTAAGAAGATATTCTAGGACAACGGGCCGGTCTTGTCAACGGATTTATCGGCCTCTCTACTTCAGGGTTTCGAAGGCCTTTTTGTTGTGGCTCGTCTGAAAAACGAGGAGGGTTTTGCCCTCTCCCGACGAAGAGCCGTAGGAGTAGCGGATATCGATGACGGCGTTGCCGAGAAGGGCGCCGATCTCGGCCCCGACGCCGATCCGGTCCGTGACCAGGACCGTGATGACCTTTTTCGTCCTGACCTTGAATCCCAGGGTCCGCAGGGCGGTTTGGGCCTTTTTCGGGTCCGAGGTCACGAGGTGAAAGTGGCCCGTGTTCTCTTCCGAACGGACATAAAGGGCCTTGACATTGACCCCGGCGTTGGCCAGCGTGCCCAAGACCCGGCCGAAGATGCCGGGCTCGTCGGGCGTGCTGACGATGAGTTCGGTATCCTCGTTGACAGATGTCACGGCGTGTTCTCCTTTAAGATGCCGGATTATACCAGATTCCCTGCAAAAAAGACACGTGAGATTTCCAAGGGCCCGCTCCGCCGGCCTGGCCCGTTCACAAAAGGAGCGAGTTAGCCTACAATAAGAGCTCCGGGAGGATCGCCGGGGAGAGACCCGCATGACGGACAAAAGTCAGAGCCGCAAGGTGGCCATCATCGACAATTCCATCGATCCCGCGCTCTACCGTCCCGTCGAGCATTGGAACCGCTGCCTGCCCGTGGAGGCCGATGCGTTCACGGCCCGGGAGGGGCGGTTCCCGGACCCGGGCGCGTACACCCACCTGATCCTGACGGGCTCTGAAGCCTCCATCCTCGAGCGCGAGGACTGGGTGGAGGAGGAGGCCGCGGTCGTCAGGGAGGCTGTCCGGAAAGGCGCTTCGGTCCTGGGCAGTTGCTGGGGCCATCAACTCCTGGCGTTCGCCCTGGCCGGGCCAAGCCACGTGAGACGATGCGCCAGTCCCGAGATCGGCTGGATCCCGGTCCGTGTCGTCCGTGGCAACGACCTGCTGGGCCCCCCGGGGGAATTCTTCACGTTCTCCGTCCACTATGACGAAGTCCGCGATCTCCCCGGATCGTTCGAGGTCCTGGCCTCCTCGGATCCCTGTCCCGTGCAGGCCTTCCGGGTAAGGGGGAAGCCTGTCTGGGGGCTCCAATGCCACCCCGAAGTGGACATCGCCACGGGCGTAAGGTTCCTCGGGGATCTCATCGACCGCGGATTCAAGGGCCGGGAAGCCCTCCTCGAGGCTTTATCGTCCCTCCCGCGCGATTCCGGGTTCATTTCCCGGATCGTCAGGGCCTTCCTTGGCTGATCCGCCCGGGACCGGCGGAACCCGTTGATTTTGCTTGACAGAGGGGCTCGGTCTCACATATAAGAAGAGATGCCAGTTCATCATCGAGGAGGACCATAATGAGAAAAAGAAATGTGGTGATTTTCCTCGCCTTAGCCGTTTTGGTCTTGGTCACAGCCACGGCTTTCGCCCAGACGACCAAGCTCAGACGGATCGGGCTCTATACATTCGTCGAGGTCAAGGGTCAGGTCCCGACACCCGAAGTCATGAGGACGCTGTTCGCCCGCTATTCTTCCGACGTGAAGACGGGTTTCGACCTGGCCGGGCACCCGGACCTCTACCAGCCGTTCATGGAACAGCTGCCGACGGTTGGATTCGAGGACGCCACCCTTCCCGTCGGGGGCCGCTTGATGTGGATGCTGTTCAAGTCCCACGGGCAGGTCAAGGTCGCTCGCGACATCGAGTGGGCCGGCAAGGAGGCCCTGCCGATCTTCAAGATCGACATCAAGAAAGACTGGAAGATCTACCATTTCGTCATCCCCAAGGAGTGCGGCAACCTGGCCCTCATGGGGGTCGAGGATGCCATCCCGCCGGCCGTTTGCAGCCTGGTCGTCGTCCCCGAGAGGGCCAACGCCAACGACCCGATCACCGTCGACATGAGCGGCACTCAGTTCGCCAAGAGCATGACCGTCGAGGTCTATGACGCCCAGGGCCAGAAGATGGCCACCCAGGAGCTGACCCCGCAGTCGCCCAAGTGGCAGACGAAGTTCGACCGGCCCGGCGAGTATTCCTTCAAGGGCTCGGCGGTCAACATGGAAGGCGTCGCCTCCGTCAACCCCTGCGAGGCCAAGGTGTCCATCAACTTCCCGCCCATCTGCAAGCTCTGGACCTCGTGTCTGCCCTGCGAGGACTACGTGGGCCGGCCCATCACGTTCGACGCCTCCGGCTCCAGCGACCCCGACGGACAGATCGCGAAGGTCGTCTTCGAGCTCCTCGACGACCAGGGTAACGTCATCGACACCTGCGTCACGACCCGGAAACCCTGGCTCTGGGAGAAGGTCTTCAGCAAGGCCGGGACCTATACCATCAACGTCACGGTCTTCGACAACGACGGCGCCCAGTCGGCCGCTTCCGATCCGTGCCGCGTGACGTTCGAGGTGACCCAGAGGAGGTTCTTCTGGCAGGTCGCCGGCGGCCCGGGCCTTTACGGCGGCAGCACCGCTATCTACGGTTTCTTGAGGGCGGGCCTGTTCTACTGGCTCAACCCCGACAAGTGGAGCCTCACCTTCACCGGCGGCGGCGGCATCCCGTTCAAGGGAGACCCCTGGAAGTTCGTGTACACCGTCGAGGCCCTGTTCAACGGGCACTTCAAGCAGTACTACCTCGGTACGGGATTGGGCTTCAGCCCCGCGACCCAGCCGACCGACGACAACCACAAGTCGGGCCTGGACCTGATCGGCCAGGCCGGTTTCAACGTCTTCGACAACTGGACCAGCAAGGGCTCGATCTTCTTCGAGTTCCGGGCGCCGGTGGGGCGGTCCTTCGATCACAACTACAAGAGCGGCATCGGGTTCCGCTTCGTGTTCTGATCGAACCCCTTCGATCGGATCTGACCGAGGGCCAGGGAGCGTGTTCCCTGGCCCTTTTTTTTGGTTCATCTCCCGTTTCCGGGTTGCCTTGGTTTCAGAATGGCCGAACGAACGGGGGTGAGCGGGGAGAGGAGCGTCCCTGAGCCGGCGGGGCTCAGTCGCTGAACTTGCCGAGCTTGGCCAGCTCGTCGTTGTAATACTTGCGGTAGAGGATCTCCCACTCCCGGGAGCCTTCCTCGATGGCCTTCTTCTGCGATTGGATCTTGTCGATGGCCTTCCTGTCCAGGGCTTCGTAGAGCTTCATCTCTTCTTCGATGGACTTGACGATGATGAGCCGGATCTCGTTGGGGTCGTCCAGGAAGTCGACCAGATCGTCCTTTTCGAGGACGGACAGGATCTGACGCGAGAGATAGTTGATCTTCTCCCGGGACAGCCGGCCGCTCATAGAACGATCCCCTTTTCCCGGGCCAGCTTGGTCTTGATCATCTTGAACATCTGCTGGTATTCGATGTTCTCCCGGCGGATCTTCTCCATGTGCTTGCTGAGCAGCTCCCGGACCTCCTGATCGAGGCGGTCCTCCTTCTGGAACTCCTCGGTGAGGAGGCTCGTGATCTCTTCGAGCAGACGGGTCCTGTCTTCCATGATCAGCTTGGCTTCCTTGGTCAGGTTGCGCAGGATCATCGATCCGAGATGCTCGATCTGGTTCTTGTTGAGCCGCATAACCTGAATACAATACAATAGGTTTGCCGAAAATTCAAGGACGATTTGAAGACAGCCGGCCACTCCTGGCCCGGCGGAGGGGCCTTAGCCGATGACCAGGATGGGCCGGAGGCTTTCCCCGTCAGGGGAAAATTTGGCCAGGGCCAGGAAGCGGCCGTCGCCGTCGAGCAGCCGGCAGAGCGCCGATCCCGGCGGAGAGGCGGCTCCTTCCGGGAAGCCCGATGCCAGATGGACCGGAGAGATCTGCGCGCCGTTCCGGACCCGGTGGACGGCTTCGGGGCTGACGACGGCGGCCGGAAAGTGGAGAAGGAGCTTTTCCAGGGGCAGGACGACCGAGGAAAGCTCGCCCGCGGCGGCCGTTTCCTCGATCCGGACGAGGGGATTGGCCATTTCGAGCGTGTAGGGCCCGACGGATGTCCGGCGGAGGGTGTGAAGATGGGCCCCACACCCCAGATCCCGTCCCAAGTCGTGGGCCAGGGACCGGATGTAGGTGCCGGATGAACAAACGACCCTGAAGATGACCAGCGGGGGGCGATATTCGAGGGCCTCGAAAACCCGGACGTGGACAGGGACCGGCTTCAGGGTGAACTCTTTGTCGGCCCTGGCCAGCCTGTAGCCGGGTGTCCCGTCGACCTTCTTGGCGGAGTAGGCGGGAGGCGTCTGCAAGACCTTCGCTTCCATGTTCTTCATGGCCCTGGAGAGGTCTTCGGCGGTTGGCAGATCCAGGCTCTCGGGGGATGTTGGCCGGCCTGAGGAATCGTAGGTATCCGTCGCGAAACCGAGCCGGATCGCTCCTTCGTAGGACTTGTCGTGCCCGGAGAGGTAGGGAAAGAAACGGGTCGCCTGGCCGACGGTGACGAGCAGCACGCCGGTGGCGTCGGGATCGAGCGTTCCCCCGTGTCCGACCCGGCGGAGGCCCACAAGCTTCCTCACCTTCTGGACGATGTCGTGGGAGGTGGGCCCGGCGGGCTTGTCGACGATGATCAGGCCGTCCATAACGGCTTTTCGGGGGGCGGTCAGCCCGATGCCGGGCCGTCTTTGTCCGACATGTCGGACAGGAGGGCTTCCACGGCCCTGGGGATTTCCGCGATGAGCCGCTCATAGGGTCCGTAGACCGTGAATCCGGAGGCGTGGACATGTCCGCCCCCCCCGAAGTGTTCGGCGACCCGGGCGGCGTTGGCCCGGCCCTTCGACCTCAGGCTGACCCGAAAGGTCTCGGGGCTCATCTCCTTGAAAAAAAGGACCATTTCGACGCCTCGGATGGACCTGGCCAGGGTCGTCATGTCCTCCGTGTCGACGGCGCTCATGTTCAGCGACTCGACGTCGCCCCTGAACATGCTGATGCAGGCGAGGTTGCCGCGCTCGTTCATGGTCAGGGTGGAGAGGACCCTTCCGAGGAGACGGATCTTTTCCGGCGGGTTGTTGTTGAATAGCCTCTCCGACACCCGGATGGGGCTGGCGCCGAGGCGGACGAGCTCGGTCGAGGCGCCCAGGGCCCGGGCCGTCGTGTTGGAGAACTGGAACGATCCCGTGTCCGAGGCGATGGCGCAATAGAGAAGCTCGGCGATCTCCGGGGTCGGCGTGACCCCCAGGAAAGGGCAGAGCTCGAAGGCCATTTCCCCGACGGCGGGGGCCTCGGGATCGATCCAGTTGATATCGGCGTAGGGGGTGTTCGAGTAGTGGTGGTCGATGTTGATCTTGTAGGCGCCCTGGAGGCCCTCCTGTCCCGACCGGGAAACGTCGGCGCATTCGAGAAGGACGACGGTGTCGAACTCCGAGGCGTCGATCTGTCCGATCCGGATCCGGTGCGTCTCGGGGAAACTGGTGAACGGCACGGGGGTTTCGTCCCGGTTGATGATGGCCGCCTCTTTCCCCAGCATCTCGCAGGCCCGGGCCAGAGCCAGCGCGGTGCACAGAGAGTCGCCGTCAGGCCGGAGGTGGGAGGTCACGGCGATGCGCCGGGACGCTTTGATCCTCGCGGCGATGCGCTCCCGGGGGTCAGTCGTCATGTTCCCTCACCTTATCGATCAACCGGTCGATCCTGTCCTGGAGCTCGGGGCTCCTGTCCAGGACGAAAAATAGTCGCGGATTATACTTCAATTTGACCCGGGAGGCAAGGGCCTTGCGAAGGGCCCCCTTGCTCTTTTCCAGCTTTTCGAGAAGGGCCTCCGGATCCTGGTTCCCGAAAACGCTCAGGA
Source organism: Candidatus Aminicenantota bacterium (assembly GCA_016867635.1). Taxonomy (GTDB): domain Bacteria; phylum Acidobacteriota; class Aminicenantia; order Aminicenantales; family Saccharicenantaceae; genus RBG-16-66-30. Next base: position 2,409 of record VGJC01000002.1, on the reverse strand, counting down.
GGACACGGGCCGTCAGCAGGTCGGGGGTCACTTCCACCGCGGTCACGGTCAGGAGCCCTGAAGAGGCGTCCTGGAAGTCGCGGATGAGGAGGCGTCCGAGCTCCTCCTGGATCAGCTCCGCGACGCGGCGGGTGCGGAAGCCCGGTCTTTTCATCGTCGTGCGGGGGGTCTTCGGGCTAGAAATAGCGGATCTCCTGTCCGGCGACCTCGGCCCCCTCGAGGCTCCGGGCGTCGGAGAGGACCCTGGCGAGAAGGTCCTCGACGACCTTGGGCTGACTGTTGAGGGTCGCGACCCCGACCAGGGCCCGCTGCCATTTGTCCTGATGGTCGATCTCGGCGACGGCCGCGTGGTAGCGGCTCCGGACCCGGTCCTTGAATCCGCGGAGCACGCTCCGTTTGTCCTTCAGGGACCGGGCGTGGGGGAAGAACAGCTCGAGGACCAGGACACCGACGACCATGGGAGCCCTCCCGTATCCCTAGACGGCTTTGATCTTTTCCAGGATGAACGTTTCGATGACGTCGCCGGGCTGGAAGTCCCCGAACTTGTCGAGGCCGATCCCGCACTCATAGTCCTTCTTGACCTCGGTGACGTTCTCCTTGAGGTGCTTGAGCGAGGAGATCCGCCCTTGGAAGATGACCTGCCGGCCGCGGAGGATCCGGGCCTCGGCGTTGCGCACGATCCTCCCGTCCTTGACGATGCAGCCGGCGATGGACCCGATCTTGGGGATCTGAAAGACCCGCCGGACCTCGGCCCGTCCTTGGAAGGTCTCCTTGATCACGGGTTCGAGCAGGCCGATGACGGCCTTTTTGATGTCGTCCGTGAGCTGGTAGATGACCTTGTAGACGCGGATCTCGACGCCCTCGTCCTTGGCCAACTCGAGGACCTTGGGGCCCGGCTTGACGTTGTAACCGATGATGACGGCCTTGGAGGCCGAGGCCAGAAGAACGTCGGCTTCGGTGATGGCCCCGGAGGCGGCATGGACGATCTTGATGGTGACCTTCTCGGTGCTCAAGGAGGGGACGGTTTCCGTCAGGACCTCAATGGACCCCTGGACGTCGGCCTTGAGGATCAGGGCCAGCTCTTTGGCTTGGCCGCCTTCGATCCTCTTGAAGAGCTCATCGAGAGTGAACGTCCCCGGCATGCCGGATTCCTGTCTCTTGGACAGGGACCTCCTGTAGTCGACGACCTGCTTGGCCGCCGGCAGGCTTTCCAGGACCTGGAAGAGATCGCCCGCGGCCGGGACTTCGGAAAAGCCCATGACGCCGGCCGGCATCGACGGGCCGGCGCTTTTCAACCCTTGTCCGTGCTCATCGAAAAGGGCCCGGACCTTGCCCATGGTCTTGCCCGAGACGAAGGCCTGACCGGCGGCCAGGGTCCCCTGCTGGACGATCACGGTGGCGATCGGGCCCTTCTGGCTGTCGAGACGCGCCTCGAGGATGACGCCTTGGGCCGGGACGCGGGGATCGGACTTGATCTCGAGGATGTCGCTGAGGAGGAGGATCATCTCCAGCAGGTCGCCGATGTTCTTCCCGTCCCGGGCCGAAACTTCGACGCTGATGGTCTTGCCGCCCCAGTCCTCGACGAGGAGGTCTTCCTTGGACAGCTGCTGCTTGACGCGGTCCACGTTGGCTTCCGGCTTGTCGATCTTGTTGATGGCCACGATGATGGGAACGCCGGCGGCTTTGGCGTGGTCAATGGCTTCCTTGGTCTGGGGCATGACCCCGTCGTCGGCGGCCACGACCAGGACGACGATGTCCGTGACCTTCGCTCCGCGCGCCCGGAGCTGCGTGAAGGCTTCATGGCCCGGAGTGTCGACGAACGTGATCGACCGGTTCTTGACCGCGACCCGGTAGGCGCCGATATGCTGGGTGATGCCTCCCGACTCCTTGTCGACGAGATTGGAAGACCGGATGGCGTCGAGCAATGTCGTCTTGCCGTGGTCGACGTGGCCCATGATGGTGACGACGGGGGCGCGCGGGACGAGGTCTTCGGCCCGCCCTTCGCCCTGACGCCGCATCCCCTCTTCGAGGGTCACGAACTCGGCGTCGATGCTCGTTGAGCGGGTGATGGCCGCGGCCAGCTCGGCGTCGACGAACTCGCTGAGGTCGGCGGCAAAGCTCTTGGCCCTCAGCTTTTCCAGGAGATCCTTGGGCTTGATCTTCATCAGCTCGGCCGCTTCCTTGAGGCGCAGCCCTTCCCTGAGCCGGACTTGGGCACGCGGCTTGGGGGCCGCAGGCTTGGGAGCTGCCGGGGCGGGAGCCGCGGGCTTGGGGGCCGTAGGTTTCGGGGGCGCCGGCGCGGGAGTCGCGGGCTTGGGAGCTGCCGGGGCGGGAGCCGCGGGCTTGGGGGCCGCAGGCTTCAGAGGCGCCGGCGCGGGAGCCGCGGGCTTGGGAGCTGCCGGGGCGGGA
>VGJC01000001.1 GCA_016867635.1 Candidatus Aminicenantota bacterium | reverse complement strand
GTCGGCCCGGGACCTGAGGTCCCTGATCCAGGTCTCCATCTGTTTCTTTAGATCGCGGTCCCGGACCTGGGCTTCGAGGGGGCCCGTCACGCGGTCCAAAGGCTCGGGCTCGAGCCCCCGGCGGACCCGCTCCGGGACATAGATCTCCCGATAGTGCCTCTCGACGTCCGTGCGCGAGACGGGCAGGCTGCGGCTGAACCTCAGGGCCAGGGCCTTTTCGAAGAGAAGCGCCTCCTCGACATAGGACCTGAGGTCCTTTTCCTGGAGCCCGAACTTCCGCAACCGCGCCCCGAAATCGGCCTCCCCCAGCCGCCGCCGGACCTCGTCGAGGGCCGCCGTCGCTTCCTCCCTGTCCACCGAGCGCGCCTCCCGGGTCACATCCAGGACGACCTTCCGGTCGATGAGAGCGTCGAGGGCCGCGAGCCGCGGGTCCTTGGCCGGGCTTTCCGCGGTCCGGCGGGCCAGACCGAATTCGGCGATGACCTGGACGTCGACCAGGGTGATGACATGGCCGTTGACGACGGCGACCAGGCAATTGACGGTCTGGGCCGGAAGCAGGGCGCCCCACAGGAGGCACCAACCGGCGATCCTGGCGATCCTCATATGGCTCCTATCCTAGAAGATGTTGCCGATGGTCAGGAAAAACAGGGGCCTGCCCTTGCGGTCCGTGCTTTCGAAAGTCCAGAGCTTCCAGGCGACCTCCAGACGCACGGGCCCCAAGGGCGTCCTGTAGCGGATGCCCGCGCCGGCGGCGCCCTGGAGATCGAGAGGCCGGAAATCCTGGAGCCGGCCGTAAACGTTCCCAAGGTCGAAGAAGGCCGCGATCCTCAGCTCGCGCCACGACCGCACGAGCGGAAAAGCGAGCTCCGTGTTGATGAGGAACACGGCTTCCCCGCCGAGTGGCTTCTGCGAGCCGTCTTCACCGGTCTCGGCCGGGCCGAGCATGTCGAACTCCTCTCCCCGGAAGGTGTTGCTGCCGCCCGCGAAGAAGCGTTCCGGGAGGTTCCTCAGGCTGCGGCCGAGTCCCAAACGGCCCGTCAGGCTCAAGCTCAAGCCCGGCGACAGGGGACGGTAGAACTGCGATTTGAGAAAGACCTTCTGATAATCCGATTCCATCCCGAAGACCGGGAAGCCCCACTCCCCGACCAGGTTGAAATAGGTCCCCCTGACCGGGTTCAGCGTGTCGTCCCGCCTGTCCCCGCTCATGCTGAGCGAGGCCACGGCCGCGGAATAGGGCAGGTACCGCCGGTCGATGTCCTCAGGAGGGTTCTCGATGCTGACGTCGAAGATCGCGGTCCGGGTCAGGCTCAGCGAGGCCAGCAGGAGCCGGGCCGCCCCTAGGGGTTTGACGGTGTTGAAGCTGACGCCGCGGCGGTCGAACTTGAAGCTGACCCGGTCCTCTCTCTCGGCCCAGGCCAGGAGGGTCGTCGGCATGGTCAGGCCGAAGAGGTAGGGTTGGCTCCAGGATCCGACGATCCGCCTCTCGATGCCGCTGAGCTGGCCCACGAGCCCGACCTGGGCGCCGAGGCCCAGGACGTTGGTCCGGATATATTCGGCCGTGCCCCGGGGCCGGAACTCGTCCGGCCACGAAGCCAGGGACCCGCTGACCCGGTTGCGGGATTCGAACCCCAGCCCGATCCCCGCGTAGTTCATCTCCCCCTCCCGCACGGTCACGACGAGGATCTCGTGGCCGGGCTCCGTGGGGATCTGCTCCAGCCGGACTTCGGAAAAAATGCCCAGGCGTTCCAGCCTTCGTTTCGAATCCTGGATCCGGGACTGGTCCGCGACATCGCCCTTGCGGACCTGGATCTCCCGGTTGATGACCTTGGTCTTCGTGATGCGGTTGCCGGTGACGAGGATGTTCCCGGTGACGAACGGCTCGCCCTCCGTGATCTCGAAGACCAGGGACACGCGATGGTCTTCGCCCATCTCGACCCGGGGCAGGACCTCGGTTCCCCGGGCGCCCCGGTCGAGGTAGGCGTTCTCGATCCGGCCGACGTCCCGCTGGACGTTCGGAGGGAAATACGGACCGCCTTCCTTGTTGGCCAATTCGGCCAGCATGGCTTGCGGAGAGAAGAGGCTGACGCCTTCGAGCCGGACGGAGCTCACCCGTCGCTGGGCGCCCTCTCTGACGGAATAGACCGCCTTGACGTCGGCCCCCTGTCGGACGAAATCCAGCTTGACCTGGACCTCGGCGAAACCGTTCTCCTTATAGAGCGTCTCGATGTCCCGCGGCAGGGCGAACAGGCGGTCGTATCCGAGAAGGTCGAAAAAGGGCACGCCCTCGCGCACCGCCAGCAGGACCTTCAGATCGTCCGGCGAATAGGCCGCCAGCCCGGGGAATTCGACTTCCCTCACGCGGAATTTTTCTCCGCGCGAAACCTCGTAGATGACGGCCAGCCCGTCCTCCGTCTTCTCGATCCGGCCGTCGACCGCCGCCTGAAGGTATCCCTTCCGGCGGACATGATTGAGGACCCGGGCTTCCCCCTCCTCCAGGCCCCACTGCTCGAAAATGGGTTCATCCCAGATCGGCTCGACGAGCCGGGCCGGGACCCGGGCCCCCCGGATCTCCACCCGGATCTTCTCATGGGCCTCGATCCCGACCCGAAGGCCCACCTCGCTGCGCTCCTCGTCGAAGGACTCTTCTTCCAGCCGGACTTCCGCTCGCCGGAATCCCTGGGCCGCGTAGAAGGCCGCGAGGGCCTGTCGGCCGCGCTCGAGCCGGGCCGGGACGTAGGGGTCGCCGGGCCGGCACTTGAGACGCTTCAGCAGGGCGTCCCGGTCGGCAAGGACATCCCCTTCCAGGGCGATCGACCGGACCCGGACGGTCTTCCAGGAATCGACCCGGAAAACGAGCCTGGCCGAAGAGGAACGGGCGTCCTTATGGACTTCGACCTCGACTTTAGCGTCGAAGAAGCCTTCGCCGCGCAGGGCTGCCCGGACCTCCCCGGCTGCAACCGGAAGACGTTCCTCCGAGAGAACGCTCCCCGGCCGGAGCGAAAGGAGCCCGTCCATCAGGCGGGCCGCCGGGGCCCGGGTGCCGCGGAACTTCACATCGGCGACGAACAGGTTCCTGGCCAGGACGAAGGTCAGCTCGACGTCCTCGTCCCCCGACTTGAGGACCTGGACATCGGAAAAGAGCCCTGTCCGGAAGATCGCTTTGACGGCCTGGTCCACGGCCCTCGCGGAATAGGGCTCCCCGGCCTGGAGAGGGATGAGGTCCAGGAGGGCCGCTTCCCCCGGGCGACCGTCGACCTGGACGACGACCCGGGCGATGACCGGAAGGCCCGTCTCCTGGGCCTGCGCCGCCCTCGTCGCGGGCCAGAGGAGAAGGGCCAGGAGGACGGGAAGGCACCCCGGCCCGGGGCCCCGCCGCGGCTTCCGTCCTCTAGAATCTCTTCCGGTACTTGACATCGATGCTCAGCTTTCCCCGGTCGTCTTGTCCGCCGACCAGCGAGAACCTCCGGCTTATGTCCCACTCCATGCGGAAGATGGGGGACTCCTCCTCCGCGGCCTGGACGTTCGAATTCGCCAGGATCGTGGAGTAGATGAGCAGCAGGTTGCTCGACAGCTTCTTCCCGACCGTCAACCGGGCGGCGATGGACCCCGGCGAGCTCTCGGAGAAATAGGGGTCGATGCGGAAGCGGTCCAGGGTGAAGACGCCGCTCGTCCTCTTCTTGGCTTGGTCGGCGATCTGGTAGGTCAGGAGAGAGGCCGTGCTCATGGCCGCGCTGCGGTCCATGGAGTATGTGTAATAGGTCCTCCGGAACGACTCCCCCAAAGCCAAGAGGGCCAGGACTTCGTCAGGGGGCAGGGGCGGCGAGGACGAGAACTCGGGCCTCATCCGGCTGACCGGTCCGTTCATGCTGAGGGTCACACGGTAATCTTTGACATACGTTTCCCCGCGGAAGTCCAGATAGGGCTCGGCCCGGAGAGGGTCGGTGAAGCTCAGGCGGCCGTAGAGGACCCGGAAGGTCCGGTCCTGGAAATAGATGTCGCCGCTGCGGATGTCGACATCGCCGAGCAAGACGGGATTTTCGAGGCTTCCCGTGACGGCCAGACTGAAGCGCCCGGACAAACGTCCGAGCGAATTCTCCACGATCACGTTGTCGTCCCCCTGGAGGCGGAGATTGAGGGTCAGGCCGTCGAAGAATGACGGCCCGGGATCCTCCTCCGGGTCGGCCACCGAGGAGAACGAGAATCCCTCGGTGATCTCGCGACGCCAGTTCAGGCGTTTGATCATCAGGTCGCCCTCGAGGACGAAGCGCTGCTTGTCCTTGAGCATCCGCAGGGTCCCTTCGACCTGGGCCCTCACTCTCTCGGCCGGGGACAGGTTCATGTCCCTGGCTTCGGCCCGCATGTCCATCGTCTCGATGCCGTCCGGGCCGGTCCTCAGCTCCCCCGTCCCTTGGACGGTCCCGCCGCCCAGTCGGCCCGCGAAGGCGGTCATCGTCAGCGAGCCCTCCTCGTACCTGGCCTCTCCGGAGAAATCGGTGACGGCATAGGGGAACCCGGGAAGGGGCAGCACGGACCCCCGGAAGCCCGTCGCCACGGCGACCCGGGTCGAATCGACCGTTTCGACGATGTCGGCCGCGTAATCCACCCGCCCGAGGGCGCCGTCCCACGGCAGGAGGAGGTCGAGGTTCCCCAGGGTCCCCTTGACGGTCCCGCGGAACGGCTCCCCGGTCGTGGGGATGGCGACCCGGGCCTCGAAGGGATTCTCTCCGGGAGCCAGCCCGCCTTTGATCCCCAGAACGACCTGGCCATCCTCGTAGCCCAGCTCGAGCGCGCCGCGGGCTTCGGTCTTCTCGAGAGGAGAAAAGAGCAGGTCCCTGACGCTGAAAGCGCCGCCGAGCGTGTCCGCGCCGAAAACGCCGCGGCCGCCCAGCGTGAGAGAAAGGGCCCCGGCGGCGTCCGAGCTCAACAGAGAGAGGTCCACGTCCCGGCCGCGGAGATCGACATCGAACTCGCCGTCGACGAGGCCGATGAGCAACCGGCCCTCGAACCGTCCCCCGTAAAGGTCCAGCCCCAGTTCGGGGAAAGCGAGGACCCCGTTCCTGAACTCGAGCCGGCCGGCGACGTCCCGGGCGGTCTGGGCGTAGCCGGAGATCTCGGGGCTCGAGAAGGTCCCGGAATATTCCTCTTCTTCATTCGTCCGGACGATCCTGAAATCGCCGGCCGCCCGACCCCGGAGAGAAACGGGGATCTCGAGGGCCGGGAAGATCCTGGCCAGCTCCCCCTCCCCGCCCCGGACCTCGACCTCGGTCCGGGCGGCATCGCCCGCGACCCGGACCTGGCCCTTGAGCTCGGGGTCGTCGATCTTGAACGTCCCGGCAAAACCCTGGGCGGTGATCCGGGTGTCCGCTTCGACGAAAGCGGCGTCAAGCAGGTCGAAACCGCCGGGCGAGAACGTTCCCCGGATGTCGACGACCGGGGCCGCCGAAAGGCCGCTCAGGCTGACCTCGGCGAATCCCGCGCCGCGGATCTCTCCGAAATCGAAGGTCTCGTTCAGGATCAGGGAGACGAATTCCCGGGCCTGCCTGACATCGAGGACCGAGCCGCGGATCCTGGTGTCGATGTCCCCGTCGAGGTCGATCGCCGCGCGGGCCTCCAGGCGGGCGAAATTCGATTGAAGGTCGGGTGTCTCGACCCGTATCTCTTTGGTTCGGAAATCGACGAAAACTTCGGCGCCTCCCCGGAAAGCGAACCTGTCGCCCGCCCTTTCGAGGGACGTATCGCGGAATTCGGCCGACGCCTCGAGCTTTCCGTCCCTGACGACGAACGTCCCCCAGACAGGGGACCGCACGGGCCAGGGCACCTCGATCTCGTTGAAGACCGGGTCGATGAACACCCGGCCGGCCCGCCCCTCGACCCTGCCTCCTCCGATGGCCAGGGTCAGGGTCTCGGGAAGCAGCCCGGGTTTCTGGATGACGACGTCGACCTCGACGTCCTTGCCGGGCTCCCGGCGGACGCCGCCCCGGATCCGGCCCATGGGAACGTCGCACAGGACGAGGTCGTCGGCGGCGATGGTCGTTTCGACGGAGATCTGCCCGGATCTCCGCAGGAACTTCCCCTCCCCGCCGGCCTTGCCCTTCCAGTCGAAAGGCAGATCGAGAAGCGCGGACACCTCGCCCGTCTCGATCTCGAAGCGCGTGTCGAGCTCGATCTCGGGATCCCGGTAGGCCCGAAAGCGCCCCCGGCCCTCGAAGAGGACGTCCGGGCCCTCGATCTTCAACTGCTGGACCGCGATGTTATCGCCCCTGCCCGAAAGCGAGATGTCGAAGCCGGCCAGCAGGACCGCCTCGCCGGCAAGGGACTCGTACTTCGCGTCGTCCGATCCGGCCCGGAGGCTGAACTGGTCGCCTCTCTGCGTGAATAAGGCCTCGAGCCCACGGACCTCGAGGCGCGTCCCGCCGCCCTCGTAGAGGACCGCCCCGTTCCTGACGACGCCCCTGTCGACATTGAAGGGCAGGGAGAGCGCGGGTCTCGCCCGCGCGGCTCTCGGACGCAGGGCCTCCGGCCCGATGCGGACCTCGGGGGAATCGAACACGACCGAAACGGCCTTGCGGTTCCGAAGCAGGGACCACAGGGGCATCCCCACCTTGACCGATCGCGCCCGGAACAGGGGGGGATCGGTCAAGGTCCGGACCTCCTCGAGGAGGATGGCCGGCGGGAAGGAGGAAACCCGAAGGTCGGCATAGGCGAACGTCTTGCGGAGCTCCTTGCGGATCTCCCCGACCAGGACGGACCGGCCGACGACCAGGCTTCCGCCGAGGAACCCGAGGACGAGGACGGCGACGGTGATCCTCCGGATCCGTTGAACGAGCCGGCGGACGAGCTCGCGGATCCGGAAGACCGACTTGATCCTCACTTCCTGACCTTTTTCCAGTCGCTCAGGAAGCGCTCGATACCGGCGTCGGTGAGCGGGTGGCGGACAAGCTTCTCCATGACCGCGTAGGGAACGGTCGCGATGTCGGCGCCCAGAAGGGCGGCCTCAACGACGTGCCGGGGGTGGCGGACGCTGGCCACGATGATCTCGGTCCCGAACCGGTAGTTCTCGAAGACCTGGACGATCTCCTCGATGAGGGCCATCCCGTCCTCCGAGACGTCGTCGAGCCGCCCGATGAACGGGCTGACGAACTTGGCCCCGGCCTTGGCCGCGAGCAGGGCCTGGCTCGCGGAGAAGACCAGGGTCATGTTGACCGAGATGCCCTCCGCGGCCAGGGCCTTGGTCGCCTTCAGGCCTTCCAGGCCCACGGGGATCTTGACCGCGACGTTGGACGCGATCTTGGCCAAGGCCCGGGCTTCGGGCACGATCTCCTCCGACCGGAGCGAGACGCACTCGGCGCTGACCGGGCCGCCGACGAGGGCGCAGATCTCGCGGATGTTGTCCTCGAACTTGATGTTCTCCTTGGAGCACAGGGAAGGGTTGGTGGTCACCCCGTCGAGGACCCCCCAGCTCGCGACCTCGCGGATCTCCTCGAGGTTGGCGGTGTCCAGAAAAAACTTCATGGTACCTCCTTAGGATCTCGAACGCACGAGCGTATTGGACAGTGTCCCGATGCCGTCGATCTGGACGTCGACCCGGTCCCCGGGGACCATGGGCCCGACGCCTTCGGGGGTCCCCGTGGTGATGATGTCGCCCGGGTTGAGGGTCATGATCCGGGACAGGAAGCGGACGAGGAACGGGACGGGGAAGATCAGATCGGCCGTGTGTCCCGACTGGACGAGCTTGCCGTTGAGAAAGGTCTTGAGGCGCAGGCCTCCCGGGTCGACGTCGGTGGCGACGCAGGGGCCGACGGCGGCGAAGGTGTCGAAGGACTTGGCCCGCGTGAACTGGACGTCCTTCTTCTGCAGGTCCCGGGCGGTGACGTCGTTGAAACAGGTGCAGCCCAGGATGCGGTCGGCCACGGGGTCTTCGTCCCGGAGAGAGCGGGTTCTCTTCTTGATGACGACGGCCAGCTCCCCTTCGTAGTCGACGCGGCCGGCCATGTCGGGAGGGACGATGGCCTCGAGATGGCCGACGACGGCGGTGGACGGCTTCATGAAGATCAGCGGCTCCTCGGGAAGGGGGCGGCCCATCTCCCGGGCGTGGCCCCGGTAATTGGCCCCGATGCCGATGATCTTGGTCGGGATGACGGGAGGCAGGATCTTCGCGTCGCCGATCGGGACGGGGCTGTCCTCGATCGTGAAGTCGCCGAAGATCGAGCCCTTGAGGGGAAAGAGGAACTCCTCCTTGAGGACCCCGAGGAGGATCCTCTTCCGGTACCGGAAACGGTAGATCTTCACGGTCCCTCGCTTTCGGCGGGAGCGGGCCCCCCGGGCGCCCGGGCGACGTCCACGACGGCCCAGGGCGAGAACGCCGAGACGCGGCCCCGGCGGTCGCGGACGCGGACCGTGAGCGCCAGGCGCTTGGCGCCCTCGGGGACGGGCACGGACCGGCTCATCGTCGCCTCGCGGCCGTCCGTGGCTATCCTGAGGGCGAGCCGGGCCTCGGCCTCGACCTCAGCCGGCGCCGGGGCCGTCCCCGCGGCGGGCCCGGCCCCCTCGAGGACCCAGATCTCGATGGCCTCGAGAGGCCCGACAGGCTTGCCCGAGACGGCCTTGACGGGATTGGCCCAGGTGAGGACCACGGCCCCGTTCTCGAAGGCCGCCGTGACCCGCTCGGCGGGCGCGGGCTCGCGGCCCGGGGGGAGCTCGAGGGGCCCTTTCCGCCCGCACCCGGGGCCGGCGAGGAGGGACAACCCGAGGATGAGCGTTCCGACCGGTCTTGTCATCAGAGGATGAAGCGCCTCAGGTCCTGGCTCTCGAGAACGTCTTTCAGCTGGTTCCGGACGTATTCCCTGTCGATCCGGAGGGACTTATCGACGACCGTCGGGGCCTCGAAGGAGATCTCCTCCATGACCTTCTCCATGACCGTGTGGAGACGGCGGGCCCCGATGTTCTCGGCCTCGGCGTTGACCTTCTCGGCGACCTCGGCGATCTCGTCGACGGCGTCGGACGTGAAATCGACCCGGACGTCCTCCGTGCCCATGAGAGCCTCGTATTGCCGGATCAGGGCGTTCTCGGGCTCCGTCAGGATGCGGACGAAGTCGTTCTTGCCGAGCGATGTGAGCTCGACCCGTATCGGGAACCGGCCCTGGAGCTCGGGGATGAGGTCGGCGGGCTTGGAGACATGGAAGGCGCCGGCGCCGATGAACAGGATGTGATCGGTCCGGACCAGGCCGAACCGGGTGTTGACGGTCGTCCCCTCGATGATCGGCAGGAGGTCGCGCTGGACGCCCTCGCGGCTGACGTCGGGGCCGTGCCCGGATTCCCGGCCGGCGATCTTGTCGACCTCGTCCAGGAAGATGATGCCCGACTGCTCGACGCGGTCGATGGCCAGTCTCGAGACCTGGTCCATGTCGACCAGTCGCTTTTCCTCCTCTTCGAGCAGCAGCTCGCGGGCTTCCTTGATCTTGACCCGCCGGCGCTTGGAGCGGCCGCCCAGGAACCCGGGCAGGAGCTCCTGGATCTGGAACCCGATCTCCTCGACGCCCGAGTTGGAGATGACCTCGAAAGGCGGCGTCGTCTTCTCCTTGACCTCGACCTCGATGAGGCGCTCGTCGAGCAGCCCGGCGGCGAGCTGGGCCCTCAGCTTCTCGCGGGTGTCGCGGAACCTGTCGTCCTCCTCGGCGCCCGACGCGTCGTCCTTTTTCCGCAGGGGCGGGAGCAGGATGTCCAGGAGCCTCTCGACGACCGCGGCCTGGGCCTTTTCCTCGATCTCGGAGACCTTCTCCTGCTTGACCAGGTCCACCGAGATGCGGACGAGGTCGCGGATCATGGACTCCACGTCGCGGCCGACATAGCCGACCTCGGTGAACTTGCTGGCCTCGATCTTGAGGAAGGGCGAGGAGGTCAGCCGGGCCAGCCGCCGGGAGATCTCGGTCTTGCCGACCCCGGTCGGGCCGATCATCAGGATGTTCTTGGGCGCGATCTCGTCGGCCAGGTCGGGGGGCAGCTTGCGGCGGCGGAAGCGGTTCCGGAGAGCGATGGCCACGGCCTTCTTGGCCGCCTTCTGGCCGATGATGTATTTGTCGAGCTCGGCCACGATCTCCTGGGGGGTGAGCTCCGCGGCCGGCGTTTCGGCCGGCGGGGACTCCAGGCTCTCGGGCAGGGAGATGGGCATTCAGAGCTCCTCCACGGTGATCTCGAGGTTGGTGTAGACGCAGATGCCGGCGCTCGTCTTCAGGGCCTCCTCGGCGATCGTCCTCGCCGGCAGGTCCGTGTGGGCCATCAGGGCCCGGGCGGCGGCCAGGGCGTAGGGCCCTCCGGAGCCGACGGCGATGACGCCGTCGTCGGGCTCGACGACGTCCCCGGTGCCGGAGATGAGGAAGGTGCTCTCGGCATCGGCCACGACGAGCAGGGCGTCCAGCTGGCGGAGGGATTTCTCGAGGCGCCAGTCCTTGGCCAGCTCGATGGCCGCCCGCGACAAATTGCCGCGGTATTCCTCGAGCTTGGCCTCGAACCGCGTGAACAGGGCGAAGGCGTCCGAGGTCGCCCCGGCGAACCCGGCCAGGACGCTCCCCTTGGCCAGCCTGCGGAGCTTTCGGGCCTTGCGCTTGAGGACGGTCTGGCCCATGGACACCTGGCCGTCGCCGGCCATGGCCACCCGCCCTCCGCGGCGGACGCAGATGACGGTCGTCGAGCGGATCATGGGCTCACCTTCGGTCATTGTTCCGTTTCAATGATATAAGATAGAGCGGGACAAGTAAAGCGGGGGGACCGGCGAATTCGGGCCCGGCCGTTGACCTCCATCGGGCCCCTGGATTAAGATGGGGGACCAGGGAAAAGCGATCGAAGGGAGGATGCCCGTGCCTTCTCTGACATTGGTGGTCATGGCCGCCGGGATCGGCAGCCGGTACGGCGGCCTCAAGCAGATCGACCCGGTCGGGCCCGGCGGCGAGATCGTCATGCATTACTCGGTCTACGACGCCCTCCGGGCCGGCTTCGACCGCGTCGTCTTCATCATCCGGAAGGATTTCGAGGGGGCCTTCCGGGACAGGATCGGCCGGCAGGTCGAGCGGCTCGCGGATACGGCCTACGTCTTCCAATCGCTCGACCAAGTGCCGGCGGGATTCCGTGTGCCGGAAGGGCGGACCAAGCCCTGGGGCACGGCCCAGGCCATCCTGGCCTGCAAGGAGGCCGTCCGAACCCCTTTCATGGCCATCAACGCCGACGATTTCTACGGCCGGACGGCCTTCGAGGCCATGACCGGCTACCTGCGGCGGATCCCCGCGGCGGGCAGGGTCCATGAATACGCCATGGTCGGCTACCGGCTGGCCAACACCCTCTCGGAGCACGGCCACGTCGCCCGCGGCGTCTGCACGGCCACGGAGGACGGCTATCTCGTCGGCATCCGCGAGCTGTTCAAGGTCCGGAAGTTCCCCGAAGGCGTCAGGCACACGGAGAACGGCGTCGACTGGGCCCCCCTGGACGGAGAGAGCTGGACGTCCATGAATTGCTGGGGGTTCGCCCCGAGCCTGTTCGCCGAGCTCGAAGCCCGGTTCCCCCGGTTCCTCGAGTCGGCCGCCTCCTCCGACCTTAAGGCGGAGTTCCTCATCCCCGAGGTCGTCGGGGAGCTCGTGCGCGAGGGCCGGGCCCGGGTCAAGGTCCTGCCGACCCGGGAACGGTGGTTCGGCGTCACCTACCCCGAGGACCGGCCCGCGTTCGAGGCCGCCGTTCTTGACCTCATCGAGCGGGGCGCCTACCCCCGCAAGCTGTGGCCGGACCCGTGAATCGAAAGGCGTGACGGCATCTCCCCGGTAGTGGGTTTGATATTTCGAACTCGAATTGATATTCTTGGTGTAGACATCCGATGAAATGCCCCCGATGCTCCCACGAGAACCCTGAGGACACCCGCTTCTGCGGCCGCTGCGGGCGCGAGCTGCCGGGCTCGGGAGAGAAGACCTCGTCGGGGACGCGGACCTTCCAGACCCCGACCCGGGGGCTCCAACGGGGGACGACGTTCGCCCGGAGGTTCGAGATCATCGAGGAGATCGGCAAGGGCGGCATGGGCACGGTCTACAAGGCCTACGACAGCAAGATCCGGGAGGCCGTGGCCATCAAGCTCCTGAAGCCGGAGATCGCCTCCGATCTCGAGGTCATCGAGCGCTTCCGGAACGAGATCAAGCTGGCCCGCAAGGTCGCCCACCGCTACGTCTGCCGGATGTACGACCTCGACGAGGAGTGGCTGTCGATCTACATCTCCATGGAGTACGTCCCCGGCGAGGACCTCAAGAGCTTCATCCGCCGCTCCGGTCACCTCAACGAGGCCAAAGCCCTCGCCCTGGCCCGGCAGATCGCGGAGGGACTGGCCGAGGCCCACCGCATGGGGGTCGTCCACCGCGACCTCAAGCCCCAGAACGTCATGATCGACCGCGAGGGCAACGCCAAGATCATGGATTTCGGCATCGCCCGCTCCCTGCACACCCGGGGAGCGACGGGCTCCGGGGTCATCATCGGGACCCCCGAGTACATGGCCCCGGAGCAGGCCGACGCCAAGGACGTCGACCACCGGGTCGACATCTACGCGCTGGGGGCCATTCTCTTCGAGATGGTCACCGGCCGTCTGCCCTTCGAGGGCGAGACCCCCCTGAGCATCGTCCTCAAGCACAAGAGCGAGCCGCCGGCCGACCCCAAGACCCTGAACGCCCAGATCTCGCCGGCCCTCAGCGGGGTCATTCTCCGGTGCCTCGAAAAATCCAGGGACCGGCGCTATCAAACGGCCTTGGACCTCCTGGAGGACCTGGGCCGGATCGAGAAGGGACTGCCCACGGCGCAGCGGGCCCTGCCGGCGCGCAAGCCCATCACGAGCCGCGAGATCACCGTCAAGTTCAACTTGAAGAAGGTCCTGATCCCCGGGCTGATCGTCGCGGCCCTGGCCGTGGCCGGATCGATCGCCTTGCTCCAAGGCCCGAAGCCGAAGGTCGACGGGACCGGAGCGGCCTTCAAGTCGGGTGGGGCGCCATCCATTGCCGAGAGGCGGACCCGGCCGCCCGGGGGGAGGGAAGGGCTTTCCGTCCCGCCGCCGGGCGGCCCGGAGGCCCCGCGATCCGTCTCCGTCAAGTCCCTGGACTCCTCGAAGATCCTGGCCTATCTCGGCCCCTTCCTCAAGGACCCGAAGAAGTACTTGAGCGAAAAGGACGCCCTGGAGCTTGAGAAGGCTCTGGCGGCGATCAAGGAGAAGCACCCGGCCGAGGCGGCGGCCTTCTCAGGTTTCCTGGACAACATCGAGCGGAGGATCCAAGAAGGCAAGAAGCTGGGCGAGGCCGGCGACGCCGAGGCCTCGCGCCGGAGCTTCGGCCGGGGCGAGTCGGAGATGCGCAAGATGCTGGCCCAGGTCAGCGAACGGGACGGGGCGGAAGCCTCGCTCAAGGGCATGGAGGCCGCCAAGCAGAAGATCGTCGGAGCGGGCCGCTGGGACCGGCCGAATCTCCTGACGTGGATCGCCGGTGAAAAGGAGAAGGACGCCGACGACGCCTTCGCCAAGAACGATTTCTCCGGCGCCCGGATCCTCTATTCGATCTTGGAAAAGGTCTATCTCTTGAGCCTGCGGGTCGAGGACGAGGAGCGGAGCCTCGAGGCGCTTCGGGCCCTGGCCGCCTCTCTCCGGAAAGAGGCCGAGGCGGCCCAGGCGCCGTCCAAGGAGGCCTGGCTGTTCGACCGGGCCGTCGAGGACGAGACCGGCGCCGCGGAGCTGGCCCGGGAGAAGAACTACATGCGCGCCGCGGAGCGGTTCATCCTGGCCGCCTTCCTGTTCGAAAAAGCGAAGGAAGTGGCCCTCGAAAGCGCCGGCGCCGGGCGCGAATGAAGAAAACGCGCATTCTCTTCGTGTGCTACGGCAACATCTGCCGCAGCCCCATGGCCGAAGGCATCGCCCGGCGGCGGCTCGGGTCGAGAGCGGAAGCGGCCAGCGCGGGCATCGCCGCCACGGGCGGCCCGGCTTCCGTGGAGGCCGTCCTGGTCATGCGGCTCGTCTATCAAACGGACATCTCGGGCCACGTGGCCCGGCCGGTGGGCGTCTACGACATCAAGTCCTTCGACCACGTCGTGGCCATGGACATCTCCATCTACAACCATCTCCGGGACATCTGGGGCGTGCCTGTCCCCAAGCTCTACGGGTGGGATATCGAAGATCCTCTGGGATCGGGCTACGACGCCTACAAGGAGACGGCCGGCATGATCGAACGCCGGCTCGAGCAGTTCCTGGCCTCCCTCGGCCTCGACTGAGCCCCCTCCCCCCTACTTGTCCATCATCGCTTCGAGGAAGTTCAAGGACGGGACATTGGCGAAAACGATCTTGAGGATCGCCAGGATGGGGACGGCCAAGATCATGCCGGGCACGCCCCACAGCCAGGCCCAGAAGAACAGGGAGAAGAGGACAAGGAGGGGCGGCAGGTTCAATTCCCTGCCCATCAGCCGCGGCTCGAGGACGCCGTTCAGGACCACATGGATCCCGGCCAGGAGGCCCGCGACGGCCCAGACGGTCGGGCCGAACGCGCCGGCTATAAAAGCGGCCATCAGCACGGGCAGGGCGACGGCGATGACGGCCCCGAGGGTCGGGACGTAGTTGAGGAGGAGGGCCAGAACGCCGAAGAGGACGGCGAACGGGATCCCGAACAAGGCCAGGACGCCCGCCGTGAGGGCCCCGATGCCGAGGTTGATGAGGGTCTTGACGGCCAGGTATTTCTGGATCTCGCAGTTGATCCAGGCCACGGTCCGGGTCAGCGTCGAGGCCTGGTCGGGGGAGAACGCCTGGGCGATCTTTTTCTCCATCCGGCCCCGGCCGGCCAGGATGAAGGTCAAGAAGACGAACACGAGCATCAGCTGGGACATGAAGGACAGGAACGGGCCGAGCGCCGAGAGGACGACGGGCCCGACCCTCTCGACGTTCAGGGCCCGGACCCACTCCATGAGCCCAAGCCTGAGGCGCTCGTTCTGGACGCTCTCTTCGATGCCCGCCAGGAACGATTGCACCAGGTCGTGGTAGGAGGGAACTTCGGCGGCGAACGACTTGCCGCTCGTGTAGAAGACGGTCCCCATCAGGTAGAGGACCACAAAGGCCAGCAGAAGGACGACGGCCAGGGCCACGGGCTTGGGGATCCTGCGGCGGACCAGGAAATCGAGGATCGGGGAGACGGCGAAGGCCAGCAGGAGGGCCATGCTGAAGGGGATGAGAACGGGCTTGGCCAGCTTCAGGAAGACCCCGAGGAGGAACAGAACGATGACGCCCACGCCGAGCTTGATGAATTTCGTCCTGTCCACGGAAGCTCCTTCCTCCCCATGATAGCCAAAACGCCGGCAAAAGAAAACAGGTGAAAAAAAGGCGCCGCCCGGGTATCATGGAGCCAGCAACGACCGGATACAGGAGGTGGCCGTGGTCCCCACAGAAACGCTGGCCAAGCTCAGTCTCTTCGAGGGGTTGCCCAAGGGCGCCCTCAAAGCCATCGGCGCGATTTCCAGGGAGCTGTCCTTCGCCGCCGATACGGTCATTTTCTCGCCCGAAACGTCGGCCGAGCACCTCTACGTGCTCCTGGAAGGGTCGGTCCGCCTGACGGTTCAGGTGTCGCCCCTTTCCGGTCCTGTGACGGTCACCGTGCTGGGAACGCCCGGTCAGGCTCTCGGATTCTCGTCGATCGTCGGGAGCGGGCACCACAACAGCTCGGCCGAGGCCGCTTCGGCCGTCCGGGTCGTGGCCGTCAAGGGCCGGGAGCTGATGGACTACCTGGCCGGGGACACCGCGGCCGGGTTCGTTCTCATGAGGCGCCTCGTTCAACGCGTCAGCAACCGACTGGCGGCCGTGCGCAGGCTGCTCGTCCAGACGATCATCGATTACGAGCGGCCGGCGAGCGCGGTCGACGACAACTGACGCGGCTCCGGGTCAGGAGGATCGCCGGCGCCGGCTTTCCCTGACGGCGTTGTACTCCCGGAGCATCACGTCCATCTCCTCGGGCCCGAGCGACATGCCCTCGGCGGTTTTCTCCCGGAGGATCCTCGGCGGCAACCTGTCGTCTTCCGCGCCCAGGCCCTCCCGGAGATTGAAGCGGCGGCCGTCCAGGGTGATCTCGTTGGCCATGGCTTCGAGCTCTTCCCGCGTCATGGCCAGGCCCGTCGCCGCGGCGATGAGCGCGCCCAGCTCGTCCCACAGGATGAGGTCCCGGAAGAACCGGCAGAGGATCAGGGAGTCGAAGAGGGCGGCCCGGTCCTCGTAATCGATGACCTGGACGGCCTTGCCGGCGACGGCCGCCTTATCGACGAGACCGGCGAGCTCGGCCTTGTAGAAGGTCCCCCGCAGGTGGCAAGCCCCTCGGGCCGCCGTGGCGTAGGCGAGGCCCATGCCCTTCAGGACGCGCGGCTCGAAGCCGGCCGGCTCCAGCCCCTTGACGTGGACGGCCAGGTCCTCGAGGCCGAGCTCGGCGGCCGCCCGCTTGATGCCCTGCCCCAGGACCGCTCCGATCTCCCGGCCCTCGGCGATGAGCATGAAGAGCTCGGCCATCCGGTCGGGCTGGTTGTAGCCGATGTCCCAGGGGAACCGCCCCCGGGCCCGGGCCTCGGCGGCCAGCGCGGAGATGTTGCCCGCGCTCATCGTGTCCAGGCCGAGCTTGTCGCAGAGGTCGTTGAGCCAGGCGATCTCCTCGAGGCTGTCGACCTCGTTGAGCCCGCCCAGGGCGTAGATCGTCTCGTACTCGGGGCCCTCGAGCTCCAGCCCGGCGTGTCGGCCGCGGCGGACCCGGCAGAACTTCGTGCACTGGAGGAAGCAGTCCGGGCAGGCGTGGTTGACGACGTCGAAGTTCTCGATCATATAATCCGCCGAGATCGCCTCCCACTTCGCGAAGCGCCCCGAGCTCCAATAGCGGGTCGGGAAGCAGTTCTGGGCGTTGGTCAGGGCGACCTGCATGGGCGTCCCGTATTTTCGGTAGAGGGCGGAGACGGGGCTCTCCTTGCCCTTGCGGGCGACGGCGGAGACGATCCGGCGCATCCCGTCCGGGTCGGCGACCGCCGCCCGCCGGGCGCCGCAGAAAGAGATCCCCTTGACGTTCTTGGAGCCGAGAACGGCTCCCAGGCCGCAGCGGCCCAGGCTCCGCCACCGGTCGGACTTGATGCAGGCGAACCGGACGCCGTTCTCGCCGGCCGGCCCGATGGTCATGGCCCCGGCGCCCGGAGGCGACAGGGCCAGCAGGGCGTCCTCGGCCCGGTCCGTCGTCCAGCCCCGGAACGGCTCGGCGCCGTGGAAGGTGACACCCTGTTCGTCGACGGCGAGGAAGCTCAGGGCCGGCCGCCGGCCCTCGAGAATGACGGCGTCGACACCGCAGCCTTTGATCTTCGGCGCCAGGGCGCCCCCGCAATAGGACTCGGCGTAGCCGCCTGTGGCCGGGCTCTTGGCGAAGGCGGCGAAACGGGACTGGCCCCACATCGCGGTCCCGGTGACCGGGCCGGTCGTCAAGATGAAGCGGTTCCCGGGAGACAGGGCGTCGACGCCGGGAGGGTTCTCGGCGAGGAGCAGGGCCGCGCCCAGACCCTTCCCGCCGAGGGTCCGGACGAGCAGCTCGTCGGAAATCGGCTCCGTGCGCCAGGTCCCCCGGTCGAGGTCGATCCGCAGGAGCCGGTTCCAGAAGCCTTTCATGACCCGAGGTCAGGCCAGGATCTTCTCGTAGAAGTCATTCCCCTTGTCGTCGACGATGATGAAGGCCGGGAAGTCCTTGACCGTGATCCTGTAGACGGCCTCCATGCCCAGCTCGGGGTAGGCCACGATCTCCTGACTGGTGACGCAGTCCTTGGCCAGCCGGGCGGCCGGGCCGCCGATCGAGCCCAGGTAGAAGCCGCCGTGGGCCTTGCAGGACTCGGTCACGCCCTTGGAGCGGTTGCCCTTGGCCAGCATGACCAGAGAGCCGCCCATCTTCTGGAACACGGGAACGTAGTCGTCCATGCGGCCGGCCGTCGTCGGCCCGAGGGAGCCGGAGGCGTAGCCGGGCGGCGTCTTGGCCGGCCCGGCGTAGTAGATGATGTGATCCCTGAAATAGGCCGGCAGGTCCTCGCCCTTGTCGACCTTCTCTTTGAGCTTGGCGTGGGCGATGTCGCGGGCGACGATGATCGGCCCGTCGAGGGACAGGCGGGTCGCCACGGGGTATTTGGAGAGCGTCGCCCGGATCTCGGCCATCGGGCGTTCGAGGTCGATCCGGACGGCGTCCTCTTCGCCCCCCCCCGGGACGGGCAGGAACCGGGCCGGGTCCTTTTCCAGCCGCTCGAGGAAGATCCCCTCGCGGGTGATCTTGGCCTTGACGTTGCGGTCGGCGTTGCAGCTGACGCCCATGCCGATGGGACAGGAGGCGCCGTGGCGGGGCAGGCGGACGACACGGACGTCGAGACAGAAGTACTTGCCGCCGAACTGGGCCCCGAGTCCCAGCTTGCGGGAGGCCTCGAGGAGGGCGGCCTCGAGCTCGAGGTCGCGGAAGGCGTGGCCGCCGGACCCGCCCGTCGTCGGCAGGCCGTCGAGATAGCGGGCCGAGGCCAGCTTGACCGTCTTGAGGACCAGCTCGGCCGAGGTCCCGCCGACGACGACCGCCAGGTGATAGGGCGGGCAGGCCGCCGTGCCGATGGCCTTCATCTTGCCGACCAGGAACTTCGGCAGTGAGACGGGGTTGAGGACGGCCTTGGTCTCCTGGAAGAGATAGGTCTTGTTGGCCGAGCCGCCGCCCTTGGCGACGAACAGGAAGCGGTACTCGTCGCCGTCGACGGCGGAGATTTCGATCTGGGCCGGCAGGTTCGTGCCCGTGTTCTTCTCCTCGTACATCGTCAGCGGGGCGTTCTGGGAGTAGCGCAGGAAGTTGCCGACATAGGCGTTGAAGACGCCCCGCGACAGGGCCTCCTCGTCCTTTCCCTCGGTCAGGACCAGCTGGCCCTTCTTGGCGTTGATGATGGCCGTGCCCGTGTCCTGGCACATCGGCAGGACGCCGTCGGCCGAGATGACGGCGTTCTTGAGGAGCTCGAGGGCGACCGTGCGGTCGTTGGCCGAGCTCTCGGGGTCCTCGAGGACGGACTTGAGCTGCTCGAGATGCGAGGTCCGCAGGTAGAAGGCGGCGTCATGGAAGGCCCGTTCGGACAGCAGCGACAACCCCTCCGGCGCGACCTTGAGGACCTGGCGGCCCGCGCATTCGCCGGCGGCGACGTGGTCTTGGGAGATGGCCTCGTATTCGGTCGTGTCCGGTCCCAGGGGGAACATCGGGGTGTGGACGAAATCCGGCATTTTATCCCTCCGCAGGTCCGGCGTTCGGCCGCCGGCTTATTGGGCCTGGACCTTGCCCAGGCCGTACTCGTAGCCTTTCTCGAAGGCCAGGAGGTTCAATCCCTCCGTCCCTTTCGGCACCGAGCTCTCGATGGCCTTGCGCATGGCGTCCTTGGAGACGATCCCGGTCACCGCCGTGAAGAACCCGGCCATGACGATGTTGAGGACGATCTTGCGGCCGAGCTCCTCGGCGATCCGCGTCGCCGGGATGCCGAAGACCTTGACCGTCGGCGGCAGCCCCTTGGGATCGACGAGCTCCTCCTCGATGAGGATCATCCCGTTGGGGTCGAGCTGGGGGGAGAACTTGGTGAAGGCCTCCTGGCTCATGATGACCATGATCTGCGGCCGCTTCACGTACGGATAGAGGATGGCGTCGGCGGCGACGATGACCTGGGCGCTGCAGGCGCTGCCCCGGGCCTCGGGACCGAACGCCTGGGTCATGGTCGCGTTCTTGCCGTCGAAGATGGAGGCCGCCTTGCCGATGATGTAGCCGGTCAGGATGACCCCCTGGCCGCCGAACCCGCCGATCTTGATCTCCGTCTTGGCCATGTTATCCCTCGTAGTCCTTGTACTTCGAGCCCAGCCGCTCCCGGTAATGGGCGTTCATCGCCTCGAGGTAGGTCGGCCGCTCGACGTCGACGAACTTGCCGACGACCATCCTGTCCCGAAGCCGGATGTCGACATCCTTGGTGCTGGCCCCGTTGCGGATGTCGCTGTTCTCGCAGTACCACCGCAGACGGTCCAGGCCGTCGCCCATCTTCTGCTGGCGCTCGAAGATCGTCGGGCAGGGAGCGATGACCTCGATGAACGAGAAGCCCGGCTTCTTGAGGGCCTCGACCATGGAGACGGTCTGGTTGTAGACGTGGAGGGAGGTCCAGCGGGCGACATAGACCGCGCCGACCGACTCGGCCAGGAAAGGCAGGTTGAAGGGGAACTCGTAGCTGCCGAAGGGCGAGGTGGAGAGGACGGACCCCTCGGGGGTCGTCGAGGCCAGTTGCCCGCCCGTCATGGCGTAGTTGAAGTTGTTGACGCAGATGACCGTGATGTCGATGTTCCGCCGGGCGGCGTTGATGAAGTGGTTGCCGCCGATGGCGATGATGTCGCCGTCGCCGCTGAAAACGATGACCTTGAGCTTGGGGTTGGCCAGCTTCATCCCCGTGGCGAAGGGGATGGCCCGGCCGTGGGTCGTGTGGAAGGAGTCGACCTTGACGTAGCCGGCGACCCGCCCCGTGCAGCCGATACCCGAGACGACGACGACCTGATCGAGCGGGATCTGGCATTTCTCCAGGGCCTTGGCGAAGCAGTTGACGCTGACGCCGATGCCGCACGTGGAGCACCAGATGTGGGGCATGCGGTCCATCCGCAGGAAATCGTCCATGGGATGGTTTTCCGGATGGAAATCCGGAGTCGGGCTCAATGACGCTTTTTGGAGTTCGCTCAGGACAGACACCGGTGGGCCTCCTCGATCTTTTTGACGATGTCATCGATGTTGTGGACGGTTCCCCCGCCGTGCCCGGCCAGGACGACCGGGGCCCGGCCGCGAACCGAGCGCTCGACCTCGTAGAAGATCTGGCCGTAGTTCATCTCGGCCATGACGAAAGCCTTGCCCCGGCAGGCCAGCTCGAAGATCCGGGGCTCGGGGAAGGGCCAGACGACGACGAGCCGGAGCATGCCGACCTTGATGCCCCTTTTGCGGGCCGCTTCGATGGCCTCGACGGCGACCCGCGAAGTGATGCCGTAGGTGACGACGACGACGTCGGCGTCCTCGACCCCGTCTTCCTCATAACGCCGGATCTTGGGCTCGCTAAGCCGGATCTTGTCGACCAGGCGCCGGACGAGCTGTTCCTGGACCTCGGGGTTCATGGCCGGATAACCCTTGAAGTCGTGGGTCAGCCCGGTTATGTGCAGCCGGTAGCCGTCGCCGGCCTTGAACATTTCCGGGATCATGTCCGGGCCCGGCTTGAAGGGCAGGTACTCTCCCGGCGGCAGCGCCGTGTAACGCCGCGGCGTGATCTCGATCCGGTCGGCCGGCGGGATGACGACCCGCTCCATCATGTGGCCGACGCACTCGTCCATCATGAACATGACCGGCACGCGATACTGCTCGGACAGGTTGAAGGCGTCGATGGTCAGGTCGAAGCACTCCTGGGGGGAGTTCGGCGAGAGGGCGATGATCTCGTAGTCGCCGTGGGACCCCCAGCGGGCCTGCATCATGTCGGCCTGGCCCGGCAGGGTCGGCAGGCCGGTCGACGGCCCGCCGCGCTGAACGTCGACGAAGACGCAGGGCGTCTCGGTCATGACCGCCAGCCCGATGTGCTCCATCATCAGCGAGAAGCCCGGGCCGCTCGTGACGGTCATGGCCTTCTTGCCGGCCCAGACGGCGCCTTGGATGGCGATCGAGGCCGCCAGCTCGTCCTCCATCTGGATGAAGTGCGCGCCTTCGACCATCGGCGCCCGCCGGGCGAAGCGCTCGACGACCTCCGTCGAGGGCGTGATCGGGTAGCCGCCGACGAAACGGCATCCGGACGCCAGGGCGCCCTCGCAGCAGGCGTGGTCGCCGTCGATGTAGTGGGATCCGGTCAGGACTCCCTTGGGGTCGGCTTTCATGGCTTTTCTCCCGTCTTGAGCTCGTAGGTATAGATGGCGAACTCGGGGCAGATCATCCGGCAGAAGCCGCAGTCGACGCAGAGCTCGGCCTTGACGACTTCCGGCGGATGGTAGCCCTTGGCGTTGAACTTTTTGGACAGCACGAGCACATCATGCGGACAGTACTCGATGCAGAAGCCGCAGCCCTTGCAGCGCTCCTCCAGGATGACGATCTCGCCGTGAGGGGTCTCCGGCTTGGGAAAACCGAACGGTTTTTCTCTTTGCCTTACCGGCATGGCTGAACCTCGTTCATGGATTACCGCAGCGTTCCGTGATACTTCGTCGTCAGCTGCTTTTTCCGGACCTCGGGGTTGGAATAGTCCGGCAGGAGCATGGGCGCGACGCGGCCGTCCACGGGAACGCCGGCGTTGTCGAGCGCCTGGTGATAGGCCCGGACGTGGTCCAGGGACAGGGCCCCGTCCTTGAACGCCGACTTGGTGTATTCGGCCGCTCTGCATCCGGCGATCCGGCCGAAGACGACGACGTCGAGCAGGGAGTTGCCCATCAGGCGGTTCTCCCCGTGGATGCCTCCGCTGGCCTCGCCGGCGACGAACAGCCCGGGCACGACCGTTTCGGTCCGCTGGTTGATCTGCAGGCCGCCGTTCTGGTAGTGGAGGGTCGGATAGACGAGCATGGGCTCCTTGGTGATGTCGATCCCGTAGCGGTGGAACAGGATCCACTTGCCGGGGAACTCCTTGCGGACCGTCCCTTCGCCCTTGAGGACGTCGATCATCGGCGAGTCGAGCCAGACGCCGAATTTCCCGGTCGGCGTGGGCACGCCCTTTCCCCGCTCCAGGCACTCCCGGATGAAGGCCGACGCTTCGACGTCCCGGGGCTCGCGCTCGTAGACGAACTGCTCGCCGTCGATGTTGAGGACGTTGGCCCCCGCCCCGCGGACCTTCTCCGTGATGAGCAAGCCTTCGGCCTGCTCCGGGAAGACGGCCCCCGTCGGATGGTATTGGACCGTGTGGAGGAACCTCAGAGGCACCCCGGCCCGGTAGCCCATGATCAGACCGTCGCCCGTGGCCCCGTAGTGGTTGGTGGTCATGAAGTCCTGGATGTGGAGCCGGCCCGAGCCCCCGGTGGCCATGACCACGGCCTTGGCCTTGACCAGGAAATACTCCTCGGTCTCGAGGTTGTAGAGGACCGCGCCGGCGCAGGCCCCGTGGGCGTTGAGGATGAGCTCGACGGCCGGCGAGAACTCGAGGACCTGGATGTCGTCGGGATGGTTCTTGACCTCGTCGCGCAGGGTCCGCATGATCTCCGCGCCGGTGATGTCGCCCGCGTAGTGCATGCGCTTGCGGGAGGTGCCGCCGCCGTGCATGGCCTTGAGCCGGCCGTCATCGTACTTGGAGAACATCGCCCCCTGTTTCTCGAGCCAGGCCATGACCTTGGGGGCCTCGACGACCAGGGTCTCGACCAGCTCGGGGTCGTTCTTGAAATGCCCCCCGCCCATGGCGTCCAGGTAGTGGAAGTAGGGCGAGTCCTTGTCGGCCTTGGTCGCCGCCTGGATGCCCCCTTCGGCCATCATCGTGTTGGCGTCGCCCAGACGGAGCTTCGTGGCGATGAGGGCCTTGGCCCCGTTCTCTCGGGCCAGGAGAGCCGCCGAGGCCCCCGCCCCGCCGCCCCCGATGACCAGGATGTCGGTCTCGTAATCGACGCGGGTGAGGTCCACGGCCTCGGGATCGAGACGGCTCTTGGCGTGGATCAGGCTGACCATCTCCTTGGCGATCCGGTAGCCCTTGTCGGGCCCGACCAGGATCTCGCTCCGGCCGTCCTCCTTGAAATCGGGGTGGTACTTGAGGATGGCCTTGCGCTCCTCGAGGGACATCGGCGGGAACTCCTCCCCCTTTCGCTTTTTCTCGACGCGGGCCGGCCGGGTCTTCTCGACCTTCTTGATGAGTTCCTTCAGTTCAGGGGTGTAGGGCATGGTTCATTCTCCCAGAAAGGACTTGTCGGTCGGTGTCCAGGATTCGTCGGCCATGTCGGGCTCGATCTCCAGGCTCTTATAGATCTTCTTGAGGGCTTCCAGGTCCTTCTTCTTGAGCTCCTGGAGGGCCTTGTCGAACTTCTTTCCCTCCACGTTCTTGACGGCCTCGGCCAGGTGCTTGGCCTTGGGGGCCAGGTGGCGGGCGTAGAGCCGGCGGGCCAGGATGCCGATGTTGTACTGGACCTCCTCGGCCGGGCAGCGGGCCGCGCACAGCCCGCACATGACGCAGTCGAAGGAGCTTTGGGCCACGGCCGTGAGGTCGCCCTGGATGGCCTTGGAGATGTAGCCCATGACGTCGATGTCCATGGGGCAGCTCCGCGTGCAGGTCCCGCAGCCGACGCACTTGAAGACCTCGGGGTAGAGGGCGGCGATGGTCCCCCCGACCGCGGGCAGCGTCTCGATGTCGTAGACGGCCTTGTTGCCGGGGAAGAACGGCAGCTGGGCGATGTACATCTCGGGCTGGACCACGGTCTGGCAGGCCAGGCCGACCTCGATCCGGTAGGAGCCGGGGAAGCGGTAGACCGTGCCGCAGGCGCCGCAGATGCCGCCCCGGCAGCCGCAGCCCCGAACGAGCTGGTAGCCGGCGTACTCGAGCGCCTTCTGGATCGTCAGCGAGGCCGGGACTTCGTAACGCTTCCCCATGACGAAGATGGGGACGAGGCTCGCCTCGGCGTCCTTCGCCTTGGCGACGGCCTTCTTCGGTTTGGATGCCGTTTTACTCATCTTTGACCACCTCTCGGACTAAAGCTTTATCGTTCAGGTCGAGGGGCCCCAGGGCCCGGATCTGCTCGGTGAATTCATTCATCGTCTCGGCGTACTTCTTGCCCTCGGCGGCCGAGATCCACTCGAGGCGCAGCCGCCGCGGGTCGATCCCCAGGTCAGCCAGCATCTTCTTGAAGAGGGCGATCCGGCGGAGGGTCTTGTAGTTGCCCTCGACGTAGTGGCAGTCGCCGGGATGGCAGCCGCCGAGGAAGACCCCGTCGGCCCCCTCCTTGAACGCGTAGAGGATGTGTTGGGGGTCGACCCGGCTGGAGCACATCACCCGCATGTTGATGGTGTTGGCGACGTGATGGAGGCGGGAGGTGCCGGCCAGGTCGGCCGCCGCGCTGGTGCACCACTTGCACAGGAAGCACATGATTTGCGGTTCGAACATCGTCACTCCCTCAGCATGGCTCTAAGCATCGAAAAGATCTGGTCGTCGGTCTGATTGCGCTGTTGGGCGGCCCCGCACGGGCAAGCGGCCGCGCAGGCCCCGCAACCCTCGCAGAGGATCTCGTTGACGTCGACGACCCCCTTGGACGGGTCCAGTGTCCGGGCCCCGTAAGGGCACATCGTGACGCAGATGCCGCAGCCCGAGCAGAGCTCGTCGTTGACCGGGACGACCGTGGGCTCGTGGCTGAGCTCTTTTTGGGCGAACAGGTCGCCGACCTTGGCCGCCGCGGCCGACGCCTGGGAGACGGCCTCCGGGATGTCCTTGGGCCCATGGGCGCAGCCGGCCAGGAAGAACCCGGCGTTCAGGCTCTCGACCGGCCGCAGCTTGGGGTGGGCCTCGGCGACGAAGCCGTGGATGTCGGTCGAGATCTTGAGCTTCTTCAGGAGGTCTTGGACGCCGTCGGTCTTGACCATGGCCATGGCCAGGACGACCATGTCGGCCTCGATCTCGACCTTCTTGCCGGTCAGGGTGTCCACACCCCAGACGATGAGCTTGTCGCCCTCCTTGAAGACCTTGGAGACCTTGCCCCGGATGTAGAGGACCTTGTCCTCCTCGACGGTCCGCTGGTAGAACTCGTCGAAGGCCTTGCCGCCCGTCCGGACGTCGATGTAGAAGACCGTAGCCTGCCCGTCGGGCACGCGGTGGCGGTAGAGCATGGCGTGCTTGGCCGTGTACATGCAGCAGATCTTGGAGCAGTACGGCAGGTGCTTCTCCGTGTCGCGGGAGCCGCAGCACTGGACGAAGACGACGGATTTCGGGACCTTGCCGTCGGACGGACGCCGGACGACGCCGCCCGTCGGGCCCGAGGCCGACAGGATGCGCTCGAACTCCAGGCCGTTGACGACGTCCTCGTACTTCTCGCCGCCGAACTCGCCCAGGGCCTGCATCGTATACAGGTCGTAGCCGGTGGCCACGACGATGGCCCCGACCTCCTCCTCGATGATCGTCTCCTTCATGTCGAAGTCGATGGCCCGCGGCTCGCAGACGTCCTTGCATTTGCCGCACCGCACCGGCGACAGGCCGAGGCAGTGATCCTCGTCCAGGGTGTAGGTGCCCGGGATGGCCTGGGGGAAGGGCATGTAGATGGCCTTGCGGAAGGACAGGCCCATGTTGAACTCGTCGGGGACGATCTGGGGACAGACCTTCTCGCACTCGCCGCAGAGGTTGCAGAGCTTCTCGTCCACGAACCGGGGCTTCTTCTTGATGCGGACCTTGAAGTTGCCGATGAAGCCCGACACGGAATCGACCTCGTGGTAGGTCAGGAGCTTGATCCGCGGATGCCGGGAGACCTCGACCATTTTGGGGGTCAGGATGCACTGGGAGCAGTCCAGGGTCGGGAAGGTCTCCGACAGCTGGATCATCTTGCCGCCGATCGACGGGTTCTTCTCGACCAGGATGACCTCGTATCCGTGGTCGGCGATGTCCAAGGCGGCCTGCAGGCCGCTGACCCCGCCGCCGATGACCAGGGCCCTTTTCTTGACGTCGACCTTGATGGGCTCCAGGTTCTCGTTCCGGATGGCCTTGGCGACGTGGGACTTGACGATCTTGACGGCCTTCTTGGTGGCCTTGTCCTTGTCGGAGTGGACCCAGGAGTTCTGTTCCCGGATGTTGGCGATCTCGATCTGGTAGGGGTTCAGGCCGGCCAGGCGGGCCGCTTCCTGGAAGGTCTTCTCGTGAAGGGTCGGCGAGCAGGCGGCGACGATGATCCCGTCGAGGTGCTTCTCCTTGATGGTGTCGATGATCATCTGCTGGCCGGGGTCCGAGCACATGTAGACGTAATCCGTGGACATGCTGACACCGGGGGTGTCCTTCAAGGCCTCGGCCACCTTCTTGACGTCGACGACGCCGGCGATGTTGACCCCGCAGTGGCAGACGAACAGGCCGATGCGCTTGTCCTCTTTCTTCTTGGTCTTGACGGTCATGTCCTCACCTCGGTCGTCGGAACTTCCTCGAACAGGCTGTCGGCGGGAACGGCGTGCTCCCCGAGGCCCAGGACCTCGCGGTCGACCCCCAGGGCCCAGGCCAGGATCTGGGTGAAGTACAGAACGGGAAGCCCCGAGAAGTCCAGGAACTTCTCTTTGATGGCCGCCTGGCGGCTGTCCATGTTGTAGAAGCACAGGGGGCAGGTCACGGTGACCGCCCGGGCGCCCTCCATCTGGGCCGCCCGCAGGACGCGGTAGGAGGCCTCGGTGGCCGCGTCGGGGAGGGAAACGGAGAGATAGGAGCCGCAGCACTCCTGCTTGAACGCGTAATCGACGGCCGAACAGCCGACGGCCTCCAGGAAATCTTCGAAGACGCGCGGCGCGTCGGGCTCGTCGAAGGCC
Source organism: Candidatus Aminicenantota bacterium (assembly GCA_016867635.1). Lineage (GTDB taxonomy): Bacteria > Acidobacteriota > Aminicenantia > Aminicenantales > Saccharicenantaceae > RBG-16-66-30. Next base: position 33,863 of record VGJC01000001.1, on the reverse strand, counting down.
ATCTCCTCCTGCGGGCGCAGGAGGCGGCAGCCGTAATAGGGGGCGACCGCCAGGCCCTTGAGATCGCGCTTAAGGCGGGACTTGATCTTGGGCGTGCCGACCCGGTCTCGCAAGTACTCCAGGAGATGGAGGACCTGGACCTCGCCGTTGTAGTCCTCGAAGTCCGTCGTCCTGGCCTTGGTCAGCGGATCGATCTGGATGTCGTCCCGCAGGAAAGCGTTGATGCGCTTGCGTTTGAGCGGGTCGTCCCGGAGGGCCTTGTTGGCCCGTTTCAGGACGGCGAAACAGAACGAGCAGGTCGTCACGAGAACCTCCCCGCCCTCGTCACGGACCTGGCGCAGGACCCTGATCGGGGCGGCCAGCCCGACGATCTTCTCCTCGGTCAGGGGGTATTCGGCGCCGCAGCAGGTCCAGCCCTCGGGTTCGACGAGCTCGACGTCCAGGCGCTTCATGGCCTCCCGCGTGGAGATGTCCAAGGCGACGGCCTTCTCCTTCAGCGTGCATCCCGGATAGTAATGGAGTTTCATGGGCTTCCCTTACTTGGCGAATTTCCGGCAGAGGGCGACCATGACCTGCTGGGGCAGTTCCTTGGCCAGCTCCGGAGAGATCTCCCCCGGGCCGAAGGCGTCCTTGCCCTTGGGGTCCAGGATGTGGCGGACGGCCTCCATGACCCGGGCCATGTCGATGCCCTTGGGACACCGGGATTCGCACGTGAAGCAGGAGGCGCACAGGAAAAGGGTCTTGGAGCGGAGGACGTCCTCCAGCAGACCCATCTGGACCAGACGGATGATCTGGTTGGGCAGCAGGTCCATCTCCGAGGCCATGGGGCAGCCGGCGGAGCACCGCCCGCACTGATAGCAGGCGAAGACGTTCTCGCCGGACAGCTCCTCGATCCTGTCGATGAACGTCCGCTGTTCGGGACCGGCCTTGAGCTTGACTCTCATGCTCTCTCCTCTAAAATGGCATTCACGTCGCGATCGGCTTTTCGAGCTTTTTGAGGGCGGCCTCGATGACCTCCCGGACCTGTTTCCTTTCACGTTTCCGCGCCAAGGCGCCCCTCAAACAGCCGACGGCCCTCTTGTCGCCGATCTCTCCCAGGAGCCGGGCGGCCCGAAAGCGGGCCGTCCACGACGGGCTTTTCAAGGCCTCAGTGAGCGGGTCCACGGCGTCCCGGCCGAAGTTGAGGAGGGCCAGCTCGGCGCTCTCCCGAACGCTCCAGTGGGCGTCGGCCATGGCCTTGAGAAGGGGCAGGATGGACCGTTGGTCCTGGAAGTTGCCTAGGAGGCGGGCCGCCTGGACCCGAACCTCCCGGGCCGGATCCTTGAGACATCGGCGGCCGGCGTCCAGGACGGAGGGATCCCCCAGCCCGACCGTCCTCAGGTGGCGGAGGGCCTCCCGGCGGATGAACGGGGCGCAGTCCTTGCCGGCGATCCGGGCGAGGTGCCGGACGGCGATCGGTCCGCCCAGCCGGCCGAGGGCGACGACGGCCTCGAACCGGGCGTTCTCCGAGTTGTCCTTGAGCGACGGGACGATCCTGGGGACGAACGACGCGTCGGCGATCTCGCCGAGGACCCGCAGGGCGCAGCAGCGGCCCCACGCGGCGCACCCGATCTGGAAAAGGGCGTGGGAAGCGGCTTCCTGGACGTCGGGCAGCCCCTGGTCGATGAGGTCCTTTAGCAGGGGGACGGCCCGGTGGTCCTCCAAGCCTCCAAGGGCCTTGACGGCCCTCATCTGGAGCTCGGGGCGCTCCTTGTCGCAGGCGTCCTTTTTCAGCTTCTCGATGTCGGACGTGTTGAACGACAGAGTCGCCAGGAGGTGGGGGATGGCCATCGGCCCGAGGCGGACGAGGGCCGAGACGGCCGCCTGGCGGACGATGAAGTAGCTGCTCCGGAGATGGCTGATCAGGGCGGGCACGGACTTGGGGTCCCCGATCCGGCCCAGGCAGCGGAGGAACGCCCTCTGGGCGAACTTGTCCCGCTCCCGGATCAGGGCATTGAGCAGCGGGACGACGGCCAGCTTGCCGAAGTGAACGATGGCCTCGACGGCCTCCTCCTGGACCCGTTCCACGTTGTCCTGGACCATCAGGACCAGGGGCTCGATGCTGACCTTGTCCCCGATCTCTCCGAGGGCCCGGCAGGCGCTGGCCCGGACCGCGGCGCTCTCGTCCGTGAGCAGCTCCAGGAGATAGGGCGTGGAGGCGTGGGACTTCATCTTGCCCAGGGCGAGGGCCGCGTTCGCCCGGATGGTTTCCGAGGAGATGTCCAGGGCGTCGTGGAGCCATCGGAGGCTCTCGGGACCGATCTCCTGGAAGCCCTCCATAGCCAGCTCGACGATCTCCTCGTTGTCCAGGGAGAACATGTGGATCAGGACCCGGGCCAGCCGGACGTCCCTGCTCGCGACGACATCCTTGACCTTGCCCATCAGCCCGGTCACGGCCTCCGTCCGGACGATCCACTCGGGGTCCTCGGCGGCCTTGAGAAGGATGTCGATGACCCGGTAATCGCCGAGACGGGCCACGGCGGCGACCGCCGCCCATCGGAGCTGGTGTTGCTTGGAGCGGAAGACCTTGGGCTTGAGCAGCTCCTCGATGGCCTCTATCCGCCCGAAGCGGCCCAGGGCGACGACGGCCGCGTGCTGGATGGCGGGGTTCGGATCGTCGAGCTTCTCGACGAGCAGGGCGTAGGCGTCGTCCCCCTTCGCGTACCCGAGCTGCATGATCGCGGTCCGCACGGCGGAGGCATCCTCGCTCTCCCGCGCGATGCGGATCAGCCCGTCCAGCGGGGAGGAGATCGCTTTCTGCACTTCAGGTCCTCTCGATGTAGCCCTTGCAGTCCCCTTCGATGTTGAACGAGGTCACCTGGTACTCGCAGTCGATGTTGGCCAGGGCCTTGACGGCCGCCCGGAACGAGCCGATCCGGGCGCAGGTCAGGTCGCGGACGGAGAAGCCCTGGTCGATGAGCGCCTGGCAGCTCTTCAGATAGACGCAGTCGTGGACCGTGATCTCCAGGTGGAAGGGATTGACGTCGACGAGCTCGAACGTGTTCGCGGCGCGGAACAGGCCGCCGGCGATGCCGATCTCGATGTAGTTCTCGACGGCGGCCCGGATGGAGAGGGATTTCTTGATCTGCATCCCGTACTCGTCGCCGAGGAGGTGGAGGTAGTACTGGACGGCATGCTCGTAGGCCCGGGCGCTGAAGACCCACGGCCGCGTGCCGTGAAAATCGCGGGCCGTCTCCTCCAGGGCGCTCAGCCAGGCCAGGGCGACCAGCCAGCCGGCTTCTTCGCGGTCGATCTTGTCCATGGCGTGATCCTTTACTTGTTCCTTTTCTTGGCCGGTTTCCTGACGTCGCCGGCGACGGACGCCAGGTTGAGCCTCGCGAGCTCCTCGGCGACCAGGCCGGCGCCGACCGGCCGGCCGACCTCCCGGCCCCATTTCCGGGCCAAGGACTCGGCGCTCTGGCCGGGATCGCGGGCCCACAGGAGGACCAGGCGGGCCACGTCGGCGGGCGGCAGGGCCGCCGGCCGGGCCGGCCCGGGCTCGGCCGCCGGGGCAGGCTCCGCCGGCAGCCGGGCCTCGAGGATCCGCCGCGCGTCCCGGGCGATGGCCAGCTCCTCGTTGGTCGGGACGACCAGGAGCTTGACCCGTCCGGAAGAGACGACGGTCTCGTTGGCCTCGTTCTTGGCGGCATCGAGGCGGATGCCGAACTCCTCGAGTCCCTCGGCGGCCAGGCGCCGGACGAGTCGGGAGTTCTCGCCGATCCCGCCGGTGAAGACGACGGCGTCCACGCCGCCCATCTCGGCCATGTAGGCCCCGATGTGCTTCTTGACGTGATGGCAGTAGATCTCGAGGGCCAGCTGATGGCGCTCGCTGCCGTGGGCCGCTTCCTGTTCGATCTCGCGCATGTCGTTGGAGGTCTCGGTCAGCCCCAGCATGCCGCTGTTCTTGTTCATGATGGAGTCGATCTCCTTGGTCCCCAGCTTTTCGCGGTCCATGATGTAGGGGACGAGGGCCGGATCGATGCTCCCGCAGCGGGTGCCCATGACCAGGCCTTCGAGGGGCGTGAAGCCCATCGAGGTGTCGATCGACCGGCCGCCGGCGACGGCGGCGATGCTGGCCCCGTTGCCCAGGTGGCAGGTGATGAGCTTGAGCTTCTCGATCGGCCGGCCGATAAGCTCGGCGGCCCGGTGGGCGACGTAGCTGTGGGAGGTGCCGTGGAAGCCGTACCGGCGTACGCCGAGCTTGCGGTAGAGCGCGTAGGGCAGCCCGTAGATGAAGGCTCGGGCGGGGATCGTCTGATGGAAGGCCGTGTCGAAGACCGCGACCTGCGGGGCCTCCGGCAGGAGCGTCTCGCAGGCGTCGATGCCCTTGAGGTTGTGGGGGTTGTGCAGGGGCGCGAACTGGATGCACTTGCGGATGGTCGCCTTGACCTTGTCGGTGATCAGCACGGAATCGGCGAAGTCCTCGCCGCCGTGGACGACGCGGTGGCCGATGCCGTCGATCTCGCCCTTGTCCCGGATGACGCCGTGCTGGGGGTGAAGCAGGAGGGCCAGGACGATCTCGATGGCCACGCCGTGGTTGAGGACCTCCCGGATCTCGCGGATCCTGTTCTTTTCGGCCGGCTGGTAGGTGACGATGGCGTCGCTCGAGCCGATCTTCTCGACGATGCCTTTGGCCAGGAGGCCTTCGTCGTCCATGCGGATGAACTGGAACTTGACCGACGAGCTGCCGCTGTTGAGCACAAGGACTTTCATGGCCGTGGTCATCTCCTGAGATCGTGGACGAGATCGCCGGCCGGGCCGAAGATGCGGACGTGGAGCGCGGCCTGGCCGGGCCAAGCGTGGGTCGCGCACCCGAAGCAGGGGTCGTAAGCCCGGAAGGCCATCTCGACGATGTTCAGCAGCCCCTCGCGGACCTCGCCGTTCTTGATGAAGCCCATGGCGGCCTTCTTGACCGACAGGTTGATGGCCGCGTTGTTGTTGGTCGTGCCGACGATCAGGTTGGCCTCCTGGAGGATGCCGTTCTTGTCGGTCTTGTAATGATGGAAGAGCGTGCCCCGGGGGGCTTCGACGACGCCCATGCCCTCGTCGGGGGTCCGGTCGGGGACGACCCGGTAGTCGGGGCCGACGATCTCGGGGTCGGAGGCCAGCTCGACCCAGCGCTCGGCGGCGTAGAGAAGCTCGACGAGCCGGGCCCAGTGGGTGGCCAGGGTCTGATGGACGGGTTTCCCGCCCAGGGTCTTGTACAGCCGGTCGTGCTCTTCGTCGGCCAGAGGCGTCGCCATGCCCTCCGAGACGTTGAGCCGGGAAAGGGGGGTCGCTTTGTAGATCCCGCTCTCGGGCCCGTCGACCAGGCCCTTCCAGCCGACCTTGCGCAGGAAGGGGAACTTGAGGTAGGACCAGGGCTCGACGTGCTCGACGATGTGTTCGAGGTAGTCGGCCGCCGCGAACTTGGCCCGCTCGGCCCCGTCCGGCCCGGTCACCCGGACCCGGCCGTCGTAGAAGTTGACATGGTTCTTTTCGTCGACCAGCCCCATGTTGTAGGTCCGGTGGGTGAAGCTGTCGCTCAGGATGAGGTCGACGTATTCCTTGTTCCCCAGGACGATCTGGTTGAAGACGCCGATGCTGAACTTGCCGAACTCGACGGCCTCTTCGCCGATCTTGAGGACCTCGTCCCGCTCCTCCTTGCTCAGGCCCTTGCTCATCCCGCCCGGGAGGGCGCCGATGGGGTGGACGGCCTTGCCGCCCATCATCTTGATGAGCTCGTGGCAGGCGCCGCGCATGCCGATGACCTTGCGGCCGATCTCGACCCCGACCTTGTGGACGACGCCGAGGATGTTGCGCTGGGCCGGCGGGGCTTCCGGCCCCAGGACGAAGTCCGGGCCGCCCAGGGCGTAGAAGTGAGTGGCGTGATCGGTCACGTAGAAGATGACGTAGAGGAGCTCCCGCAGCATCTTGGCCGTGCGCGGCAGCTCGACGTGATAGACGGCGTCGCAGGCCTTGGCCGCGGCCATCATGTGGGCCTCGGGGCAGACCCCGCAGATGCGGGTCGTGATGCGCGGCATCTCCTCGACGGGGCGGCCGACGCAGAACTTCTCGAAGCCGCGTAGCTCCGGGACCTGGAGGTAGGCGTCGGCGACGTTGCCGGCGTCGTCCAGGAAGATGGAGATCTTGCCGTGGCCTTCGAGCCGGGTGATGGGATCGATGGTGATGGTCTTCATATGATGCGCCTCCCGACGATGGAACCGGCCAGGCCGAACCGGTAGAACGTCCCGACGGGGTCGAGGATCTCCCCGACGATCCTGTCGATCTCGGCGGGGTCGTCGCTGTCGATGACCGAAGCGATGGCCCCGGCCAGCTTGGCCCCGACGTCCTGGATGCCTTCGGCCGGCCCGTAGCAGCCGCGGCACCCCAGGTTGACCTGAGGGCAGAGGGCCCCGCAGCCGGCGTGGACGGCCGGGCCGTTGCAGATGAGGCCCTGCTCCAGCAGGCATTTGACAGGGTCGATGTCCCGCGGGTCGACGAGATGGGGGCGGCGGAAGGCCTTGATCTTCTTCTCTTCCTTGGTCCGCTCGCACTCGTCGCAGACGGTCTTGGGATTGACCCCGACCAGGGAGCCTTTCGGAGGCAGGTTCCCGGTCAGGGCCGCTTCGGCGACGGCCCAGATCTGCTCGGCCACCGGCGGACATCCGGGCATCCGGTAGTCGACATCCAAGACCTGGTCCAGGGTCCGCAAGGTCTCGAACATGTCCGGCAGGGTCAGGGTCCCGGACGGGGTTTCGGTCGAAAGCTGGGGCAGGACCTGGTTGCCGGCGACAACGGACGGCGACCGGCGGTAGACGTAATCCAGGATCTCGCTCTTGGTCGTCAGATTGGCCAGCCCGGGGATGCACCCCTCGGTAGCGCAGGAGCCGAAGGCCACCAGGACCTTGGATTTCTTCCGGAGGAGCTTGGCGATGTGGAGGTTCTCCTCGCTGCGGATCCCCCCGTTGAACAGGGTCACGTCGATGGAGCCGTCGGGCATGGCCTCGATGTCCTTGTATTTGGTGTCCATGAGGCAGGGGCAGAAGATGAGGTCCGCCGCCGCGTCGAAGTCCAGGATCTTCTCCCGGATGTCGAGGAAAGCGATCTCGCAGCCGCCGCAACTGGCCGCCCAATACATAGCGAATTTCGGCTTAGCCATGGGTCATCCTTTCGCGGGTAAGTCGGGTGCGGAGGGATTTGTTTATCGCAGACCGTGGATCGTGCATACGGCAACACATGAAGAATCACTATAGTTTTTTCGTCAGGGGCTGTCAAGCCGGAGAGAGCGGGAAAAAGGCGGCCCCGGGGGCGCGGGGCGCGCGGTTGACAACGGCGCGGGCCTTTTGTTATAAAGAGCGCCCGGCCGGCCTGGATCGTCCCTCATCGAAGAGATCCTCTATATATAAAGGAAGGGAAAGATGAAGATCCACGAGTATCAGGCCAAGCAGATCCTGGCGCGCTACGGCGTGCGCGTCCCCCGCGGCGAAACGGCCGAGACCCCCGCGGCGGTCAGGGCCGCCGCCGAGAAGCTCGCTTCGCGGGTCGTCCTCAAGGCCCAGATCCACGCCGGCGGCCGCGGGAAGGGCGGCGGCATCAAGCTGGCCGCCTCTCCGGACGAGGCCGAGCGCCTGGCCAAGGACATGATCGGCATGACCCTGGTCACGCCTCAGACGGGGCCGGAAGGAAGGGTCGTCCAGCGGCTGCTGGTCGAAGAGGCCCTGGACATCGATCGGGAGCTCTATCTCGGCGTCGTCATCGACCGGGCCCGAGAGGCCCCGGTCCTCATGGCCTCGACCGAAGGAGGCATGGAGATCGAGAAGGTCGCCGCCGAGAAGCCCGAGGCCATCTTCAAGGAATACGTCCATCCGGCTACGGGCCTTCAGGCCTTCCAGGCCCGGTCCCTGGCCTTCCGGCTCGGCCTGGCCGGCGACACCCACAAGCAGGCCGTCAAGTTCATCGCCTCCCTGTACAGGGCCTTCGAGGGCACGGACGCCTCGCTGGCCGAGATCAACCCTTTGCTGGTCACGAAGCAAGGCGACGTCCTGGCCCTCGACGCCAAGATGAACTTCGACGACAACGCCCTCTACCGGCACCCCGACATCCAGGCCCTGCGGGACCTGGCCGAGGAGTCGCCCCTGGAGGTCGAGGCCTCGAAGTACAACCTCAACTACATCAAGCTCGACGGCAATGTCGGCTGCATGGTCAACGGCGCCGGCCTGGCCATGGCCACCATGGACATCATCAAGTACGCGGGCGGGACCCCGGCCAACTTCCTGGACGTCGGCGGCGGGGTCACGGAAGAGGCCGTGACCAACGCCTTCCGCATCCTGGTCTCGGACCCCGACGTCCGCGGGGCCCTCATCAACATCTTCGGCGGCATCGTCCGCTGCGACCTCATCGCCGCCGGCGTCGTCAAGGCGGCCAAGGCGCTCGGCACGAAGATCCCCGTGGTCATCCGGCTGGAGGGGACCAATGTCGACCGGGGCAAGGATATCCTCCGGGAGTCGGGGCTGGACTTCCAGCCCGCCGACAGCATGAAGGAAGCGGCGGCCAAGATCGTGGCCCTGGTGAGATAAGGGCCCGGCAAGGAGATCGACATGAGCATTCTCATCGACGAAAAGACCAGGGTCGTCGTCCAGGGGATCACGGGCGGCGAAGGCACCTTCCACGCCCAGCGGATGATCGAGTACGGGACCAAGGTCGTGGCCGGGGCGACGCCCGGCAAGGGCGGCACGACCCATATCGGGGTGCCCGTCTTCAACACGGTGGCCGAGGCCGTCCGGGCCGAGGGGGCGGACGCGGCGGCCATCTTCGTCCCGCCCTTCGCCGGCGCGGACGCCATCATGGAGGCCTCCGACGCGGGCGTCCGCCTGGTCGTTTGCATCACCGAGGGCATCCCGACCTTCGATATGATCAAGGTCAAAGCCCTCCTCAAGGAACGGGGGACGGTCCTCATCGGGCCGAACACGCCCGGGCTCATCTCGCCCGGAAAGGCCAAGATCGGCATCATGCCGGGTCCCATCCACAAGCGCGGCAGCGTCGGCATCATCTCCCGGTCCGGGACCCTGACCTACGAGGCCGTCCAGCAGGTCACCCGGCAGGGGCTCGGCCAGTCGACGGCCGTGGGCATCGGCGGGGACCCGATCGTCGGGCACAAGTTCGTCGAGCTGCTGAAGCTGTTCCGGGAGGACCCCGAGACCGAGGCCGTCATCCTCATCGGCGAGATCGGCGGCACGGCCGAGGAGGAGGCCGCCGCCTACATTTCCGGGGAATTCCCCAAGCCGGTCGTCGGCTTCATCGCCGGCCAGACCGCGCCTCCGGGCCGCCGGATGGGCCACGCCGGGGCCATCATCGCCGGGGGCAAAGGGACGGCCAAGGAGAAGATGGACGCCCTGCGGGCCGCCGGGGCTTACGTCGCGGTCAGCCCGGCCGAGATCGGGGACCGGCTGCGGGACGCCCTGTCACGAGCCTCCTGACGCTCTCCCCTGGCCCTCGCCCGCGGCCAGGGCCTTGGCGACGAGGCTGCGGAGGTCGGCCGGCAGGAAGGGCTTCGGCAGAAAATCGAAGGCCCCGATCTGCATGGCCTGGAGGGTGTTCTTCATCGTCGGATAACCGGTGACCATGATGACCTGGACCCCGGGGTTCGTCGTCTTGATCGACCGGAGGAGGTCGAGCCCGCTGATACCGGGCATCATCAGGTCGACGATCATCACGTCGTATCTCTTGACCTGCTCCTTCTGCAGGGCCTCCTCCCCGCTGAGGGCCAAATCGATGTCGTAGTTCTCCTGGACGAGCGCGCTCCGGATGCTCTTGCAGACCGTGATCTCGTCGTCGACCACCAGGATGGCCTTCTTGCCGGTATCTGTCATGATCCGTTCTCCTCTCGTCCCGTTTCCTCGATATTTTCCTCCAGCGGGATGCGGACCGTGAACACGGACCCCCGCTTGACCTCGCTTTGGACCTCGATCGTCCCCCCGCGCTGGCGGACGATCCCGTAGCTGACGGCCAGGCCCAGACCCGTTCCCATTCTCTTGGTCGTGAAGAACGGATCGAAAAGCCGCGGCATATTCGCGGGAGAAATGCCCACTCCCGTATCGGAAAAGGCGATCTCGATGTGCGTGCCGTCGCGGCTCAGGCGGCTGGAGACGGTCAGCACCCCTCCCCCGGGCATGGCCTCACAGGCGTTGATGATCAGGTTGGAAAAGACCTGTTGGATCTTGTTCTTGTCGATGGCGATGCGGGGCAAGGAGCGGTGGAGACGGCGCTCGATGCGGATGTTTCGGACCGAGGCCTGCATCTCCAGGATCTGGACCGTCCGTTCGACGATCTCGTCGATGTCCGCCTGGACCGTTGTGGCCGGGGTCTGTCGGGCGAAATCCAGGAGGCCGCCGACGATCTGGGCGCACCGGGTCGTCTCGTCGGCGATCATGGTCAGCTGTTCCCTCTCCAGGGCGTGGTCCTCGCATCGCTCGAGAAGGAGATGGGTGTTGATGAGAATGGAGGTCAGGGGGTTGTTGATCTCGTGGGCGACGCCGGCGGCCATCTTCCCCAGGGAGGCCAGCTTCTCGGATTGGATGAGCTGATCCTGGGTTTCGCGGAGCTGCCGCGTCCTTTCCTCGACCCTCTGCTCCAGCGTCCGGCCCCACTGCGTCAGGTCGTTGTGGGCGGCATGAAGGTCCCCGGTCATCCGGTTGAAGGCCTGGGCCAGCTGGCCGATCTCGTCGCGCCCTTCGATGTCCAGGCGGCCGGCGAGATCCCCCCGGGCGATCCTGTCCGTAGCCTCGACCATGACGCCGAGCGGCCGGGTGATCCGTCCGGCGATCATGGACAGCAGGCCCAGGATAAGGATGACGCCCAGGCCGGCGATGGCGATGAAGGTGGCGATGACCCGGTTGCGGAGGTCGATGTAAGGCCGCTCCAGCATCCCCACATAGAGGATGCCGACGATGCGGCCGTCGATGTCGCGGATGGGCTCGTAGGCCGTGATGTACCAGGCCGTCACGACGAAGGCCCGCCCGAGATAGGACACTCCCTGTTTCAGGACCGCTTGGTTGACCTCCTGGGAGACCCGGGTGCCGACGGCCCGTTTCCCCTGGTCGTCCATGACGTTGGTCGAGATGCGCAGGTCGTCCTGGAACAGGGTCACGGTGCCGATATCGTGGCCCTTGTACTTCTCGCCTTTGAAGACGATGTCCTTGACCTTGTCGACCAGCCTGTAGTCCCTGTTGAAAAGCAGTCCGCCGTAGAGAACCCCGATGACCTCCCCGTCCCGCCCGACGACAGGGGCCGAGGCCTTGAGCATCATGCCGTTCTCCTCGTAGGTCCCCGCGCGCTCGGCCGCCTTGGCCGTGGGCACGAACTCGAAGTAGGCGCGATCGGCGAGGTCCTGTCCTTCCTTGAGGAGCTCCGCCCGGGGGACGATCTGGGTCCCCCCCGGGGACCCTCCCCGGAGGGCCTGCATGACAAAGGGGTCGGCGGACTGGTCGTCCCCGGAGATCTCGGGACGGCGCGAGCGGACGACGACCTGTCCCCGGCCGTCGGTCAGGGTCAAGATGTCAAGGCCGAGCTCCCGGCGGATGCGGTCGAGCCGGGCCCCGACGTCGCCGAGAAAGCCGGACCAGAGCGCATCCCGGAGAAAATCCCGGTCGGCGCTGAGCCGGATGGTGTCACGGATCCCGGCCAGTCTTTCGTTGTAGACCATCCAGGCCGAGGCCAGGTCGTGCCGGACCTTGGCTTCGGCCAGGGAGATGATCGTCCGGTGCTGGAGCCGGGTGCCGACATAGAGGGTGATCAAGCCCGCGACGGCGATAGCGGCCAGGAAGCTGAGTATGAGCTTGCGCCTCAGCGGGAGGTCATGGAAGCGTCGTTCGATTTCCCGCAGTGACATCGTTGTTCTTCGGCTCACGATACCACTCCCGGCAAAGCCCTGTCAATCTCCCGCGGGCCGTCCGAGCCGTGGACGAACCAAGACCGCCGTCTTGACAATTTTCCGGCGAGGTCATAGAGTGATACCGGATAACAAGCCGAAATCCAAATGAGAGAGGGACACGGCGCGCATGGACAAGATCGAAAAACTGAAGGACGGCACGGAGGTCACCATCCGGAGGCTGATGATGGAGGACCTCGACCTGTTGATGGAGTTCTTCCTGGCTCTTCCCATGGAGGACCGCAAGTACCTCAAGTTCGACGTCACCGACCGCAAGGCCGTGCAACGGCGGCTCCGGCGGGTCGAGTCCGGCGATGACATCCGGGTCGTCGCCGTCCACGGCGGCCTGATCATCGCCAGCGGCGCCCTGGAGCTGTCGGGCGAGGCCTGGAGCAAGCACCAGGGCGAGATCCGCCTGATCGTGGCCCGGCCTTTCCAGCAGAGGGGGCTCGGGGCGATCATGATCCGCGAGCTCTACTTCATCGCCGTCCAGAACAACCTCCAGACGATCGTCGCCAAGATGATGCGGCCGCAGGTCGGGGCCCAGAAGATCTTCCGGCGGCTGGGCTTCCGTGACGATTCGCTGATGCCCGATTTCGTCAAGGATATCAAGGGCGGGTCCCAGGACCTGATCGTCATGACCTGCGACGTCAAGCAGCTGTGGAAGCAGCTGGACCGGATGTTCAGCGAATCGGACTGGCAGCGCTGCCGCTGACCCCCTGTTCGCCGGACCCCTTTCGATCCGCGCTTGGCGAAACATCGAAGACCGACCCGGAGAAGGAGACGAAGATGAGCTCGGAACCCACGGTCGTCCGGGACGTCGTCGCCCGGTATCACGGCGAGAAGCGGGCCTTGATCCCCATCCTCCAGGACATCCAGGACCGGTTCCGCTGGCTGTCCTCCGAAACGCTCGACGACGTGGCCCGGGAGCTTGACATCTCGCCGGCCCACGTCTACAGCGTCGCCACGTTCTACAAGTCCTTCAGCCTGCGGCCGCGCGGCCGCCACATCTGCACGGTCTGCATGGGAACGGCCTGCCACGTCCGCGGAGGAGGGGCGGTCCTCGAGCACTTCGAGCGCAAGCTCGGGATCGCGGCCGGCCAGACCTCGGCCGACGGCGAATACACGCTGGAACGGGTCAACTGCCTGGGCGCCTGCGCCCTGGCCCCGCTGGTCGTCGCCGACGGCCGCTACTACGGCCAGATGAACGAGACCAAGGCCAACGCCGTGCTGGAAACGCTCAAGCCGGCCCCGGCGTCGGCGGACGGCACGGAGGCCGGCGGATGAACCTGAGGAACGTCCTGGATCGCCTCGACGGGGAGCTGCTGACCCCGGGAAGCGACCTGGGCCTCGAATTCACGAGGGTCTTCGCCTCCGACCTCATGAGCGACGTCCTGGCCTTCACGGGCCCGGGGGAGCTCCTGATCACCGGCCTCGTCAACGGCCATGTCGTCAGCACGGCCGCCGTGGCCGACGTCGCGGCCGTCGTGTTCGTCCAAGGGAAGCGGCCCTCGGCCGCCGTCGTCGGCGAGGCCCGGGACAACCGCCTGCCGCTCATTTCGACTCCCTTGTCGACGTTCGAGGCCTGCATCCGGATAGGATCGCCGCGGTCGGACGCGTGAGTCATGGAAGAGGACCTGTGTTACCGTCAGGAGTACTCTCTCAAGGGCGGGGAATTCGCCCGCGCGGGTGAGGTCTCCCGGCGCATCAAGGACCTGCTGAAGGAGCTGGGGCTCGATGTCCAGGTCGTCCGCAGGGCGGCCATCGCCTCCTTCGAGGCCGAGATGAACGTCATCATGTACGCGTTCCAGGGGACGGTCCGCCTGGCCGTGACGCCCGCGGACGTCACGATCATCGTCGACGACCACGGCCCGGGCATCCCCGACATCGAGCTGGCCATGACCGAGGGCTACTCGACCGCGACCAGAGAGATGCGCGAGCTCGGCTTCGGGGCCGGCATGGGCCTGCCGAACATCAAGAGGAACGCCGACGTCTTCCGGATCGTCTCCGAGCCGGGCCGGGGCACGCGGCTGGAGATGACCTTCGCCCGGGACGGGAGGCCGTCGTGAGCCGGAGCCCCGACCATCCCATCCGCGTCAACCTCGAAAAGTGCGGCGGCTGCGTCCACTGCCTGACGGCCTGTCCGACGCGGGCCATCCGGGTCCGCGACAACAAGGCCCAGGTCCTCGGCGACCTGTGCATCGACTGCGGCGAGTGCATCCGGTACTGCCCCAACGACGCCATCGAATCCCGAACGACATCCTTCTCCGACCTGCGGGCCTTCCGGTACAAGGTCGCCATCCCGGCCACCGTGCTCTACGGCCAGTTCGGCAACGATACGACGCCCAACGAGGTCCTGTCGGCCCTCCGCCACGAGGGCTTCGACCAGGTCTTCGAGCTCAGCTCGATCTGCGAGCTCTACGCCTCGGCCGCCGAGGAGTACCTGGCCGCCCACCCGCAGCCCCGGCCGCTGATCTCGACGACCTGCCCGGTCGTCGTACGGCTCATCCAGCGGCGCTACCCGTCCCTCTGCGGGCTCATCGTGCCCATCGAGCCGCCCCGGGAGATCGCCGCCAAGATCCTGCGGGCCACCCTGCCCGGCGTCCTGAAGCTCGCGCCCGAAGAGATCGGCCTCATCCACATCACTCCCTGCCCGGCCAAGATCGTCTCCATCAATAGGCCGGCGACCATGGCCAAGTCCTACCTGGACGGGGCCATCTCCATCCGCGACATCTACCCCCGGCTCCTCCAGGCCCTGAAGAAGATCGACGAGAGCACGATCATGCACCACCTGTTCCCGGCGAACGTCTTCAGCGGCCTGGGCCTCGGCTGGTCGCTCTCGGGAGGCGAGACGCGAGGCCTCAAGAAGCACCGGACGATCGCCGTGTCGGGGGTCCGGGACACGATCCGGGTCCTCGACCAGGTCGAGGCCGGCCAGCTCAAGGACGTCGACTACCTCGAGTGCATGGTCTGCCCGGACGGCTGCGTCGGCGGCCCGCTGGCCGTCGAGAACCGCTTCATCACCAAGAGCCGCATTCTCCGGCTGGTCTCCATGGCCAGCGAGAAGGTGGGTGTCGAGCGGGCCGACTTCGGCCCCTTCGTCCGCGAGAACTTCCTCTCGTTCCAGCACCCCGTCAAGCCGATCGAAGTGCCGCTGCTCGACCCCGATCCCGTCGAGGCCATCCGGAAGGCCACCCGCCGGGACGAGCTCCTTCGGCTCCTGCCCGGAAAGGACTGCGGGGCCTGCGGCGCCCCCGACTGCCTGACCTTGGCCGAGGACATCGTCCGCGGCCTGGCCGACCTCGACGACTGCCCCCTCTTCCGAAAGGAGATCCGATGACGCTTTCCGACATCGTCCGGCAACTCGAGCTCAAGGTCCACGCCGGCCGCGGCGGCCTCGACCGCCCGGTCGCGGGGGCCTACATCGGGGACCTGATGAGCGACGTCATGGCCCACGGCCGAAAGGACGACCTGTGGATCACCATCCAGATCCATCCCAACGTCGTCGCCGTGGCCGTCCTCAAGGACCTGGCCGGCGTCATCATCACCAACGGCCGGGAGCCGTCCGAAGACACCGTCCGTCAGTCCGAGGAGCAACGCCTGCCGCTGCTCGGGACCTCCCTCGGGGCCTTCGAGCTGAGCGGAAGGCTTCACCAGCTCGGCCTGCGCGGGGCGCGATGACCCTCGGGCGCTACCGGGCCGACCTCCACATCCACTCCTGCCTTTCGCCGTGCGGCGAGCTGACGATGTCGCCACGGGCCATCGTCGGCCGGGCCCGGGAGGTCGGCCTCGATATCATCGCCGTCTGCGACCACAACGCCGCGGAGAACGCCGAAGCGGCCATGCGGGCGGCCGGCGGGACAGGCCTCACCGTCCTGCCCGGGATGGAGATCGTCTCGGCGGAGGAAGTCCACGTCCTGGCCCTGTTCGACGCCATGGACGATGTCCGGCCCGTGCTCGAGGCCGTTCATCGGGGCCTGCCCGACGGCGGTCCGAAGAAGGCCTACGCCGAGGACCAGGTCCTGGTCAACGAAGCCGACGAGGTCACCGGATTCCACCCCTTTTTCCTCATGGGAGCCACCGAGCTGACGGTCCACGAGATCGTCGACCTCATCCACGCGCACGGGGGGCTGGCCGTCGCCGCCCACTACGACCGGGGCTCCTTCAGCGTCATCTCCCAGCTCGGGTTCATCCCCCCGGACCTGGCTTTTGACGCCCTCGAGGTCTTCTCTCCCGCCGGGGCCGCGGAAACCGGGCTGCCGTCCATTCCCCCTCCGGGCTATCCGCTGGTCCGTTTTTCCGACGCCCACCGTCCCGAGGAGATCGGCAGCCGGCAGACCGGTTTTCTGCTCGCCTCTCCCACCCTCGGGGAGGTCCGCAAGGCCTTGGCCGGCCTCGGCGGCCGGAGGATCCTCGCCCCATGATGGAAGATCTGTCCCTCCACGTCCTCGACCTGGCCGAGAACGCCGTGAACGCCGGGGCGACGCGCGTCGTCATCCTCATCAACGAGAACGCGTCCCGGGGCCTTCTGACCATCCGGGTCTCGGACGACGGGCGGGGGATGACCGAGGAGGTTTGCCGGCGGGCCCTCGACCCGTTCTTCACGACCGGCCAAAAGCGGACCGGGCTGGGCCTGCCGCTCCTGGCCCAGGCGGCCCGGCAGAGCGGCGGCGACCTGACCGTCCGCTCGACCCCGGGAAAGGGCACGCGGGTCGCGGCCCGGTTCCGTTTCCGCCACATCGATCGGCAACCCTTGACGAGCATGGCCGAAACGATGATAATGTTGGTCCTCGGCCATCCCGAGATCGATTTCCGTTACCGCCATCGGCGGGACGGCCGGGCCTTCAGGTTCGCCAGCCATGCGTTCTTCGCACGATCGTGCGAAGGGTCCGCGGCCGGGCCGGAGCTGATCAGGGAGGTCCGGCGGACGCTCCGGTCCGGACTCGAAAGCATCGGGACGACGTGAACGACGCGACGGGAGACGGAGATTGAGCACCAAGAAGCTGACCATCCAGGAGCTGGCCCGGATCCGCGAAAAGACCAAGGCCATGACCGTCCTGCGGGACGGCGCCGGGCGGGCCAAGGTCACCGTGCACATGGGGACCTGCGGCATCGCCGCCGGGGCCCGGGGCATCATGGACGCCCTCCTCCAGGAGATCGAGAGCCGGGCCGTCCAGGACGTCATCGTGACCACTTCCGGGTGCGCCGGGCTCTGCAACCGGGAGCCCATGGTCACGGTCGAGATCAAGGACCGGCCCCCCGTCAAGTACGCCCAGCTGACCCCCGAAAAGATGCGCAGGATCCTGGCCGAGCACGTGCTCGAAGGCCGGGTCGTCGCCGAATACGCGCTGGCCGTCGGCAGCGAAACCATGTACTGAAGGACGAGATTGAAACACCATCGCACTCACCTGCTTGTCTGCGCCGGGACGGGCTGCGTCTCCTGCGGCGCGTTCACGCTCAAGGAGGCCTTGGAGAAGGAGGTCGCCGGGCGCGGCCTCCAGGACGAGGTCCTGGTCGTGGCCACCGGCTGCAACGGGTTCTGCGAGAGGGGCCCCATCGTCGTGGTCCATCCGGAGGGCATCTTCTATCAGCGCCTGACGCCCGAGGACGTTCCCTTCCTCGTCGAGGAACACCTGGTCAAGGGCCGCCCGGTCCAGAAGTTCATGTACGTCCCGCCGGCCGAAGCCAAGCCCGTCCCCAAGATGACGGACATCGACTTCTTCAAGCACCAGCGCCTCATCGTCCTCCGCAACCGGGGCCGCATCGACCCGGAGAAGATCGAGGAGTACATCGCCTATGACGGCTACGAGGCCATGGCCAAGGCCCTGACGGAGATGACCCCGGAAGGGATCATCGCCGAGATCTCCGCGTCGGGTCTCAGGGGCCGCGGCGGGGCCGGCTTCCCTACGGGCCGGAAATGGGCCCTCTGCCGGCGGGAGAAGGCTGAGCCGAAGTACATCATCTGCAACGGCGACGAGGGCGACCCCGGGGCTTTCATGGACCGCTCGGTCCTGGAGGCCGACCCCCACGCCGTGGTCGAAGGCATGGTCATCGGGGCCCGGGCCATCGGGGCCGAGAAGGGCTTCCTCTATATCCGAGACGAGTATCCCCTGGCCGTCCAGCGCATGGGCGTCGCCCTCGGCCAGGCCCGCGAGCTCGGGCTGCTCGGCAAGGACATCCTCGGCACCGGCTTCGACTTCGACCTCGAGATCGTCCGCGGCGCCGGGGCCTTCGTCTCGGGCGAAGAGACCGCTCTCATCGCCTCGATCGAAGGCCAGCGGGCCTATCCGCGGCAGAGACCTCCCTACCCCGCTGAGCACGGGCTCTGGGGGCGGCCGACCGTCATCAACAACGTCGAGACCTGGGCCAACGTGCCGTCCATCATCAGCCGGGGCGCGGCCTGGTTCGCCGGGCTGGGGACCGGGACGAGCAAGGGCACCAAGGTCTTCTCGCTGGTCGGCAAGATCAACAACACCGGGTTGGTCGAGGTCCCCATGGGCATCCGCCTGCGGGAGATCGTCTACGGGATCGGCGGCGGCATCCCCGGAGGCCGGGAGTTCAAGGCCATCCAGATCGGCGGGCCCTCGGGCGGTTGCGTCCCCCGCGACCTCCTGGACCTGCCCGTCGATTACGAGAGCCTGACCAAGGCCGGGGCCATGATGGGCTCCGGAGGCATGATCGTCATGGACGAGGACACCTGCATGGTGGACATCGCCCTCTACTTCCTGCGCTTCACGGAGGAGGAGTCCTGCGGCAAGTGCGCCCCGTGCCGTCTCGGCACCCGGCAGATGGCCGGCATCCTGGCCCGGATCGCCGGCGGCCAGGGCACCGACGACGACCTTCGCAAGCTCGAGGAGCTGGCGTTGACGGTCAAGCAGGGGGCTCTCTGCGGGTTGGGGCAGACGGCGCCCAACCCCGTCCTGTCCACCCTGCGCTATTTCCGGGACGAATACGAGGCCCATATCCGCGAGCGCCGCTGCCCGGCCAAGGTCTGCAAGAACCTGATCACGTATGACATCGAGCCCGACAAGTGCGTCGGCTGCCTGCTCTGCCTCAAGGCCTGCCCCGTCAACGCCATCACCGGCGAGCGGAAACAGGTCCACGTCATCGACCAGGCCGCCTGCATCAAGTGCGGGGCTTGCATGAACATCTGCCCGCCCAAGGTCGGGGCCGTCTCGAAACACTCGGGAGAGGGGGGACGGTCATGAACATCATCATCGACGGCCGTCCGCTCGTCTTCGATGGCCGCCCGACCATCCTCGAGGTCGCCAAGGCCAACGGGATCCTCATCCCGTCCCTCTGCGAGCACCCCGCTCTCGAACCCTACGGGGCCTGCCGGCTCTGCCTCGTCGAGGTCAAGGACCGGAGAGGCTACATGCCGGCCTGCACGACCTTCGCCGAAGAGGGCCTCGAGGTCCGCACCGATTCCCCGGAGCTCAAGTCGCTTCGCCGGGGGATCCTCGAGCTCATCCTGGCCGAACATCCCCATGCCTGCCTCGTCTGCGACGAGAAGTCGTCCTGCGACGACTACAAATCCACCATCCGGAAGACGGGCGAGCCCACGGGTTGCGTGCTCTGCTCGGCCAACGGCCGCTGCCAGCTGCAGAAGGCCGTCGAGGCCGTCGGTCTCGAACGGGTCCCCTACCCCGCCCTGCGCCGGGAGGGCGAGGTCCGGCGGGACGACCCGTTCATCGACCGCGACAACAGCCTCTGCATCCTCTGCGGCCGGTGCGTCCGGATCTGCTCTGAGGTCAGGGGGGCCTCCGTGCTGACCTTCGTCGCCCGCGGTTCCGAGACCGTCATCGGCACGGCCATGGACCGCCGCCTCGTCGACTCCGGCTGCCGCTTCTGCGGGGCCTGTGTCGATGTCTGCCCGACCGGCTCTCTGGCCGACCGGAGCGTCCGCTACGAACGTCTGCCCGATTCCGAGGTCAAGGCCCTCTGCCCCTTTTGCGCCCAGGGCTGCCGGCTGAAGATCGGGTTGTGGGACGGCCGCGTCGTCGAGACCCTCCCCGACCCCGAGGGCCCGGCCAACCGCGGCCAGGCCTGCGTCAAGGGCCGGTTCCTGGTGAAGACCGCCGTCGGCCATCCCCGCCGTCTGCTCCGGCCGATGGTCCGCCGGGACGGCCGGCTCGAGGCCGCCTCCTGGGACGAGGCCCTGAACGCGGCCGCCGCGGGGCTCAAAGCGCTCGGAGACGGGCAGATCGCCGTGACCGCCTCCGCCCAGAGCTCCTGCGAGGACCTGTTCGCCCTCCACCGTTTCGCCGCCGACATCCTGAAGGCCCGCTCGATCGCCGGCCCCTGGGAAGGGTCGGCCGCCGGCGCGCTCCGCGCTCACGGGCGCCGCACAGGGCAGTCCCTGGCTCTGAATTTTCAGATGGCCGACATCGGCCGGGCCGGCACGATCGTCGTGTTCGAAGAGGACCTCCCCGAGACCCAGCCCATCGTGGGCGTCGAGGTCACCCGGGCCGTCCGGAACGGGGCGACATTGGTCCACATCGGCACCGAGGCCCTGGGGGCCTCCAGCCGGGCCGCTCTCAGAGCCGCCCTCCCCGCGGGGAAAGGCCAAGCGCTCCTCAAGTCCCTGGCGGCCGCCGTCCGCAAGGTCCGCGGCGCCGCCGTCAAGATCGACGGCCCGAAGAAGCTCCGGTCCCTCGGCCTGACCCGGGGAACGCTCCTCGATATCGCCCAGGCCCTCGAGACGCGAAAGCCGGCTTTCTACCTCGTCGGCCCGGCTTTCCTCGGGGCCTTCGGCGGGCGGAGCGCGCTCGTCGAGCTCCTGAACCTGGCCGCCCTGACGGACGGCCGCGTCATCCCCCTGGACGGGGAAGCCAACGGGCGAGGCGGGCTCGAGATCGCCGGCGCCTTCCCGGTCGAGACCGCCTCCCGGCGCAAGGTCCGGGCCTTCTACTTGGCCGGCCCTTCACCCAAGCTCGAACCGGGAGCGGCCGGGTTCGTCGTCTTCCAGGGAAGCTACGAGGACGAGAACACGGCCGCGGCCGACGTCGTCCTGCCCGAAGCGACATCGTTCGAAACGGAAGGGACGTTCGTCAACGTCGAGGGCCGGGTCCAGCTGACCGGACCGGCGCTCGAACCGGCGGGCGAGGCCAGGCCCGGCTGGCGCATCCTGGCCGACCTGGCCGCGAGGATGGACCGCGCGGAGATCCTCCCCTCCTCGGGCGGGGACGCGCGGAAGGACCTGGCCCGGACCGTGGCCGCCTTCGGCGGCCTGGCGATGGCTGCCCTTCCGGACCAGGGCCTGGTCCTGCATGAGGAGCCGGCCTGGCCGGGGGCCGTGACCGACGCCCCCCTCACCGCCCGGGCCGCCGCTTCGGCCGGGGCCGCGCCCCGCGACCCGGACGATTACAAGGGCCTGAACCTGGCCCTCGAGAACAAGAGCCTGAAGCTCGTGCGAGGAAGACGATGCCCAAGATCCTGACCCGCGAGCGTCTCGTCCCCAACCTCCACCTCATCGAGTTCGAGGCCCCCGAAGTGGCCAGGAAGTGCCGCCCGGGCCAGTTCGTCATCGTCATGCCCGACGAGCGCGGCGAGCGCATTCCCCTGTCCATCGCCGACTGGGATGCCGGCCGCGGCTCGGTCACGGCCGTCTTCCTGTCGGTCGGGACGAGCACGCGCAAGCTGGCCGCCCTGCGGGCCGGCGACGAGGTCCCGGTCTTCGTCGGACCGCTGGGCCGGGCCTCGGAGATCGGCCCCTTCGGGACCGTGGTCCTGACCGCCGGGTGTTTCGGCATCGGGGCCCTCTGGCCGACGGCCCGGGCCCTGCGGGCGGCCGGCAACAAGGTCATCGCCGTCATCGACGCCAAGGCCGACTACCTCGTCTATTGGAAGGACCGCTATCTCTCGGTCTGCGACAAGGTCCTGTTCTCGTCGCGCGACCATGCCCTGGGCTCCGGGGATTTCGTCCACAAGGAGCTCGACAAGGTCCTCGAGGCCGAGGCCCCCGTCGGCCGGGTCATCTCCATCGGCTGCACCTATCTCATGTATTCCACGGCCCAGGCCACCAAATCCCTGGGCATCAAGACCATCGTCAGCCTCAACCCCATCATGGTCGACGGCACCGGGATGTGCGGCGCCTGCCGCTGCACGGCCGCCGGCAAGACCAAGTTCGCCTGCGTCGACGGGCCGGACTTCGACGGGCACGAGGTCGATTGGGCCGAGCTGTTCATGCGCCGGAAATCCTATTTCGACGACGAGATCCGGTCGCTCTGCCGCTTCGAGGAGACCGAGCTCCCCTAGGACAAGGGACGGAGAGACATGGCTGAGGAAAAAAAGGCACTATCCCCCGAAGACCGGGCCCGCCTGAAGGCCGAGTTCGACCAGGACTGGCGCAAGGACCTGCGCAAGTCCGTGCCGCCCAAGGAGCGCATGAAGTCCGTGCGCCAGAAGATGCCCGAGCGTCCGGCGGACGAGCGCAATCGCGACTTCAAGGAGGTCAATCTCGGCCTGACCGCGGAGATGGCCCGGGAGGAGGCCCGCCGCTGCCTCGACTGCCCCACTTCGCCCTGTGTCACGGGCTGCCCCGTCTACATCGACATCCCGGCCTTCGTCAAGCTCATCGAGGCCGGCCGCTTTGTCGAAGCCGCCTGGAAGATCAAGGAAACCAACTCGCTGCCGGCCATCTGCGGCCGGGTCTGCCCCCAGGAAACGCAATGTGAAGAGGTCTGCTCGCTGAAAAAGACCGGCGGCTCGCCGGTGGCCATCGGCAACCTGGAGCGTTTCGTCTCCGACTTCGAGCGCCTCGAGGGCTCGGTCAAGGTCCCGCCCCTGCCGCCGCCCACGGGCAAAAAGGTGGCCATCATCGGGGCCGGCCCGGCCGGGCTGACCGTGGCCGGCGACCTGGCCAAGCTCGGCCACAAGGTGACCATCTTCGAGGCCCTCCACGAGTCGGGCGGGGTGCTCATCTACGGCATCCCCGAGTTCCGGCTGCCCAAGGCCATCCTCAAGGCCGAGGTCGACTACCTCAAGCGGCTCGGCGTCGAGATCCGGACGAGCTTCGTCGTCGGCATGACGGCGACCATCGAGGACCTGAGGGCCGACGGCTACGAGGCCATCTTCATCGGCTCCGGCGCCGGCCTGCCGAACTTCATGAAGATCCCCGGCGAGAACCTGGTCGGGGTCTATTCCGCGAACGAATACCTGACCCGGGTCAACCTCATGCGGGCCTACGATTTCCCCGACCACGACACGCCGGTCTTCAAGGCCCGGACGGCGGCCGTCATCGGCGGAGGGAACGTGGCCATGGACTCCGTGCGGACGGCCAAGCGCCTGGGCGCCGAGCGGGCCATCATCGTCTACCGCCGCTCGCGGGCCGAGATGCCGGCCCGCATCGAGGAGATCCACCACGCCGAGGAGGAGGGCATCGAGTTCCAGCTCCTGACGACCCCGATCCGCTACATCGGCGACGAGCACGGCCGCCTGCGGGCCATGGAGTGCCAGAAGATGGGCCTGGGCGAGCCGGACGCGTCGGGCCGGCGGCGGCCGGTGCCCATCGAGGGCTCGGAGTACACGACCGAGGTCGACCTGGTCGTCTGCGCCATCGGCCAGAGCCCCAACCCCCTCATCCCCCAGACGACGCCGGGGCTCAAGATGGGCAAGTGGGGCAACGTCGAGGTCGACTGGACGACCATGGCCACCAACCTCCCGGGGATCTACGCCGGGGGCGACATCATCCGCGGCGGGGCGACCGTCATCCTGGCCATGGGCGACGCCCGCATCGCGGCCGCCGAGATCGACAAGTACCTCCGCCGCTGACCTCCGTTCGGGGGGCCGCGGCCGGCCAAGGGAACGAGATATCATTCTTAAGGAGTCATACGATGGGAAATACCTTCATCCGGGACATCCGCGACAAGGCCGCCAAGAAGAACCACAAGGTCGCCTTCCCCGACGCCGAGGACGTCCGGACGCTCAAGGCGGCCCTGATCCTCAGGGACGGCAAGATCGCCCAGCCGTGGCTCGTCGGCGGCGCCGCGGCGATCGCCAAGGTGGCCAAGGACAACGGGATCGACATCGGCGGCATCCCGGTCGTCGACCCCGGCACGCACGAGGCGAAGGACGAGCTGGTCAACATCCTCTTCGAGAAGAGAAAGGGCAAGGGGTGGACCCTCGAGCAGAGCGCCGAGGCCGCCCGCGGCCCGCTCTACTACGCCGGGCTTCTTCTCGCGACCGGCAAGGTCGGGGCCGTGGTCGGCGGCAACATGTCCTCGACCGGCGACGTCATCCGGGCGGCCATCCACACCGTGGGCACGGCCCCCGGCATCTCGACGGTCTCGAGCTACTTCATCATGGTCCTCCCGGACAAGCTCCTCTGCTACGCCGATTGCGCCGTGGTCCCCAACCCGACCGACGCCCAGCTGGCCGATATCGCCCTGACCTCGGCCAAGAACTTCCAGGCCGTGACCGGCGAGGAGCCGCGGGTGGCCATGCTGTCGTTCTCGACCAAGGGCTCGGCCGCCCATGAGGACGTCGACAAGGTCATCCGGGCGACCAAGATGGCCCAAGAGAAGGCCCCCGGCCTCATGCTCGACGGCGAGATGCAGGCCGACGCCGCCCTGGTGGCTTCTATCGGCGAGCGCAAGTGCAAGGGCAGCCCGGTCGCCGGGCGGGCCAACGTCCTGGTCTTCCCCGACCTCGACGCCGGCAACATCGGCTACAAGCTGACCGAGCGCCTGGCCGGGGCCGAGGCCGTCGGGCCCATCGTCCAGGGTCTCAACAAGCCCTACTGCGACCTCAGCCGGGGCTGCTCGGCCGACGACATGGTCAACGTCGCCGCCATCTGCAGCCTCATGGCTTGAATCCTTGACAGGGCGCGCCGTAAAAAGATATAAAAAGGTTTCTCGATAGAAGGGAAATCGGCACCGGCGGCGTGAGGAGAGGCCGCTTTCTTAGCTTCATGAGCGTGGAGAAACCGTCCGTCAGCCAGGAACTGTGGACGGATTTCTTCGCCGGTTCCCGCCTGGCCTGCGCCCGCCTGATCTCGGTCGTCGAGAACTCCCCGCAGGCGATCCCCGAGGTCCTCGACCGGATCATCCCCCGCCAGAAGGGCGGCATCCGCGTCGGCGTCACCGGCCCCCCGGGCGTCGGCAAGAGCACGGTCACGGCCGCCCTGGCCCGACGGGCCGTCCAAGCCGGGCGGAAAGTCGGGGTCCTGGCCGTCGACCCCACAAGCCCGTTCTCCGGCGGGGCCTTCCTCGGGGACCGGGTCCGGATGCAGCGCCTGAGCGACGACCACCAGGTCTTCATCCGCTCCATGGCCTCGCGGGAGGGCCACGGCGGATTGTCCCCGGCGACGCCCTACGCCGCCGACGTCTTGGACGCCTTCGGCCTGGACCGCATCTTCATCGAGACGGTCGGGGTCGGCCAGTCCGAGCTCGACGTCATGAGCTCGGCCGACCTGGTCGTCCTCGTCCTGCAGCCCGGGACGGGCGACGTCATCCAGGCCCTCAAGGCCGGCATCATCGAGGCCGCCGACCTGTTCCTGGTCAACAAGTCCGACCTCCAGGGCACAGAGACGCTTCTTGACTCCCTGCGGTTCCTGATGGAGATCGGCGGCGGACCGAGAAGGAAGTCGCTGCCCCCGGTCATCCAGGCCTCCGCCCTCCAGGACAGGGGCCTGGACGAGGCCTTCGCCGAGATCGAGCGCCTCGTAAGCGGGCTGGTCGCTTCCGGGCTGTTCCTGGAGAAACGCCGGGCCCGCCTCGAGAGCGAGGTCCGGGCGGCCATCGGCCGGGAGCTGTGGGACAAGTACGCCGCGCTGACCAACGCCGGCGAGGTCATCCCGGCGGTCGTCGGCCGGCTCCTCGAGCGGCGGCGTTCCCCCTACCCCTATATCCGCGAGGCCGTCTCGCGGGTCCGCATCTTGATCGACGAAGAGAGAGGGCCCCGTGAAGAACCCCAATAGAAAAAAGTGGCAGGAGCGATACGAGAAAGGCGGCCTGAGGGACGCCGATTTCACCTCTCTCTCCGGCCGCCCGCTCGAACCGCTTTATTCCTGGGAGGACCTCGAGGGATATGATCCTGAGACCCGGCTCGGCTACCCGGGGGCCTATCCCTACACCCGCGGCGTCCATCCCTCGATGTACCGGGGCAAGCTCTGGACCATGCGCCAGTTCGCGGGCATGGGCACGGCCGACCAGACCAACGAGCGCTACAAGTTCCTGCTCGAGAAGGGCCAAACGGGCCTGTCCGTGGCCTTCGACAACCCGACGCTCTACGGCCGCGACGCCGACCATCCGCTGTCGGCCGGCGAGGTCGGCAAGACCGGTGTGGCCGTTTCTTCGCTGGCCGACATGGAGCGCCTGTTCGACGGCATCCCCCTCGACCGCGTCTCGACCTCGATGACCATCAACGCCCCGGCGGCCTGGATCTTCGCCATGTTCCTGGCCAACGCCGAGAAGCGCGGCATCCCGTTCAAGGCGCTCCGGGGGACCCTGCAGAACGACATCCTCAAGGAGTACATCGCCCAGAAGGAATGGATCTTCCCCCCCGAGCCCCACCTCCGCCTGATCACCGACCTGATGGCCTATTGCGCCGAGGAAGTCCCCCAGTGGAACACCATCTCCATCAGCGGCTACCACATCCGGGAGGCCGGGTCGACGGCCGCCCAGGAGCTGGCCTTCACCCTGGCCGACGGCTTCGCCTACGTCGAGCACGCCGTCGCCGCCGGCATGGACATCGACGACTTCGCCCCGCGGCTGTCGTTCTTCTTCAACTCCCACCTCGACTTCTTCGAGGAGATCGCCAAGATGCGGGCCGCCCGCCGCATCTGGGCCCGGGCCATGCGCGACAAATACAAAGCCAAGAACCCGCGCTCGTGGCTCTGCCGGTTCCATGTCCAGACGGCCGGCTGCAGCCTGACGGCCCAGCAGCCCGAGGTCAACGTCGTCCGGACGGCCCTCGAGGCCCTGGCCGGAGTGCTCGGCGGCTGCCAGAGCCTGCACACGAACTCCATGGACGAGGCCCTGGCCCTGCCCTCCGAGAAGGCCGTCGAGATCGCCCTCCGGACCCAGCAGGTCATCGCCTTCGAGAGCGGCGCGGCCAACGTCATCGACCCCCTGGGCGGCTCCTATTACGTCGAGAAGCTGACCGACGCCCTCGAGGAGGAGGCCGAGCGCTATTTCCGGAAGATCGACGAGCTCGGCGGCGTCGTCCCGGCCATCGAGCAGGGCTTCTTCCAGCGGGAGATCACCCGGGCCGCCTACGAATATCAGATGGCGTTGTCGAAAAAGAAGAAGTTCCACGTCGGGGTCAACGAGTTCGTCAACCCCGGCCAGACGCTGGAGATCCCCCTGCTCGAGATCGACGAGTCCGTGGAGCGGGACCAGGTCGAGCGCCTGCGCCGACTGCGCGCCGAGCGCGACAACGCCGCCGCCGAGAAGGCCCTCCGGGACCTCAAGGCCGCGGCCTTCGGAGGCCGGAACCTGATGCCGCCCCTTCTCGACTGCGCCCGCCGCTACGCGACCCTCGGGGAGATAAGCGACGCCCTGACCGAGGTCTTCGGCGAATACCGGGAACAACCGTTCTTTTAGCGATGGAAGCGAGGATGCGAACATGACGGACCGCAGGATCAAGGTCATCATCGCCAAGCCCGGCCTCGACGGCCACGACCGGGGCGCCAAGGTCGTCGCCCGGGCCCTGGTCGAGGCCGGCATGGAGGTCGTCTACCTCGGGCTGCAGCAGTCGCCCGAGTCCATCGTCCGGGCCGCGGTCGACGAGGACGCCGACGTCATCGGCCTGTCCATCCTGTCCGGGGCCCACATGACCAACTTCCGCCGGGTCAAGGAGCTCATGGAGGCCTCCGGCCTGGGCGACCGCCTGCTGACCGGGGGCGGCATCATCCCGACCAGGGACCAGGAGAAGCTCCGGGAGCTGGGTATCGACAAGGTCTTCGGCCCGGGGGACGATCTTCAAGGCATCGTGGATTACATCCGGGAGAGGGCCGGGCGGCCCTCGAAGGGGTGACGGAGGCGCGCGGGCGCCGATATATGTTCGGACCGAGGAAGGAGTCATCATGGATTTTGAGCTGAACGAAGAGCAGAAGATGGTCGTCGACGGGGCCAGGAAGTTCGCCGAAAAGGAGCTGGCCCCGGGCATGGAGGAACGGGACGAGAAGGGCGAATTCAACCTCGCGGCCTTCAAGAAGCTGGGCGAGCTGGGCTACCTGGGCATGACCGTCCCCGAGGCCTACGGCGGGGCGGACCTGGGGGCCATCGCCTATGTCGGGGCCCTGATGGAGTTCAGCAAAGCGGACAACGGGCTGACGGTGGCCGTCTCCGTCCAGAACTCGCTGGTCAACGACGCCCTGATGATGTACGGCACCGAAGACCAGAAGAAAACCTATCTTCCCAGGCTGGCCTCCGGGGAATGGGTCGGCTGTTTTTCGCTGACCGAGGCCGACGCCGGCAGCGACCCGGCGGGCGTCCGGGCCACGGCCGTCCGCGACCGCGACGAGTTCGTCCTCAACGGCGCCAAGACGTTCGTCTCCAACGGCGGCTATGCCGACCTGGTCATCGGCTTTTTTAGCACCGACAAGGAGAAGGGCGCCCGGGGTATCTCGGCCATCCTGGTCCCCAAGGGGACACCGGGGTTCGCCGTCGGCAAGCACGAGAACAAGATGGGCATCCGCACCTCGAGCACGACCGAGCTCATCTTCACCGACTGCCGGGTCCCGGCGGCCAATCTCCTGGGCCAGGAGAACAAGGGCCTGAGCATCGCCCTGGCCACCCTGGACTGCGGGCGGATCGGCATCGCCGCCCAGGCCGTCGGCATCGCCGAGGCGGCTCTCGAAGAAGCCGTCCGCTACGCCAAGGAGCGGGTCCAGTTCGGCAAGCCGATCTGCGAGCTGCAGGCCGTTCAGTTCATGCTGGCCGACATGGCCGTCGAGGTCGAGGTCGCCAAGTCCATGCTCTACCGGGTGGCCTGGATGAAGGACAAGGGGGACCGGAAGTTCACGGCCGAGGCGGCCATGATCAAGCTGTTCTCCTCCGAGATGTCGCACCGGGTCTGCCACAAGGCCCTCCAGGTCCACGGCGGCTACGGCTACATGAAGGAATACAAGGTCGAGCGCCTCTACCGCGACCAGCGGATCACCGAGATCTACGAAGGGACGTCCGAGATCCAGCGGCTGGTCATCGCCAGGTCCGTCTTGACGAAATAGGGAGGATGCCATGAACTACGAGATCCTCAAGCAGGAGATCGCCGACGGCGTCGCCGTCGTCACCGTCTCCCGGCCCCAGGCCCTGAACGCCTTGAACACCCGGTTCTTCCAGGAGATGGATTCCCTCGTCGCCGAATACCGGGACCGGGCCGACATCAAGGCCGTGGTCATCACCGGCGAAGGCAAGGCCTTCGTCGCCGGCGCCGACATCGCCGAGATGGTCGACAAAACGCCGGAGGAAGGCTCGCGCTTCTCGCGGCTCGGGCAGGCCACGTTCCGGTCCCTGGAGCGGCTCGACAAACCGGTCATCGCGGCCGTCAACGGCTTCGCCCTCGGCGGCGGCCTGGAGCTGGCCCTGGGGTGCGACTTCCGCGTCGCCAGCTCCAAGGCCAAGTTCGGCCAGCCCGAGGTCAACCTGGGCCTCATCCCCGGCTACGCCGCGACCCAGCGGCTGCCCCGCCTCATCGGCCCGGGCAACGCCCTGTTCCTGCTCCTGACGGGCGAGATGATCGGGGCCGACGAGGCCCTGCGGATGGGCCTCGTCCAGAAGGTCGTCGAGCCCGAGGCCCTCCTTCAGACGGCCGTCGACCTGGCCAAGCTCGTCGCCTCCAAGGGCCCCAAGGCCGTCAAGCTCGTCAAACGCGCCGTCCGCGAAGGGGTCCTCGGGGACTTCGAGAGCGGCTGCGCCCTGGAGTCGGAGCTGTTCGGTTCTCTTTTCGGCAACGAAGGGGCCGAGGGCATGAAGGCCTTCCTCGAGAAGCGCAAACCCGATTGGAGCCGGTCATGAGCTACGCCGAGCGACTCGAGAACGTCACCGTCCTGGGCGCCGCCGGGAAGATGGGCAGCGGCATCGTCCTGCTGACGGCCCTGGAGATGGCCGACCTGGCCCTGGACCCGGCCCACAAGGACCGCGAGTTCACCCTCAACGCCGTGGACATCTCGTCCAAGGCCCTGACCGGCCTCGTCAAGTACCTGCGGGCTCAGGTCCTGCGGACGGCCGAGAAGAAGACCGTCGCCTTGCGCGCCGTTTACGCCGACCGGGCCGACCTCATCGAGAACGAGGATATCATCCGCCAGTATGTCGAGGACGTCCTGGCTTTCGTCCGGCCGACGACCCGGATCGAGGCCGCCCACGGCTCGACGCTGGTCTTCGAGGCCGTCAACGAGAATCCCGACCTCAAGGTCAAGCTCCTCGCCGGGATCAAGGACAACAACTCGAGGGGCGCCTGGTTCCTGACCAACACCTCGTCCATCCCCATCTCCGAGCTCGACGCGAGGATCGGCCTCGGCGGCCGGATCGTCGGCTTCCACTTCTACAACCCGCCGGCCGTCCAGAAGCTGGTCGAGGTCATTCGGGCCGGGACGACGCTGCCCGAGCTGGCCGAGTTCGCCGCCCAGTACGCCAAGAAGCTGCGCAAGACGGTCGTCGCTTCGAACGACGTGGCCGGCTTCATCGGCAACGGGCACTTCATGCGCGACGCCCTCCACGGCATCGCCGATGCCGAGCGGCTGTCCGGTCAATACGGATTCGTCGACGCCGTCTATATGGTCAACAAGGTCAGCCAGGAATTCCTCATCCGGCCCATGGGCATCTTCCAGCTCGTCGATTACGTCGGGCTCGACGTCTGCCGCTTCATCCTCGGGGTCATGAACGAGCGGCTCCCGGGCCAAGGTCTCCGCAGCCCGCTCGTGGACGGGATGCTCGGAATGGGGGTCGCCGGCGGCCAGTTCCCGGACGGCTCCCAGAAGGACGGCTTTCTCAAGTACGAGAAAGGCCGCCCGGCCGGGGTCTTCAACCCCGACACCAAGGCCTATGTCCCGCTGGCCGAGATCAGCGCCCGGTGCGACGAGCGTCTCGGCCCCCTCCCCTCCTCGGCCAAGCCCTGGAAGGGGGTCATCGGCATGGCCGACAAAGCGGGCTTCCTCGAGGGCTATTTCAAGGAGCTCCGGAAGATGGACACGCTCGGGGCCGATCTGGCCCGCGAGTACGGGCGGCGTTCCAAGGAGATCGGCCTCGGGCTGGTCAGGGACGGCGTCGCCCGCAAGGACGAGGACGTCAACACCGTCATGCTGACCGGCTTCTACCACGCCTACGGGCCGGTCAACGGCTACTTCGATTGAGAGAGGACGGACGATGAAAAAGAACCGGCGCAAGGTCTACATGGCCGCGGGCCACCACACGGTCTCCCTCGGCACCGGACGCAAGGAATTCAATCCCAAAAAGCCCCGGCCGGGGCTCGAGGAATACATCCAGGAGGCCGGGCGGGCCGTCCTGGCCCGGATCGGCGGCGGCCGGAACGTCGACGAGGGCGTCATCGGCAACTTCATGGCCGCCCGCTTCAACAAGCAGGGGCACCTGGCGGCGCTCATCCCCTCGATCGACCCCGACCTCCGCTGGAAGCCGTGCACCCGGGTCGAGTGCGCCTGCGCCTCGGGAGGCGTCGCGCTGACGGCGGCCATCAAGAGCGTGATGTCCGGGGCGTCCGACGTCGTCCTGACGGTCGGCGTCGAGGTCCAGAACACGGTCAAGGCCATCTACGGGGCCGACATCCTCGGCGGCGCCGGCTGGTACCGCGGCGAGCGAAAGCAAGGCCACGCCTACTTCTTCCCCTCGCTCTTCAGCGACCGGGCCGGGGCCTACATCGAGAAGGTCGGGCGCGACAAGGCCCGGCGGGCCTTCGCCCGCTGGTACCGGAACGCCGTCGAGAACGCCCGGCTGTGCGACACGGCCCAGGAGTTCCACAACACCTGCCCGGACCTCGAGGCCGTGGGCCTGGCCGAGCCCAATCCCCGGTCGTTCGTCGACCATCTCAACGTCTTCGACTGCTCCAAGGTCTCCGACGGCGCGGCGGCCATCGCCGTGATGTCCGAGGAGGGCCTCGAGCGCTGCGGCGTCCCCAAGAACGAGGCCGTCGAGGTCGCCGGCTGGGGGCAGGTCGAGGCCGACCTGACCGTGCCGCCGGCCGACCTGACCGAGCTCGAAACGACCAGGCGGGCCGTGCGGAAGGCCCTGGACGCCGCGGGCGTCACGCTGGACCAGATCGGCACGGTCGAGTGCCACGACTGCTTCACCATCTCCGGCATCCTGTCGGTCGAGGCCATCGGCCTGGCCGGCAAGGGCGAAGGCGCCGACTACGTGCTGGCGGGCAAGACCTCGCGCAAGGGCGAGGTGCCGTTCAACACCTCGGGCGGGCTCGTCGGCTGGGGCCATCCGACAGGCGGGACCGGGGTTCGCCAGGCCGTCACGGTCTGGCAGCAGCTCACGGGGAAGGCCGACGGCTGGCAGATCAAGATCTCGCGCAAGCGCCCCTACGCCCTGTCGGTCAACATGGGCGGCAACGACAAGACCGTCGTCGCCGTCGTCTATAAGAAGGCCGGCCGGAGGCCCAAGGCGAAAGCGTAGCCCTCGTTCCGCTCTGCTAAGGAAGTCCGTCGTGAGGCGGCGATGGATGTCGCCCAGGGTGATATCCTTCGCCAAGCCGAACTGAGGACTTCCCCTTGATAACGGACCGTCCTTGGGGAATATCTCTGCCTCCTCGATTGTATCCCGTATGGAAGCACGGGCTTCCGGGAGTCCGCCGCAAGGAGGCCAAGATGTTCCAAGACGCGTTCTTCATCCCGGAAAAACATTTGGGGGCCAAGGCCGTCGCCCTGCCGGCGGCCGCGCTCGTCCACGCGGCCGCCCTGACCCTGGCCCTGGTCCTGCCGCTCCTTAGAGTAGGCGACCTGCCTCAGTCCGGGATCTCGACAGTCATCGTCGCCCCCGCGCTTCCCAAGACACCACTGCCTCCGCCCAAAGCGAGGACCGGGAGCCCGGGGGGCCGGATCAAGGCGCGCCCTGTCGCCGCGTCGGCCGCGACCTGGAGCGTCGCTCCCGTGAACATCCCCGAGGGCATCGTCGAAGAGAGCTTCGGGGCCGGGGGCGCCGAGTTCGGCATCCCCGGCGGCGTCGATTACGGGATCGAGGGCGGCCTGCCGGCCGGCCTCATCGGGGACGTCCTTTACAGCCTGGTCGGCGACGTCGAGCCCGTCGTCCAGGCCGTTGGCGAGATCAAGGCTCCCCGGCTCGTCCGCCGGGTCGAGCCCGAGTATCCCGAGATCGCCCGGCTCGTCCGGGCCGCGGGCGTCGTCATCCTCGAAGCGACGACCGACATCTACGGACGGGTCATCGACGTCAAGGTCCTGCGCTCCATCCCGCTGCTCGACGAGGCCGCGGTCGCCGCCGTCCGCCAATGGGTCTACGAGCCGCTCGTCATCAACGGGCGTCCCAGGCCCGTGACCTTCACGGTGACCGTCCGCTTCGTGCTGAAGTGAAGAGATCGGGGACATGTACCGGAGGTACGTGTCCCCCTGTTATTCTGCTCCCTCCAGCGTCTCTCCCCATCCGACGGGCTGGCACCTTTCGGGCCTCCGCGGCGACAAGTCCGGCCGAAAAGCCTATAATAGGAAAGGGAATAAGTTCCGCGGCGAGGTGTATCACCTATGGGAGCTCCGACGAGACCGCACGAGCATCCGGAGGATGCCGTCCTCGTCAGGAAAGCCCAGCAGGGAGACATGGACGCCTTCGAGAGCCTGGTCCGCAAGCATCAGCAGCGGATCTACGCCCTCTGCCGGCGGCTGACCGGCGCGCACCAGTCGGCCGACGACCTCGCCCAGGAAACGTTCGTCAAGGCCTACTTCGCCCTGGGCCGGTTCGACGCCGACTGGCCCCTCTACCCCTGGCTCCGCAAGATCGCCCTCAAC